>SUWA01000090.1 GCA_015061695.1 Lentisphaerota bacterium
GGTTGGCATGTTCGTTCAGCACCGAGAGTTTGGATAAAGTCATGCACTCCGGATTAAGCTCGCAAGAGATTTCGCAACTGCCGCTTAACGGCACATACTTTCTGATGCTTTCAAATAATCCGGCCAGTTCCCCGGCGGAGAGGAAATTAGGCGTCCCTCCCCCCAGATAGACACTTTCCACCGGCACCGGAAATTCGATCCGCTGCAAAAAACTTTTTACAGCATTTAAATAATTCCGGCGCAACGCACTCCCGGCTGCGGTTTCGGAGTAAAAGGCACAATACCCGCACTTGCTTGCGCAAAATGGCACATGTATGTAGAGATTGCGCCAATCACTCTTCCACTGATCAGAACTCACGGTATACCCAGACTCCGTCCACCATGGTGCCGACCGCTTTGCCGCGACATTTTTTGCCGTCAAAAGGTGTATTGCAACTCAAACTGCGGAAAGTGTTTTTGTCCACGGTAAATTCCAGATCCGGATCGATCACTGTTATATCAGCAACTTTGCCGTCAGCCAAAGTGTAGTCATCCATCAGCAGCACTTCGGCCGGCCCGGTGGTGAATTTGGCTACCCACTGTTCCAAAGTCAAAACGCCGCTATGCACCAGCTCGGTCAGAGTTACCGGCACCGCCGTTTCCAAACCGATGATCCCGAAGGGTGCATAATCAAATTCCACCGTTTTGCTCGTGGCCGTGTGCGGCGCGTGGTCGGTGGCGATCACGGTAATGGTACCGTCGGCCAGACCTTCCAGCAACGCCAGCCGGTCAGCTTCCGAACGCAGCGGCGGATTCATCTTGTAATTGGTATCAAAACTCTTGATACACTCATCGTTGAGCGCAATATGATGCGGCGTGGCTTCGGCCGAAACTTTGATGTTGCGCTGGCGGGCATCGCGGACCATGCGCACGCTTTCGGCCGTGCTGATATGCTGCAAATGCACATACCAGTCGATCGTGCGGGCCAGCATAATATCGCGCGCCACGATCAATTCTTCGGCCAGCGCGTGCATACCCTTAAAGCCCAGCAGCACCGACCACTTGCCTTCGTGCATAACGCCGCCGGCGGCCATGTTCTTTTCTTCGCAGTGATCCATGATCGGCAGATTAAAACTTTTGGCGTATTCCATAACATGGCGCATCAGTGCGCTGTTCTGGATACATTTGCCGTCGTCGGTCAAAGCCACCACGCCGGCGCTTTTGAGACCACCGATCGGAGCCATTTCTTCGCCCGCTAAATTCTTGGTCATACAGCCGGAAGCCAACACCCGCACCACCCCTTTGCTGTTGGCAATGCTTTTGAGATATTCGATCGCACCGGGAGTATCCGCCGCCGGCGAAGTATTGGGCATTGCAACAACCGACGTAAACCCGCCGGCGGCGGCCGCAGCCGTACCGCTGGCAATGGTTTCCGCCGCCGTATTGCCCGGCTGACGCAAATGCACATGCAAGTCAATAAAACCGGGTGCGGCCACCTTACCGGTCATATCCAGCACTTCCGGATTTTTCAACTGTTCCGCCGGAGTCATAAGATTGCCGGCGATCCCCAGATCGCATACCTGATCGATCTTGCGGCCCGGATCGATCAGCCGGACATTTTTCAACAGATATTCTTTCATAAAAATTCTCTCTCTGTTTTCCGGAAAGGTCGGCCTTTCCGCTAACGGTTTATTCATTGTTTATTTGTAATATATCATTATATATTTTTATCAATTCAGCCAAACGGTTTTCCCAGCGCAGCTCCCGGCAGCGTGCGAACCCGGATGAGCGCATTTTTTCCAACAGCGCCCGGTTGCGTTCGTCCAGCAGCTCTTCGCAGCAGCGGACAAAAGCCGTAAAATCCTGCGGAGCGGCCAGCCGCCCATTCACGCCATCTTCGATCAAATCGCCGCCGCCACCGACCGGCGAAGCGATCACCGGCACTCCGGCAGCCCACGCCTCCAGCACTGCCGAGCCCGAAACATCGTAACGCGACGGCAACAGCACCAGCGATGCAGCTTGAAACGCCGCCTGAAAACGTTCATCACCGGGCGGCAAACCTTCTATCAAAGTCAAACAATGCTCCAGATTACGCTCGGCGGCCAAACTCCGGAACTTATTCAGATAATCGACCGAACTGCACCAGCCGATGACCACCAGCTGGCAATTCCAGTTCCGTTTATTCAAAACCGACACCGTTTCCAGCAACAGCTGCTGATTCTTGCTGTCGCTCAAACGTCCGACCGACAACACGATCGGACGCGACATCGACAGTTGATAAAACTGCCTGAAATCCACTGATACCGGCCGGCTGAAGCGCTCGACTTCCACCCCGCTTTGCCAATATACCAGCGACCGGTCCCCCAATTCATGCGCCAATAATCTCCGTAACCGATGGTCGGAACAAAAGACCCGCGCCGCATTTTTCAGCGCATCCTGAAATTCGCGGTAAACGCGCATAAAACGCGCTCTGATACTGTCAGTACCGCTTATTCTTACGGCATCAAAAACCTGAAAATCCTCACTGCGGCAACTCACCACATAAGGTATATTGCGCTCATGCACAATACCGGCCAGCTTATTGCACAGCTTGCCCATGCACATAAAATGCACCAGATCAAACTTGTTTTTGCGCAAAAACAATTCCAGCCCCGGCAACTCCAGATTGCCATGCTCCGAATCCTGTTTACGCAACTTGCGAACCCACTTCCAGCGCGGTTCCTGCGGCAGAAAGCGGTGTATCTGGACATTGTCGACCACCTCCAGCGCCGCCTCGTCCGCTTCGCGGGCAGCGGCAATACTGCATTGCGCGACCCCGTCTGCAGTAAGCATCCGGGCCATCCGCCATGCCTGTTCGGTCAATGAATCCCAATTTCTGCGATTGAACCGCGGCAGTATCAGCACTAATTTTATCATAAAACTGCCATTTATACTCCAATCCGGATACGGATCAGACGACCCATGACACCCTGTTGGAGCAGATTTATCCGGCACCTTGCGCTTCCCTTTAATAAAATATAACGCCCCCCGGCGATAAATTCAAGCAAAATAAAGAAAAAACGTTGACTCATTCCATGCAATATTTAATTATTGGTGTTATATTACAGTATAACATAAGGTTTTTACAGTTAAAAACAGTCTGAAACAGGTTTTGATCATGAAATTTGAATTTGAAAAAATCAAAAACATGAACAAGCGCGACCGCATCATTGCTTTAGCGGTTTGTTCGGTCATCTTTTTTACAGTCCTTATAATTGCATTGGTAACGGCCTCCGGCTCCACACCGGAAGAATCCGCCCCGACGGCGGAAACTAAAAGCACCGGAGAAGTTACCGCCCCTCCGCCGTCGGCATCTATTACGCCTGCCGCGCCGGTCAGTACTCCGGCCCGCCCGGTCAACCGTTACAAAAGACCCGATGCGCCGTCAAGCTACGGTGAATTTGATTTTTCGACCGTGCGTCCGTTGCCGGATATATTGGCCAGGCAGAAATTCAAAGCCGGAATTCTGGTCGATTTGACCAACCGCAAAGTGTTGTGGGAAAAAAACAGCACCGTAACAGTGCCGATTGCTTCTATGAGTAAACTTATGACTATCTATACGGCTTTTGAAGAAATGGGATCCAGCAATGGCATCACGCCCTCCACCCGCGTTACAGCATCCAATGCCTGTGCAGCGGTCGGCAAGGTCAAAATCAATCTCAAGCCGGGCGAAAAGTACACGCTCCACGAGCTTTTTATCTATGCCATGCTGCCCAGTGCCAATGACGCGGCTTTTCTGATCGCCGAATATTTCGGATATGGCGACAGCCGCAATTTTATCGAAAAAATGAATCTGAAAGCCCGGGAAATCGGCATGAACTCCGCCAGTTTTGTCAATGCCAACGGCTTGCCGATATACAACACCGACCGGAACATACCGCCGCGAATGAATGTAGCCAGCTGTCTGGATATGGTCAAATTGATCGAACGCATTTATGAGTACCCGCTGATCTTGCGTTATACAAGTTCAGCCCAGGCTAAAACCCGGTTCGGCACGATCAAAAACAGCAACCAGCTGCTTGCCAAAATCGAAGGCATGGAAGGCATGAAAACCGGTTACACCCAGGCGGCCGGCCACTGTCTGGCCTTCAGCTGCACGATCAACGGGCGCCGTTATGTCGGAGTATTGACCGGATTTGACAACCGTCAGACGTGTTTCAACTTTGCCCGCCGCTTGCTGGGCTGGGGCATCCGCAACTGATATTCATGTTATACAGCAAAAAGGCCGCTGCAAATCAGGTTTGCAAGCGGCCCGTTTTTTTTGTGTAATAAAATTTACAGCGAAGCACTCTGGCGCCAGATTATATTAGCTTTGTTGATGGTATCTTTTTCCAGCGGTTCACCATTAAGAATATGGTCAAGAACTTTGCGGGTATTATCCAGCACCGGCACTTCAATACTTGTCAGCGGAACCCGGAAATAGGGGGCATCCACTAAATTATCAAATCCGATGACTTGCAGCTCTTCCGGAACGCGCACGCCTTTGGCGGTCAATTCCTCGATCAACCCCACCGCCACCCGGTCGTCCTTAACCAGTACGGTTTTTACATGCAAATGCCGGAAATCGCGCAAGACCATATCTGCGTAATGTTTGCCCACATCGAACTCATCGCGGGCCACAAACTCACCACGCAGGATTTGACGGCGGTCAAAGATCAGCTTTTTCTCCATGAGCTTTTCTTCTTCATCCACGTCAATATCGCACATAAAATTGCCTTTACCGGCAGCGGCAAGTTCTTCCATAAGCTCGATACGCGTCTGACTGCGGTCGATCCCCATGCGGTAGATGTTGCTCACGCAATCCGCCGGCACCGGGTAATCATAGTCCACACTGAAGAAATCCACATCTTTAAGCAGTGCCTGGAGTTTATCCAGATCCCCGGCCTGAAATGCCCCGCTGCTGACATAATTCTCGTTGGGGCGGTGAATGGATTCCTCAAACAGACCGAACATTATCAGTGTATTGACTTGTAAACCTTTAAGCATACGCACGGTCGGCACCAACCGCCCTCCGATAAACCCCTGGATCACAAAATCGCGTTTAGCTTCGTGCAAACGGTTCATGGCATAGCGCAATGCCATAGCGCTCTTTTCAAAAGAACTGTCCTGATTTATGATCAAACCGATCGGCGGCGTATTATCCTTACCTAATTTACCGGCCATACGATTGGGGACAAATCCGGCTTTTTCAGCATAGTCGCGCACCCGTTGGACAGTAGCGGCGCTGATCCGGTAATGCCGGTGGCTCTCGGAAAGACACAAAGATACAGTCGAACGCGCCAAACCCAATTCGTCGGCTATTTCCTGCATCGTTTTCATGGTGTTCCAACCTTTCCTTGTTATTTACAACCTTTTACATCCGATTTTCACTGTCGGATTTCGCAAATTGTAAATATAACACCGAAAACCGTTATTTGCAAATTTTTATCATGGGATTTCCTGAACTGCCAAGCCCAGATTCTGCAATTTATTCACCAGATCGGCATAGCCGCGATAGATTATTTCGCTGGATTTGATCACGCTTTCGCCCTCGGCGCAAAGTCCGGCGATCACCATGGCCATCCCAGCGCGGATATCCGGACTGGATACAGTCGCAGCGTGCAGTTTGGACGGCCCGGAAATCACCACCCGGTGCGGGTCGCAGACAATAGCATTGGCCCCCATGTCGATCAGGCGGTCAACAAAGTAGATACGGCTTTCAAACATCTTTTCAAAAAAGAGTGCGCAGCCCTCGGCCTGCGTGGCCATTACGATAGTACAGCTCATCATGTCGCTGGGGTACTGCGGCCATGGCCCGTCCGAAATAACCGGAATGTGGCCGCCAAAATCCTGCCGGACTTTGAGTTTCTGCTTCCCCGGCAGATAGATCCGGTCGCTGTGCAGCGTCATTTCGATATTGAACCGCTCAAAAACGCGCCGCAGCATCCAATGGTGCCGGGGTACGGTCCCCACGACTTCCAGTTCGCCGCCCAGCGCAGCCCCCAAAGCCAGAAAACTCCCGGCTTCGATATGGTCGCCGGCTACGGTACACTCACAGCCATGCAGAGAATCCACGCCGTCGATTTCGATCGTATTGCTGCCCAACCCGGTGATCCATGCACCCATACTGTTGAGCATTTCGCCCAATTCCACCACATGCGGTTCGCAAGCGGCATTGAGCAAAGTGGTATGCCCCTGGGCCAACACCGCGGCCATCATGATCTGCTCGGTACCGGTTACACTGGCTTCATCCAGAAAGAGATCCCGGCCGCACAAGCGTTTTTCCGGCAAAGTAAAACAGTAAGCGCCCTCTGTGTATTCAAATTTGGCACCAAGTTTTTCCAAGCCGTAAAAGTGCCCATCCAACCGCCGCCGGCCGATCACATCGCCGCCGGGCGGAAAAAGTCTGGCTTCGCCCAGCCGTGCCACCAGCGGAGCGGCAAACAATATCGAAGTGCGGGCCTTGGCGCAAAGTTCGCGCGGAATAGTCCCGGTGGCCACGCCGGAAGCGTTGATGACCGCCGTAGCGCCGTCAAACTCCACCGAGCCGCCCAGCGCGCGGATTATATCCATCATCGTACGCACATCCAGAATATCCGGCATGTTGTGAATTGTTACCGTATCGCCGGTCAAAAGCGCTGCGGCCAGCATTGGCAAAGCTGCGTTTTTATTGCCGCTGACTTTTACTGTTCCTTGCGGGATGATCCCGCCGGTGATATGAAGCTGCCCCATAAATTTATACCCGAATTCCGATCATAATATTCTGTTAACACTCAATCAAGCAAACTCTTTACCGGACTCAATTTTCAGTGAATAAGTCTTGCGGTAACGGCTGCTGTACAAATCAAAAGCCGCCTGATAGCGCTCGCTGTTGGCCGCACTGAAACTTTTGCGGTTGTAGTCGCAGTAGACCTGAAATCTGGCCGTAGCCGCCACCGAGAGATCCAGCGCCAGATTCAACGAACGCATTTCCGCATCGCGCCCCGAAGCGGCGTAGCGGGCCAGACGGCCGCTTTTGTTCAAAAAATACCCCAAATCGGGGTTTTCACAGCTGAACTCGACGCTGGCTTCGGCCATAGCACAGGCACTGCTCAACAAATCGCGCATAACGCTTAAAAAGCTGTGCAGACGTTTCTCGCGGCCGGCTGTTTCGGCACTGGCCAGTGTCATCTGCACACTTTCAGTATCAATAATGGCATACTCAAGCACTTCGAGCATACAGCGGTAGCACTCGAGCCGTCCTTCCAGCGGCATTTCTTTGAGTTCATGTTTGAGCAAATCGCGCAAAAATTCACATGCAGCATCTCTCCGCCCCAGCAGCGGTGGAATATTCATCTTGACCAGATAATCGGCTTCGGACGCATCACGCGCCCCTTCGCTGACTCCGTCCGAACGGAACAGCGCGCGCCGAAATTTTTCCAGCAAATCAAATTTTATACTCATAAAACAGTAAATCCTCCAGTTTCTATTATAGCGCAACAATCCCGACTATGCAAGTTTTTTTCGGTGGAAAAATCGGTTTTGATTTGCGTATAAGCACTCCACAGGTTATATTATCCCTGAAGTAATATATCACAGCAAAATCAAATCCGGGAGATCGGGTCGTTATGAAAATCAATTTTTTTATTAAAATTTGTATTTGTGCATTTATTTTGACTGCGGGCAGCAGCCGGATCATGGCCAAAACCGTCAGTCTGGGCTTTCAGGTCGGGGATATTGTTGCAGCCGAATGTACATCCGCTCCGATCGCAGTATGGGCTAAAGAACAATTCCCCTACCCCTGTAATTTCAGTTCGCCGCGCTATGTGGCAATAGTGCTTAAAATGTATCCGGCGCGTACCATCAACCCGGTGGATTACACGCTGAAAATCAACAATCAGACCTATAACTGCATTGCTATAAAATCCGGCATTGAGCAGGACACCTCTTTTACTTGCGGCAGCAGCACTTTGTCCGCGCCACAACTCGGCAACGCCCAACAGCACATGTTTATCCTGCTTTACATTGCCGACGGCAAAAAAATTCCATCCGGCAGCAGCATACCGGCTGTATTTGAGTGCAAACTCGCCAACCGGCAGCCCCGGCAGATCCGATTCAATATCAGCAACATCGGCAATAAAAACTTTACTCCGGCCGGAAACATTCCGGCGGCAGGACTGCTTAAATAAGTTGATGGAGTACTTATGACTTCTTACGATCATGTACCATATATGCCGACCAACCGGCAGGAAATGGAAGCCTTCGGCTGGGACGAACTGGATGTGCTGCTGCTGACCGGCGATGCGTATGTGGATCACCCTTCGTTCGGAATTTCGCTGATCGGGCGCATCCTGCTGGCGGCAGGGTTCCGCACCGGTGTGATCGCCCAGTTTCCGTGGCAGGACCCGGAAGTGCTGAAAGTTATGGGAACGCCCAGAGTCGGCATCGGCATAAGTTCCGGCAATCTCGACAGCATGGTCAACATTTACACTGCCGGACGGCGCAAACGGCGTGAAGATGCTTACATCGAAAACGGCTTGACCGATCAGCGTCCGCCGCACGCACTGACTGTTTACAGTCAGCTGGCCAAACGCGCATTTCCCGGAGTGCCGGTAGTTGTCGGCGGCATGGAAGCAAGTATGCGCCGCGTAACTCATTACGATTACTGGCAGGATAAACTGCGTTTTCCGGTTTTGGTCGATACCAAGGCCGATATATTGATCTACGGCATGGGCGAGCGTCCGATCCTGGAAATCTTCAACCGTCTGCGCGATGGCAAAACGCTTGAAAATATTCCCGGCACGGCACGTTTGCTGGGCAAAAAGGCGGCCGAAGCCTTTGTCAAGCCGGAGAATTTCATGGAGCTGCCCAGCCATGAAGAACATTTGCAGCGCAAATCCGCACTGATGGATTCGATCAAGCTCGTGGAGCTGGCCAGCAATCAGCACGCCAACCGCGGTTTGATCGAAAAAGTCGGCGACCGCTTACTGGTGATCGAACCGCCGCAACCGCCGTTGACCAGTGAGGAACTCGACCGGGTAAATGAGTTGAACTTCAGCCGCAAACCCCACCCCAAATACAAGGGCAGGATCCCGGCTTTTGAAACGATCCGCGATTCCATTCCGGCTGTGCGCGGCTGTCCCGGCGGGTGTACTTTCTGCGGGTTGGTCGCGCATCAGGGGCGCGGTGTTACCAGCCGCAGCGAAAAATCCATTCTTAAAGATGTGGAGCGTTTGACTGCCGACAAAGATTTCCGCGGCACAATCAGCGACATCGGCGGTGCCGCCGGCAACATCTACGGCAGTATCGTCAAAAACGTTGAGCAGTGCCGTCTGTGCCGCCGTTCGAGCTGCCTCTGGCCGCTGCCCTGCCCTAATTTTTCCTGCGACGGCAAGCGGCTGCTGGCGTTGCTGCGCGAAGTAAAAAAGAACCCCAAAGTCAAGCATTTGTATATCAATTCGGGTATGCGGCTTGATTTGGCCAATATGCAGAAAGATCTGTTCCGCGAAATCATCCGCTATCATGTATCCGGCCACATGAAGGTTGCGCCGGAGCATTTGAACGACAACGTTTTAAAGTTGATGCGCAAGAATCCGGCCGAAGATTTTTATGTGTTCAAAAAGTTTTTTGAAGATGAAAGCCGCGCCGCCGGCAAAGAGCAGTATCTGATCCCGCTCTTTATTTCCAACTTCCCCGGCTGTACCGAAAAAGAGATGAAAACCGTTGATGATTTTCTGAACCGCCACAACTGGAGTCCCCAGCAGGTGCAGGACTACATTCCGCTGCCGATGACCATGGGCGGAGCTATGTATTACACCGGCTTGGCGCCGGATGGTTCTGAAATCGAAGTCAATCGCGGTCTGGCCGAGCGCCGCACCCAGATCAACATGCTCAAAAAGAAGCGTCCCGGCGCCCGTCCGCGTCAGAATGAGGGGAGTTTTCAGAGCAATCCGGAAAACTGTAAAAGCAAAGGCAAGCCGCCCTACCCCGGCAAGTCCGGCAAGTACAAAGGCAAACCGCGTTCCGGCAGCAAATAATTTTTCTTACAAGCAAAAGGGGGTGTTGCAAAACTATTCAGAGTTTTGCAACACAATGAAGCTCGCCAACAGCCCATGCGGCGGAACGCCGCAAAGCCCGGTCAGGGCCGCGAACGCATGAGAGGGCAGTTTGCCGGATATATTCC
>SUWA01000003.1 GCA_015061695.1 Lentisphaerota bacterium
TTATTGTAAAATCGCCAAGAAACCAGCGCGCTGGATATAGCGGCCAAACGAGCAAGGGAGGTCCAGGAGGGCAATGCCAATGCCCTCGCAAGATGCGCAAACTCTACAATGCTGAATAAGGCGTACAAGTCTTGAAGCGCATTTATAATGATGCCAACAGCTGCCCCTCAATGCAAATTTATGAGAAAATGCAAAAATATAACGCAGAATAACCGGATATGTTACATATTTGAGCTTAATTACTACAAAAAAAGTGTTGCAAACTTCTTCGAGTTTTGCAACACTTTTTTCTATCCGCGAAAGTTTACTTTTTGGTCTTGACCGGGGTAAGTTCGGCCGTTATCATCTTGCCGCCGGTAGCAGGCAGCATCCAGCTGCCATCTTTGAAATACGCCCGGTAATTGCAATCAAGTTTACGGCCGTCCGAAAGTTTACATTCCGGTTTCTGCATGTAGGTCAGAGGAGTGGTAACGACCTTGACCGGACCGTCAGCGCGGTAGTTCCAGCCGTTGACCGAAACGTTCTTGAATACAGTATAATTACCTTTGGCGGCAGCCTCTTCGGAAACTATAAACATGTAGCCGCATAAACGGTATGCTCCGGGGCGCTGGATGACAAAATCAAAGTTATTTTTGCTCTGGACTTTATTTTCTTCGATTGCCGCCACCAGCGCTTCGGCCATTATCTGATAGCCGCCGTCATTGGGGTGAGTTCCATCCGGAAAAAAATCCATGCGTTTGCGGAAAGCCATATTGCTGTGCGCCACCATGGTATTTTCCTGCGCGGCGATCTCCTGAATCGCCGCACACGCCTGATTGCACCATTCATCGTACGCATCGTCATCTTTTTTCATCGGGCTGGGAGTCATGCAAACGATCTTGACGTTGGGCAGAAGTTTTTTGACTTCGCGGACAAAACTGCGGTAACTCCACACATATTCGCCCAGCGAACAAAGCCCGGAATTGTCATTCACACCGTGCTGGATAACCACGATATCCGGCTTGACCGCCGCCACATTTTTCAGCCGGTAAGGATAACCGGAAGACTGATGATACGGCCACGGATGTGTGGTCATGGTCGAACCGGATACGGCAACATTAACTTCAACATAAGCCTTTTTCCCGGCCTTTTTGTTCAACATATCCACCGCAACGGTGGTAAAACGGTTGGCCGGCTTGGAAGCGCCGACCCCGCAAGAGATGCTGTCGCCGACAAACATGATCTTTTTCGGCGGCTCATCAGCAGCAGCCACCAACAGCGGCAGACCGCAGCAGAGCGCGGCGGTATTGAGTTTGTAATAACGGAGGTTTTTCAGCAGATTTTTCATAAATTACACTCTTTTGTTTCAGATTAAAAAATGAATAACGTATCCAGTTTTAAGGTAGCCTTGTTTTTCCGGCTTTGCAACTTTTTATCTGAATTTTTATCGTTTTTTATTGTCGATGCCGGAAAAAATCAGTTGCGGCATTTGCATTTTGAAAAAAATGGTTGTATAGTATTTGCAGAAATAATAAATGACATTTATTATAAATGGCGTTTATAATCAGAGATCATCCACCGTAAACTGCAGAATATGTTGCAGTTGCACAAAGTTCTGTCAGTTGCGCCGGATCGATCGGAGTTTGAACAAAAAGCATCCGTTGTATGTGTTAACTGTAAAAAACCCAAAAAGAAAGAGAGTGTGAAGATGTCTGACAAATTGGCGATTAATGGTGGTGAAGCATTGAATAAGGAGCCGTTTCCGCTGTGGCCGGTGTATTCCGAAAAGACCTACCAGATGTTGGCGGAACCTCTGAAGACTGCCAAACTGAACTACTGGAGCGGTCCTTACGGCAAAAAGTTTGAACAGGAACTTGCCGCGTGGCACAATGCCAAATATTGCGTCAGCACGGTCAACGAATACGGCGCTGTTCACATGGCATTGTCGGCCCTGGGCGTTATTCCCGGCGACGAAGTCATCGTACCCTGCTACATTTATTTCCCGCCTGTTTTTGCGATCCTTCAGCTGGGTGCGCTGCCGGTCTTCTCCGACGTGGACTACTCGCACACACTCGACCCCAAACACATCGAAGAAAAAATCACTGACCGCACCCGCGCGATCGTGGTTTCGCACATGTACGGTATCGTAACTGACATGGGCCCGATCATGGAAATCGCCAAAAAGCACGGTCTGCGCGTACTGGAAGACTGCACCGAATGTTTCGGCGGTGTCTACAAAGGCCAAAAGACCGGTACCATTGCGGATGTCGGATGCTACAACCTCTGCCACACCAAACACCTGACCACCGGCGGCGAAGGCGGCGCGATCATTACCAACGACAAAGATATCTTTGAAACCTGCTTCTCGCTGCGCGACTTCGGTTTCGACACCAGCAACGGTTTGGATATGCTTACCGAAGAACATCGCCGTCTGTACGTTCATAACCGCATCGGCTGCAACTACCGCATGACGGAAATCCAGTCGTTGATCGGTTCCTGCGAACTGGAACGGATGGATTCCTGGAACCTGCCGCTGCGCAGAAGAAACGGTGAATACCTGATCAACGCTTTGAAAGATCACCCGCTGGTCAAGGTTTGCCCGTTCGACAGCGAAGAACGCAAAAACTCCTTCTGGTGGGTACCGTTCTCGCTGGATATGAGCAAGCTGACCGTAACGATCAAGGAATTCATCGCGGCGATGGCTGCCGAAGGCGTGCCGGTTTTCAGCGCGTTGTGGCCGGAATTGTACAAGGAAGACACCCTGCAGCAGAAAAACGGTATCGGCCCGGACAACTACCCCTTCAACACCCCCGCGGCCAAGGCTATGGATTACACCAAAGTCGATTGCCCCGTGGCCAAAGAACTGGCGGAAAGCACCATTTCGTTCTTTGCGCATCCGAACTATGACATCTGCCACCTGGAAAAATATGTGGCAGCGTTCAACAAGGTTGCCAACGCCTATATGAAATAAGCGTTGTGCCGTCAGGGCAGAATAAAAACAAGCCCGCAAAGCACTCAAAAATACCGGGTGCTTTGCGAAAACAATATCCAACTTATTTACAAAGATGGTGAATCAAATGAATTTCACAGATGCAGAAAAAGCCCGTTTGAAGGCCAGTGCCCGCAAACACGTTCTCGGTCACTGGATGGACAATGCCGACCTTGACAAAGGCGTGAAGATCTTTACCCGCGGTAAAGGCTGCCGTATCACTGATATCGACGGCAATGAATTTATTGATACATTTTCCAACCTGGTAACTTGCGCGATCGGTCATGGCCGTGAAGAGATCCGTCTGGCGATCGACGAACAGCTCAAAGATCTGGAATTCTTCCCGAACTACCACGACGGATTCTCCGCTCCGCTGGTCCGTCTGGCGGAAAAACTTGCTGAACTCGCCCCCGGCGATCTGGAAGTTACCTTCTTTTTGAACTCCGGCAGCGAAGCTAACGAAACCGCCGTCAAGATGGCGCGTCAGTATTTCTGGCAGACCGGGCAGAAGGGCCGTTACAAGGTCATCAGCCGCCGCTGCAGCTATCACGGCACCACTCTGGCTGCCACCAGCTGGACCGGTTTCAGCGCGCTGCGCGAACCTGTTGAACCGCTGATGCCCGGCAGCATCTATGCTCCGCAGGTCAAGTGCAGCGAATGCGAAATGGGTCTGAAACTGCCCGGATGTAACATGGCTTGCTTGCGCGAACTCGAACGCATCGTGGTTTCCGAAGGTCCCGATACCGTTGCCGCGATCCTTATGGACCCGCTCCCGGGCAGCAACAGCGGTTACCCCGTGCCGCCCGAAGGCTATCTGAAAGGCGTCCGCGAACTGTGCGATAAATACGGCATCCTGCTGATCTTCGACGAAGTTCAGACCGGTTTTGCCAAGACCGGTAAGTGGTTCGCTTGCGAACACTTCGGCGTTGTGCCGGATATTCTGGACGTCAGTAAGTCCATCACCAGCGGCTATGCTCCGCTGGGCGCCTGTATCACCACCCAGAAGATCGCTTCTGCGTTCAGCGCTCCCGGCAATGAATTCCGCAGCGGCAGCACCTACGGCGGCCACGGCATCAGCTGCGCCGCGGCTTTGGCCAACATCGAAATCATGGAACGCGAACACCTCGTGGAACGCGCTGCTGAACTCGGCAAGAAGATCCGTGAAAAGCTGACCGAACTCATGGAATTCGACGTGGTCGGCGATATTCAGGGTATGGGTACCTTGTGGGCGATCGAACTTATGGACGACCGCGAAAAGCGCACCAAGCTGGCTGAACCCTATGGTGTATTCATCCGCGACTGGTGCTATGAACACGGCATGATCCTCCGTAACAACGGCAACATGCTGGTGATCGCTCCGCCGATCGTCATCACCGACGAAGAACTGGATCTGGTCATGAACAATCTGCGTCAGGCGATCCAGGCGGCTATGAAGCATTTTAACCGCTGAAAAGGGAAAATACCGATTTTTCAGTAAATAAATTTGCATAATAGCATAAATGCGTCCATATTATGACACTCGTTGTAATATGGACGCTTTTTATTTGGAGTAAGATAAACCGATCATGGCAGTAGCCCCCAAAAAACAGAAGCAATGGCTCAAAGAGTGTTTTGCGGCGTGGAAACAGACCGACGTGGCCTATTCGCGCCTTGCGCACAGCCGCAATCTGTCGCTGAACATGGTCTGGGCCTTCGAGTGTCTTTCCGAACACCCGGAGGGTGTGGAACCGGCTGTGCTGGCCGACGAAGCCAAACTGTTGCGTCAGAGCATGACCGTAGTGCTTAATGATCTGGAAGATCAGGGGTTGGTAACGCGGGAATTTCACCCGACCGACCGCCGCAGAAAAATGATCAAACTTACCAGCCGCGGCAAAAAGGTCTGCCGCGAGATCCTCGATACTATTGCGCAGTGCGAGTTGGAAGCTCTCTCCGGATTGGGCGAAGAAGAACAGCGGTTGTTTTTTGAACTGAACACCCGCTTTTGTCAGGGGTTGGCCACCAAACTTGCCGCCGCGGCCAACAGCAGCGATAAATAACCGGCCTGACGGTATATTCAGCATCCGGCCTGACAGATGTGATTCCACAACTGATCGCGGCATTTTTTTTGTAAAAAAATAAAATCCCCCTTGACAAAGTTGCTTGTTTGATGTATACTATTTTTGTTGCAACGTTGCAATAAGGTTCAAAATATACGTTTTTCAAGCACTGAAAATGACTACTCTTAAAGACATTGCCCATGCGTTAAACATAAGCTACTCAACGGTTTCGGCCATTATGCGCGGCCGCGGCCGCGAGCTGCGTTTCAGCGAAAGCACCTGCGAACTGGTCAAAGCCAAAGCCGCCGAACTGGGCTACCGGCCCAACCTCTCGGCCCAAGCGCTGCGTTCAGGGCGCAGTTATTTAGTGGGTGTGCTGGTCAGCAATATCAACCAGAATGTGATCATTCCCGGCTTATTACAAGGTTTGGACGATGTTTTGATAAAGTACCACATGGGTATGCTGGTGGCGACCTATCAGAGTGTTGCCGAACTCAATGAACGCGTGGAACTGATGCTGGCGCGCAATGTTGACGGGGTGGTGATCCTGCCCGACAACCGCCCGGAATATGAAGAAGCGCGGCTACGGCTGCTCCACAACCGTCCTGCCGCCGGCGTGGGTATGGACAGCACCCTTTACGGCATACCGTGGGTATTTACCGCACCGGATGCGGCAAGTCAAATCACGCTCGAACACCTTTTGCAGTTGGGGCACCGTCATTTTGCCAAGATCATACGGCATGAAAAAATGGATGCGGTCAGCGAAGATCTGATTCGCCGTGCCGGCGGGACTTTTACTCTCATTGAACCGGAAATGGGCCGGCGCAGCTGGACTTGCCAGAGTCGTTTTCAGGCCGGAGAACGGGGTTTTGAAATGATCTGCCAACAGCGTTGTCCGATTACAGCGATATTGGCGCATAACGATTTTACGGCGGCCGGAGTAATCGCAGCGGCCGCAGCCAAAGGGTTCAAAGTTCCGCAGGATCTTTCGGTTACGGGATTCGATGGAGCGGAAATATCGCGCTGCACACTGCCGGCATTGACCACCGCCGCCCAACCGTTTGAATTACAAGGCAGCGCGGCGGGAGAACTGCTGATGCGCGCTATCAATGGAGAAAAAAATCTGCCCAATGTCAGACTGCTCCCAAAATTACAGATCGGCGGCAGTTCCGGCCCGGCCGGAGCAAGATTATTTACCTGATTTCCAGATATACGAGCCAATAATATTTTTTTATATAAGCAAATTGCAACGTTGCAACAAGAAGGAGTTTTTTATGTATCGCGCATTTTCAATTTTGCAATGCCTGTTGCTGTTCCTGTCGGGAACTGTTCTGGCCGGTTCGTTACCGGCCGCAGATCTCTTCGATCTTGATTACATGAAAACAGAAATGTGGCAAGGTACCACCGGCGGCAATGCCCCGGTAGAACCGAAGATCTCGCGCATCACCAGTCCGGTCGGACCGGCCATTCAGGTCAAAGCTATTACCGACGGAGCGTATCAGGGCATGGATCTGAAACTGCCCGGCGTACTGGATATGAGTAAAGTCGGCTGGATAGAATTTGATTTTTATCAGACCGCATATCACAGCAGCGGCGACGCACTGGTAAAAGTTTATTACGATGTGGATGGTCAGAAAGGCACCGGTCTGTTTTTGAACTTCAAATACACCAAAGGTCAGTGGAGCCACGTCCGGATCCCGGTGGATCCGCGCACCAATGCCGGCTTCCCGCATCAGGGTTCATCCGTATCTTACGGACGAACCGACCGCATCCATTTCTGCGTATACGGCACGCTGGACAAAACCGGCGAAATGCTGGCAGTAGCCAATCTTAAATTCATTCCACGCCCCGCGGAAAACGGCCCGATCTACGTCCAGAATTACCGTTACGAAAATGCGCCGGAATCCGGCGATGTAAACTGCAAGATCCTGACCGACGGCAAATTTTCCCGGAAAGCTCAAACGATGTATCCGCAATACTCCTCCGATCCGTCGATCGTATTCGATCTGGGCGCACTCTATCTGGTGGATGCGATCACAGTCGATGCGTTTGCCGCCCCCGGCCAGAATATTGCCGACATAACCGTGGAAACCAGTCAGGACGGCAAAACCTGGCGCACCAGCGGTCATATTGTCAATACCAACACCGACGGCAAGATCCAAAAATACGCCGTGCGCGGCGAAAACCTCAACGCGCTGGGCCGCTACTTCCGTCTGCGCATGAGCCGCAGCCGCAGCGACTTCTTTATCCAGTTCGGCGAAATCACTTTTTCCGGCAAGATCCCCAACGATGAAGAATTCCGGCAGGCAGCCGCCAGCAGCTACAATATCGGCCCGGCCATGCCGGAAGTCAACGCGCAAAACTACTACATGAGCAACAGCAGTTACGGCTCGTTTGCCGTATGCAAAAAAAGCGGTATTGCCGTTGACCTCAAACAGCTGGATTTCAAAGTTGCCGAGCGCATCTACGGCTTGTATGAACTCTCGGACGGCAAAAAAACGCTCAAAGTCAATGATTACGAAGCGCAAGTCCGCTCCGGAAAAGTGTTGGATGATGGCACGGTGGAAGTAGAGTTCACCTTTGACCGATACCCCGACCTCACCTTCACCCGGCAATACGGCTGGCACGACGGGGTCTTTTTTACCCGCTTGAGTTTCCGCTCGCAGCGTACCGACCGGCAGATCTTGCAGACCTCTACCCAGGTGGTAGTGCCGCAGGAAGTCCGCAAAGGCTCGCGTTACGAAAGCTGGGGCGCCGGCCACACGCTGGAACACCGCATGGCCGATGATTTCAACATGGATCTGCCCGCTGACTCCGGGCCGGTGGTGGTCATGGAATCGCCTCAAAGCGGCAAAACATTTCTGCATACGCGCTATTTCTACAAAGAGCGCTATGTGCAGATCGGCTCCGGCACCGTTACCGTAGCCGGGTTCGGCGACAAACGCACCGTCTTTACCGCCAACGGCTGGATTTTGGGCGACGGACTGTTTGAAGTCAACTCCGGCTCCACCAGTGGTTCGATCGAAAGCCGCCTGATCATTGCCGACGGCGACTTGCCCAAGGCGTTTGACTTGTATCTTGAACAGCCCGAAGCCCGGGCGTTCCGCGCCGCGATCACCCGCCCGGAGTGGCTGGATGATGTGCGTTATATCTGCGGCGGCGGCTGGAGTGCCATGTTCGGCGACAATGCGGCGCTGGCAGTTCATTATTATCAAAGTATCATCCGCGAAGGCATCTTGAATTACACCGCCAACGACGGCAACTTCAACTGGGGCGATTTTCCGACCGATAATCTGCGCAACCAGTTCGGCGGCGTGATGACCGGCGATGAAGTCCGCGCCAAGATCAGCAAATTGCGCCAAACCGCCCCCGGAATCAGGATCAGCGAGTACACCTGGCTGTGGAGCGCTACAGACAACAGCGATCTCTATCAAAAACATCCGGATTGGTTCATCAAAGAAAATGCCCAGGGCAATCTTTTGAACTTCTTCCCCAACTGGGGTACCAACTACTACCGTCTGGTCGGGATCAAAGAATCCGGCGACGAAGCGTTCAATGCCATAACCAAGTTTATCCGCGACTTCAATCTGGATATCTGGTATCTGGATGGCGGCGGCTCGCCCTCGGCGATCGACTGGAAAAATCTGCGCATTGACGAACCCGATGCTTACGATCAGCTTTATATGCGCATCCGCAACGACATCCGCAGCGACGGCGACCGCGCGATCTTCTTCAATCATCCGGAAAATCCGCTGGGTGACTGGGGTTATTTTGAAAATTCCAGCGGAGTTTTCACCAACAACTGGCGCGACGGCGCCACCTGGATGTATAAATTCAAACTCTGGCAGCGCCCCGACCCGCGTTTCAGCCCGCTTTACATCTACTGGACACCGCAGGTGGACAGCGCGGTCCGGCAGTATGTGGTCGGTACCGGGTTGCGCATGACCACGCCACGCAATGACTATATGCAGCCGAATGTATCGCTGCTTTCGGCCAGCCAGCAGACCCGCGCGGCCCAACTGGCAGCAGCGCAATATTCGCCCAACTGGCGGCACGATGGCGATGAACTTTTTGAACTTATGCCGCTTACGATCGGCGACAGCGGCTGGGTGATGATCCGTTCGCACCACAAAAAGCAAGCGCTCTGCAATATGAGTGTGGACGTTGCACCGCTGGGTAACTTTGACTCTGCCCAACCGTTCTATGTTTTTGAATACGAACTTATGGATCACGCCAAACACAAAGGTACCGCCACCGAGCCGGAAGCGGAAGAAGCCTACCGCACTACCGGTTGGCAGAGCGACTTTATCATCGCGGCTGATTTTGCCGGCAAAGTTGATTACCTTGATACTTTCAAGCGCCAGGTCGTTATGCAGCCCGGATCAATGAAGCTGATTTATCTGACCCAAACTCCGGCGCTGGTCTACAGCGTGGATAATATGCGTAATCAAATGCTGCTTTCGGAAACGCTGAAAGTGCGCATCTCCGGTCAGAGCAATGATTCCGATTGCGACCTGCAAGTCGAGTCCAACCGCAAAACTGCTGAAATCATCATATTGCTGCCCGACGGCAAAATCGCCGACAGAGTCAAACTCAACGGTCAGGCCGTGGAATTCCAGCCTTTTTACCTCAAAAACGGCCGCTTCATCCGGCTGACCGTACCGGAAGGCTCCAGTAATATCCAAGTGAAATTTGCCAATGCTCCGGTCGCGGCCGCCGGCAAATACACTTTGTGTATCAGTCCGGGCTCCGCCGGTAAAACCATGACGGTCGAACTCAAAGGCAACGCCAATAAATATTTGCAGTTGAATATCTACTCGCCGGAAAATCGCTCGCTGCCGGTTTGGAGTACACCGATAACAGCCAATCGGCCGCTGGCCATCCGGCTGCCGGAGGTGCTGACCGGCGGCAAATACACTGCCTGCGTGCTGGATGTAAACGGCAAAGTACTGACCGTTGAAGAGTTCAACTTGCCCAATGCACCGAGCAAACTGAAGCGGGTGGACTCTTACTACCCGGATTCAAAATGTATCAGCCAAGTCACCAAACTGGATAATGTCAGGATCAACAAGTTCAATATACCTGTTTTGAGCGTTGCTGTTGCCGACAGTCCCGGCAACGGCAAGATCACCGTGGATGCGGAAAACGGCCGGATCGACTTTGCGGCGGATCCCAATTTGTATTTCATGCGCGGCGTGAACTCCGGCGCTATGGAGATCAAGTCCAAACGTTATCTCAAGCTCCGGCTTACCGGCAATTTTGACTGGTTTGCCAAATACGGCCACACGCCCAACAGCCGCAATATCTCGCACCGTTACGGCGATGCGGACACCACGCTGGCGCTGACCTTTGATTTCGGTACACCCGATGGCTATACGGTGCGCAGTTTTGCCGGGTTGGGGATCTTGTTTGCCAACCGCCGGAACGGAGATCCGCTGGCTTGGGGGACGAAAAAAGTACCGCAAAATATGTTCAGTCTGTCCAGTTTCGGCATGGGCGCCGATGGTAACGAAGCAGTCTATTACCTCGACACTTACGACCTGTGTGCGCCCGAAAACTGGGATGGCCGCCTCTGGCTGGGGCTGTGCTATCAGAACCCCACACCCGACCGGCAGATGAGCGTGTACCTTGAAGGCACTTTTGACCGCCTGCCCGCCGGAGTAAAACCCGCCAAACTCTTCCCGATCAAGGGAGGACGCACCGTGGTCGAAAAACAACTTATCAAGCTGCCCCGCACCACCGGCAGGATCACCATTGACGGCAACGCCGACGAAGCCGACTGGGCCAGTGCGGTAACGTTCAAAGAGTTTTATGCGCTGGGCGATTTATCCAGCAAAGTACCGCCGACCACGATCAAAATGCTGCGCGATGATAAATTCATTTATGTTGCCTGCGAATTCAACGAACCCGACCGGTTGATCAACAATGACCCCTCGGCGCAATACGCCTGGTACATTGACGGGATCGAAATGTACTTTTTGCAACGCAACGGCAAAAGTTTCCGGCACTATATTCTGGCAGCCAACGGCTTGGATTATGCCTCGATCGTAACGGGTAAAAAAACGCAAAAACAATCCGCGCCCCGCTGGAAAGGCATTGCAGAAAAGCACCAGTGGCGCATGGAAGCAGCGATCCCGCTCGAAGATTACAAGAGTTTCAATATGGGTCGCAACCGCAGCGGCACCGGCCGCAGTATGCACATCTCGCTGGCGCCGGGCAATGAGTACAGAAATTTCAACGTTTTTGAGTTTGATTGGCAGTAAAAATTCAATAAAAAGGAGGTTTTCGAGTTTATTTATTGAGTAATAAACAAGATAATGTATACTGTAAGAGTATCAGTTTAAGGTATCAAAACATTTTTCATGACCAACAGGAGTAAAATATGAAAAAGCATTTCACACTGATCGAACTTCTGGTAGTGATCGCAATTATCGCCATTCTGGCGGCGATGCTGCTGCCGGCCCTTTCCGCTGCCCGCGAACGCGCCCGCAGTGCCACTTGCTTGAGCAATCTTAAAAACATGGGCTTGGGTGCAACTATGTACGGCGGAGACAATCAGGATTACCGCCCGCCGGTCTGGCAAGCCTTCCAGACCCGTATCGGGACTGAAAACAACCCCTCCGGCTGGGGGCACTTGTATACCGGAGGTTATGTGGTGGATGGCAAAGCGATGTTCTGCCCCAGTCTGACCACTATCACCTATGAAAAATATTTCTTCGATTCCGACATAGCTGACCATTCAACCTATAAAGTTGGTTATGCTACAGCAGTCTGGTTGTATTTATGTACTGATACCTGGCAGAGCTACAAACTTTCCGGTCCGTTCCCCAAGTGGAACAGCCAGTATGCGGCAACCAAAGCCCCCAGCGGACCTTCCACCATGCCGTTGGGTTTGGATATCACCCGCGAAGACTCCCATCTGGTTTCCGGCGATGCGGTGGTCTACGGCGGCCACGGCAAAAACCTCAATATGATTTGGGCGGATGGTCACGCCGATACCTTCAACGACACCAAGGGTGAATTCGTCAATAAAGATGACTGGAAAGTACCTTTCTACGCTCCCGGCTGGATCCTTGAATACGCTCAAGGCGACCGCTGATATTGAGTGGAAGCATGTTTATATTTTGATTCAAGTTTGAAGCTTGCCGGAGCTGAATACGGCACCGGCAAGCCTTTTTTTGTTTTTGGTTGCTACAAGAATAAAAAATGCTTTTAAACTGATCTGATAACAAAAACTCAAAAGCGTAAAAAACATGACAAATTAAGGTCCCAAATCCTTGACAAACAATTCAAATTGATGTATACTTTTACCAGGAGTTCGATGAGAGTGAATTGTTTTTTCATTTGCTGTTCCTTTTGTTTATATTGTATTATCAAAACTCAAATTTTCAACGTAATGATGCTTCTGTGGTAATTGCCATCATCGCCATTCTGGCAGCAATGTTGCTGCCCGCACTCTCTGCCGCGCGTGAACGCGCCCGCAGCGCCACTTGTATCAGCAATCTTAAAAACATGGGCTTGGGTGCCACCATGTATGCCGGCGACAATCAGGACTGGCGGTTGCCCAACCGTCAGGCGTATCAAACCAACATTGGATCCGAAGTCAATCCTGCCGGTTGGGGATTCCTGTACACCGGTCAGTATGTTGCGGATGGCAAAGCTATGTTCTGCCCCAGTTTGACCACTATTACTTACGAAAGATATTTCTATACATCTGATGTAGCTAAAAGCGGGAACTTCAAAACCGGTTATGCTACTGCCGTCTGGGACTTCCCCGGCAGTACTGGAAGCGATACCTGGGTAAGCTTCAAGCTCTCCGGACCGTTCAAGCCCTGGAACAGTCAGTATGCTGCCACCAAAGCCCCCAGCGGGCCTTCCACCATGCCGTTGGGTACGGATATTCTGCGAGAAGACAACTATCTGGTTTCCGGCGATGCGGTGGTCTACGGCGGCCACGGCAAAAGCCTCAATATAATCTGGGCAGATGGTCACGCCGATGCCTTCAATGACACCAAGGGCGAATTCGTCAATAAAAACGACTGGAAAGTTCCGTTCAATGCCCCCGGTTACATTCTTGAATATGTTCAGGGCGACCGCTGATATTGCTTGTAAGCCTGTTTGTATTTTGATTTAAGTTTGAGGCTTGCCGGAAGCTGAATACGGCACCGGCAAGCCCTTTTTGTGTTTTTTTTGCTGATAGAAGGATAAAAAAATGACTGATCTTCATCCCGACCGCTTTTATTTTGGAACTCAATACTACCGCGCCCCGACCCCGTTGCCGGATGAGTGGGCCGGTGATATAAAAAATATTGCTGCTATGAATATGGATTGTTTTCAGATCCGTATCCTCTGGCGGCAGAACGAACGCGTAAAAGGAGTTTACGAGTTCGATGATGTGGATAAATTGCTTGAACTTGCCCGGCAGCACAAGCTCAAAGTAGTTATTAAATTCTTGCTGGAAAACGCTCCGGATTATGTTTTTGAAGAATTCAACGGCGCCACTTACCGCCCCGACGGCACCAAAATCGGTTACGACGGCAACGGCGCGTTTTACCTCGGCGGCCACCGGCCCTGTTTTGACAATCCGCAAGTGATGGCTCACGCAGTAAAGTTTGTCCATAAAACCGTCGAGCGCTACAAGGATAATCCCGACATCATCTTCTGGAACATCTGGAACGAGCCGCGCATCCACACTGGTGAATGTGCCTGCGAACACTCGCTGAAAGCCTACCGCGATTATTTGCGCAACCGTTTCGGTTCGATCGAAGCACTCAATAAATTTGCCGGCAAGGCATGGGACAGTTTTGACTCCATTCAGGCGCCGACCTCGTACCGGACTTATTCGGATATGTTTTTGTGGCGGCAGTGGAGCCACACCACGTTGACCGGCTGGCTGCGGACTTTGCGCGATGCCGTGCGCGATCATGATACCTCCCGCCCGGTCATGGCTCATGTCGGCTGCTGCAATCTGGTCAATGAACCGATCGAAGACTGTACCGACGACGTGGAAAATGCCAAACTCTTTGACTTCTACGGCACGAGTTTTTCCATCGGCGAAAAGTTCAATAAAGGTTTTGAACTGGCCATGCCTTTTATGATCGGCGAATGGCTGCGCAACGCTTCTGAATACTTCTGGGTGCATGAGCTTTATCCGGAATGGGGCGACTGGTCGGGGCGTTTGCCGGTCAAGGATTTCCGCTACAAAGTCATGACGGCGCTTTCCAGCAGCTGCAAAGGGTTGGTTTTGTGGCAATACCGCGCCGAGCGGCTGGGGCACGAAAATGATCTGGCCGGCGTGGTCAACATCGACGGCTCAAGCAAACCCATCACTTACGAGTGCGAAGATCTGATCAAACTTATCGGCCGCCACCGCGATTTTCTTTACCACGCCAAGGCGCAGCCGCACCGGATCGGGATCCTGTTTGACCTTTCCAGCAACATGATCAGCAGTGTGGAAAACCGCAACGGCGACGGCAGTTTGAAATACGCCAACGGCGGAGTCTATCCTTACATGGACAACATCCACGGCATTTACACGCTTATGCACGAACTGAAACTTGCGCCGCAGATCTTTGACAGCCGTCTGCTCAAAGAAAAGATCAATAATATTGATATACTTTATCTGCCCGCATACTTTATGCCGACGGACGAAAATCTGCAGCTGATCCGCGAGTTTGCCGATCGCGGCGGCCAAGTCATTGCCGAAGAAGGTTTTGCCTTGCGCCAGCAGAATACATGGCTCAATTATCCGTGGCCGGGCGGCGATATGATCAAAGAGTTCGGAGTAAAGATCGACGAGCGCGTTGCCACCGACAAGGTCGATCCGTGGGGGATCACTGTCAATGGTATCGAGGCACAGGCCTCCGGCTACGCTTCGGCGCTGGAAATCGTAAGCAGTGATGTACAGGTTCTGGCCAACTGGCACGACGGCCGGCCGGCAGTTACGCGCCGCGGCAACTACACGTTTATCGGCACCACGCTGGGCTGTATGATGTACCATAAACATGGCAATGCCGCGCAGGATGCCAACAACGCGGCGGCAGCCCGCGCAATGCTTAAAGCGCTGCTGCAGGATCACATTGACCTGCCCGATCTGCCGGAAAGCATTGCCGTGCGCAAACTCTGCACCGCCGGTGAAACCGGATATTTTGTGTTCAACCGCGCCCACGAAAGCGTAAGTTTTATGTTGGACGGCAACGAAATCACCATCGATGCCCGCGATTCGGCGCTGGTGATCAACGGAGTGCTTGACCGGTAAAATTGACCGCTGAACATAAGGCCGCGGCAAAACAAACCAGTTTTGCCGCGGCTTTTTCTGTTTGCAGTTATGTTGCTGCCCAGTCAGATCAGTTCCAGAAGTCGGTCGGAGCTTTTACTCCGTTTTCGCGGGCAATGTAGACCGGTTCGATGCCCTGTTTGCGCTGCTGCACATAATTTTTCAGCGCTTTGTAAGCAATGCCGCCAATGATAACGCAGACCGGTATATTGATGAAAGCCAGAATACACTGGGCGATATCGGCCAGATTCCAGGCGTGCGCCATTTGCATACCAGCACCGGCAAAAATCAGCAGCGCGCCGATCACGCGGATAACGGTCAAAACCAGCTTGCCGGGGCGATGTCCGAAAATATAGGCAAAGCAGTTTTCCACATAGTAAAAATTCCCCAGCAAAGTGGTAAACGCAAACAAACTCATCGCTACAGCAATAAAGACCGGGCCCGCAATACCGAAAGTTGCTTGCAAGCTCTGCTGCACATAGGGTGCGCCCGCTGCATCCGCGTCAATGCCGATTCCAGACGAAAGACACATCAGCGCCGTGGCAGTACAGATTATGTTGGTATCCAGAAAGACCGAAAGCATCTGCACCAACCCCTGTTTGGCCGGATGCGACACATCCGCCGCCGCGGCCGCGTTAGGCGCCGAACCGATACCGGCTTCGTTGGAATAAAGCCCGCGTTTCAGCCCCAGCAGCAGCACCGACCCGGCCATACCGCCGAAAACAGCTTTATAGCTGAAAGCATTGCTGAAGATCGCCACAAACATTTCCGGAATATTTTTAATATTGATCCCCAACGCGATCAAAGCAAAAATTATATAGATCGCCCCCATAAACGGCACCAGCGCGCCGGTAACTTTGACCAAGCCATTGCTGCCGCCCATACAGGAAACCAGAAAGAGCAGCGCAATGATCCCGCCGATTATCCAGCAAGTATAAGGCGTAGCTCCATAGAAGTTGAATGCGGCAAAACTGCTTTGCAGATTGTACGATGCCAGCATATTGTAGCCCACGCCGTAAGTAAAAATCAAAGCAATGGCAAAAACCACGGCCAGAAACTTGCTTTTGCAGGCGCTTTCGATATAACACGAAGGGCCGCCGTAGCTGCTGTTATCCGGGTTGCGCCGCTTGTAGATCTGCGCCAGCGTGGACTCCACAAACGCCGCCGCGCCGCCGATCACAGCAGTGATCCACATCCAGAAAACCGCTCCGGGACCGCCGGCACAAATCGCCACCGACACCCCGATGATGTTGCCCGTCCCCACGCGCGATGCGGTCGAAACCATCAGCGCACCGAACGAAGAAACGCTGCCGGGCGTTTTGGGTTTTTCTATGATGACCCGCCACGCTTCCGGGAACAGCCTGACTTGCACGGCAAAAGTCCGGATCGTAAAATAGATTCCGCCGGCCAGCAGCACAAACGCCAGCGGCCAGTTGGTCAGATCAAGCAAAAACGCATAAATGCTTGTCCAAATCAAATTGAGTTCTTCCATAAAATGCTCCATCCCTTGTTAAAAAAATGATAAACATGTTAATATAGCACTGTTTACACATATTTTCAAACCACAAAGCATTTTATCATCGGATAAAAAAACTCCACCCGGCTATTTACCCGAATGGAGTTTTGTTTTTTTACTCAAGTCGAACTTCAGGCCAGCGCAAGCTCGATGGCGTATTTGCTTTTGACTTCGTCATCATTGCCGATGACCGCCACCTGATAAAGTCCGGCACTCAAAGTATCGACCGAAGTCAAGGCTTCATTGAGCGCAAACTCATTGCCCGCAGCATCGAACAAAGCGACTTGGGCGTTGGAAGCATCTTCAAAGCTCAAATCAATATCGACCTTGCCGGAAGCACTCAACTCGAACTCAAACGTATCGACCGCATCGTCCAACACTGCATCAAACGCCAGCGGCATATCGATGTTCAGCATCGGCAGTGCCACCGGAGCATCCGCCGCCGGAGCGGCAGTTACGTTGACCGTCTTGGTATAGCCATTGTTGTCTTCGTTGGTTTCAGGCACAATACCGTAACCATCGGCCACGATGCGGATGCGGCGCGAACCGGATTTCAAAACCCCGCCATTAATAGTATAAACACCCTTGAGCGTGCTGTTGGCCTCGATCGCCCCCACGCTGGTTTCGCCGATCTGCACGCCATCGCAGTAAATGTAGAGTTTGGTCGAACCCACCGCCGCCGTACCGCTGTTGCGCACGGTGTAATTGAGCGTGAACGCCTGATTGACCGCCACCGTTGCCGGAGCGGTAAATGCGGCAATGGTCAGGTCGGAATCCTGCGCCTGGCTGATAGTAATGGTGCGGGTGTAACCGTTGTTGTTTTCGTTGCTTTCAGTTACCGTGTTCGCACCGTCAGCTACCAATCGGATCCTGTGCGCGCCGATCGGCAAAGCTCCGGCTGCGATGGTGTAAGAACCGCGGAACAAGCCGCCGTTGCCTTCCAGCGCTCCAACATTGACTTCGGCGATTTTAGCGCCGTCGCAAGTAATAAAGAGTTTGCTCTTGTCGCAAGCATCAGCACCGTTGTTGCGGACAGTAAAGTTGATCAAAAACACCTGGCTGTCCACAATGGTTGCCGAAGCCCCGAATCCGATAACTTCCAAGTCATTATCAATGGCTTCGGTAACGGCAATCGAGCGAGAATAACCATTATTGGCTTCGTCGGTTTCCGGAACAACACTGCCGCCATCAGCCACCAGCCGGATCTTATGAGTTCCGGCAGTAAGCGTTCCACCTTTAATAACGTAAGTACCACTGTAAGAACCGCCGGCGGCGATTTCGCCGACCGCAGCTTCGCCGATTTTCACTCCATCACAGGTTATATAAAGTTTACTGGCGACCGACGTATCAGTTCCAGTATTCATTACGCCGAAAGTAATCAGATAATCCTGATTGGCCGCAAAGCTCGCAGCGCTCTTGAATACATTGACCGAGAGATCGTTGTCAACGGCTTCGGTAACGGTGATCGCGCGGCTGTAACCGTTGTTCGCTTCGTTAGTTTCAGCAAGCGTATTGGCTCCGTCCGCCACCAGCCGGATGCGGTGCGAACCCGCCGCCAGCGTATTGCCTTTAACAGTGTAAGTACCACTGAAAGTACCACCGGCAGCGATCGCGCCCACCGCAGCTTCGCCGATTTTCACGCCATCACAAGTAATAAAGAGTTTGCTGGCGGCGGCCGTATCACTTCCGCTGTTCTTTACCGTAAAGGTTATGACATAATCCTGATTGGCCGCAAAGCTCGCCGCACTCTTGAATACCTGAACCGAAAGGTCGTTATCCAGCGGTTCCAGCACGGTGATCGCGCGGCTGTAACCGTTGTTGGCTTCATTACTTTCCGCAATGCTGTTATCGCCATCGGCAACTAACCGGATACGGTGCGAACCCGCCGCAACCGTACCGCCATTGATGGTGTAAGTACCAGAGAAAGTACCACCGGCGGCGATCGAACCGACTTCAACTTCGCCGATCTTGACATCGTCGCAAGTAATAAAGAGCTTGCTGGCGTCAGCCGCCTTATCGCCGGAATTCTTCACAGTAAAGCTAATAGTATAATCTAAATTGGCTGCAAACGAAGCCGCGCTCTTGAAAGTCGTTACTGTAAGATCAGCCTTGGTTTTGTCAATATTGCTGACCACATATTCCGTAACATTGGAAACATTGCCGACCGCATCGGTACTGCGGAAGTATACCGAACCATTTTGCTCAAACTCGATTCCCGCGGTATAACTCTGCCAAACCTTACCATCCAGCGAATACTCGTTAAGTACCGAATCCGCCGCAAAAGTGGCGCTGACCGTTACGTTTTGATCCGTTTCAGCAGTTACATCCGCAACCGCCATCGGTTGGTTGGGCGCAATTTTATCTATGTTGCTGACCACATATTCCGTAACAGTGGAAACATTGCCGACCGCATCGGTACTGCGGAAGTATACCGAACCATTTTGTTCAAACTCGATTCCCGCGGTATAGCTCTGCCAAACCTTACCATCCAGCGAATACTCATTAAGTACCGAGTCTGCCGCAAAAACCGCGCTGACGGTTACACTGCCGTTAGTGGGCTCTGCAATATCTGCCGATGCCACCGGGCTTTCAGGCGCGATCTTGTCTATATTGGCGACTTCATAACGTACTGTTTCGCTGATATTACCGGCAATATCGATCCCGCGGAAAAAGAGCGTTCCATTCTGCTCAAACACGATTTCACCGGAATATTCCAGCCAACATTTATTATCAAAGCTGTATTCTTTTATGACACTGTCATCACTGAATTTTGCCGTAACAGTTACGCAGCCGTTGGTTGCATCGGTAATATCCGGCAAAACCTGCGGAGCAACCGGCGCAACTTTGTCGATTTTTTCGACCGATACAGATTTTTCAGTAACATTGCCCGCAACATCGGTGGCGCGGAACCGGTAGACGCCATTGACTGCAGCCGTAAGCGTGTTGCCGGTGATCCACGCTTTGCCGTCAAAGTATTCGATCACGCCATCGCTTGATTCAGCAATCAGAGTTACATCCTCATTAGTCCACTCGACCGGGTTGCCTTGAATGGTCAAAGTCGGCGCAACTTTGTCAATTTTTTCGACCGACACCGATTGTTCAGTAACATTGCCCGCAACATCGGTGGCGCGGAACCGGTAGACGCCATTGACTGCAGCCGTAAGCGTGTTGCCGGTGATCCACGCTTTGCCGTCAAAGTATTCGATCACTCCATCGCTTGATTCAGCAATCAGAGTTACATCTTTATTGCTCCACTCGACCGGGTTGCCGTGAATGGTCAAAGTCGGCGCAACTTTGTCGATTTTTTCGACCGACACAGATTTTTCAGTAACATTACCCGCAACATCGGTGGCGCGGAACCGGTAGACACCATTGACTGCAGCCGTAAGCGTGTTGCCGGTGATCCACGCTTTGCCGTCAAAGTATTCGATCACTCCATCGCTTGATTCAGCAATCAGAGTTACATCCTCATTGGTCCACTCGACCGGGTTGCCTTGAATGGTCAAGTCAGGCGGAGTAAGATCGCCGAGTGCCAGTTGGAGTTCGCCATTGTTTTGAGTCAGACGATAATCCACTCCGTTGCGGCTCAATATATCGCCATTTACAGTCAGAGTTCCATAATCAAGCGATCCATCGCCCACGCTGACAGTTCCGTTAAAATTGCTTGCGCCTTGCGCCAGTTTATAAGTACCGGACGCCTGATTGGCGTCAAGAGTTATGGTGTAAGTCATCCGCCCTGAAATACGCGACAAATCGTTGATCAGATAACCATCCGCGGCGGAGCGTCCGGCCAAAGTAAAATCAATGACCGCCCCCGCATAAACATCTACCCGGGCGCTGTCGCTTATCTGCAAAACGCCCCGATGGACACCACCGACGGCGATGACCAGACATCCGGAATCACTCAACGTGGTATTTTCAGCCGCGGCACTGCGGATCGTCATTTGGCCCGAAGATTTCACAATAACACCGCTGGCAGCACCGCCGCTGGAAATAAGCAAGTTGCCGCCACTCAAGATAACGCGATCAGCAACCCCCGCGCCGTAAATATGCAAACTGCCCAGACAGTTTACCGTTGTAGCAGTGGCCGTGCCGCCGCTGTAAATCATCATCACTCCGGAGTCATCCACCACTGTATTGGCGGCCACACCGCCGTGGGAAACGTTCATATAACCCAGACTGTTGACAACCGTCCGGTTCGCCGTGCCGCCGCTGGAAATATTGACATAGCCCATGCTGTTCACAGATGTATCACCGGCCGTGCCGCCGCTGGAGATATACATATACCCCAGGCTGTTGACAACCGTCCGGTTCGCCGTGCCGCCGCTGGAAATATAGACATAACCCCGTTCGTTCACAATCGTATCGTTGGCCGTGCCGCCGGCAAAAACACTCAACCGGCCCAGCTGATTCAACCCGGTCTCATGGGCCGTGCCGCCGGAAATGCTCATAGAGCCATTGCTGACTACACTGGTGCTGTTGGCCGTGCCGCCGCTGGAAACACACATGACCCCATAGGCATTTACCAATGTATCATTGGCCGTGCCGCCGCTGGAGATGTAAAGATAACCTTTTTTGTTTACTATGGTATCGTCGGCAGTTCCGCCGCTGGAAATATACATATAACCATTGCTGTTTACAGTGGTACTGCCGGCCGTACCGGCAACACTCATACTGCCGCTTGCCAAAACCGTGCTGTTGACCGTGCCGAGTACCTGTATAAAGCCGCTGCTTACAGCAGTATTGCCGGCGGAAGCATTGCTGCCGACAAAAACAGTGCCGCCGGAATTTATGGTGTTATCGGCCTTACCGTAGATGTATAACGTTCCGGTACCGCTGACGGTCGTACTGTCAAGTTCGCCGTAAACGTACACCTTTCCATCTTTTATAACAGTAATGTTTGCTTGGGCACCGCTGGAAATATTCATGCGGCCGCCACTCTCCACAGTGGTTTTGCTGACTGCAGCTCCACTTAAAACATCCATGCGGCCGCCGGAGTTTACCGTGGTGGAAACTGCAGTACCACTGCTGGCTGCATACAAATACCCATTGCTGTTGACCCAACTTCTCTCCGCAGCAGCGCCGCTGAAAACCCCCATACTGCCGCCGGAGTTTACAGTGGCATCATAAGCAGCACCGCCGCTGGAAATATACAATCGGGCATTGTTGGCAACAGTTGTACGACTTGCATTGCCCCAAACGAACATTGATCCGTTATCCACGGTGGTGATATACGCCGAACACTCCTTGTTCACCCGGAACGTGCCGCCGCTTTCTATGGTGGTATTGCTGGCCGCAGCGCCGCTGTGGAGTGCAACGAATCCGCTGTTGGTCGCGGTGATCTTGTTCAACGTGCCGCCGCTGAAAACATTAATGTTGCCGCCGCTCACTACAGTAGTGCTGTTGGCCCGGCCGCTGCCGTAAATATTCATTTTACCGCTCAAGTTGACCGAAGTTACAGCGGCAGTATCATCAATACGCAAACAGCCTCCGCTGTTAACAGTGATCCGGTGGGCAAAAGCGTTTCCGTAGAGATATGCATTCCCGGCGCTGTTCACGGTAAGATAAATTGCGGAAGCTCCGCTGGAAATACAGAGATAACCGCCGCTGTTTATGACCGCACTGCTTGCCACACCGCCGTTGAACACATGCAGCCAGCCGTTGATACCGACAACGGCATGAGTTGCCGTGGTTCCGGAATGCAGTGTTGCCGAAGCGGCTGATAAATTCAAATTATTTATATTATTGGCTCTGAATTCAGCCGCAGCACCTTCTTCTACATACACAAAGCCGCCGTTTTCCGTGATCCGCAATGCCGATGCTCCGCTGGAGATGTAAAGCGTTCCGCCGACCATAACCATATTGTCAGTGGCAGTCCCGGAAACAACCTTCATTTTACCTCCGGAACTGATTGCAGTATTATTAACATTGCCGCCATATATATTAAGCTCACCTCCGGATTTGATCCTTGTATAGCTCATGCTGCCGCCGGAACTGACCCAAACACTGCCGCCGGAACTGATAAAATTTGAATTCGCGATCCCGCCGCTGTTGACCTGTAAAGCACCGCTGGTATCAACTGTATTGCTCGTGGCTTTGCCGCCGGAAGATACATACAAAACCCCATCATGGACAATTGCATTGTTGAGAAAAGCTCCGGAGTACACTCTTGCATTCCCGGCGCCGTTGCCGATTTCAAGATCATAAGTCGTACCGGCGTATAAATGAGCTTGAGCATTCCCGGTCATACTGACCCCGGAAACGACCGCGCCCGGATAAACCACCAGATAAGCCGCAGCCCCGCTCATATAAATATTTTGGGCCGCTCCGCCGAACAAATATAAACCGCCGTTGTGTAACGTTGTATCGCTGGTTTTTCCGCCGTTGGATACCCGCAGCATACCACCGGAGCTGACAGTTGTACGACTTACATTGCCGCCGGAGGAAACTTCAACATATCCGCCGGAACCGATGCTCGTGGCATAGGCCATGCCGCCACTGCTTACATGCATACTGTTATTGCCGCCGGAAACAATGATTTGAGAACTGACACTCATTGCTTGAGAAACTATCGAGCCCGAACTGTAGACTCTGACCAGTACCGGCTCTTCCCCATCCGGCCGGTAACCGTTGACATTGGGCGCCAGAAACACCAATTGTTCCAACCAGCAATTATTCCCGGCGTAACGCGGATTCAGAACATATTTACCCCGCGCAGAGTCGTAAGTTACCGAAATAATTTTAAGCACATCCGGCGCTTGAGTCGGATCGCTGTAGTAGCTCTTGTCATCATCGGAGTCGGTGATAATGATCCCGGTACAATAGTTGGGGTCGGTTACACTCAAGGTCGAGTTGTAAGTAAATCCCCACAACGTGATCGCATGGCCGCCGTTACGGGCACCGGAAGAGTCGTAATAACCGAAGTTGACCCCGACTGCGTAACCGGCACTTAATTTGCTTTTGGCTTCCTGCAGCGTGGTCACGGAAAAGGTTTTGTTGGTAAGACAGCCGGAAAGACTGCTATTCTGAAACGTACTTTTGTAAAATCCGCCGCTGTTGCTTACCGGCTGGTCCCATTGCGACCAACCCTTTGGTATGTAGTTGCCGGTAAAATACCAGTCAATGCCATAATAACTGTTGCCGCCGTACAGATTACCCTGCGTAAAATTATTCAGAAAAGTCTTGAAAACATCATCTTCGGTCACACTTGTGTATAATCCCCAGCCGGCATAGTGGATCATATTGGCCGCAGCGTTGGCCCAGCACATCATATCATCATAGGCAGTGGCAGTGCATTTTTCGGCATCGACAATGATGTTGTTTTTGTAATAGTAGCCGGCATAGCCGGAAGTAAAATTGCTCCAGCTCAAATTGCCGTAACCGCCGATAAATGCCCGTTCGGAAGTGCTGATGCTGAACTCCGAAACCGGGGTGGTTGCTCCGCTGGGGTTATACTCATCGCTCACCGCTTCAGTCCCTCCGGAGAAAGGCATGGCCGGATATTGATTACTGCCGCTGTAAGTTGCTTCATTCCACACTTCGGGTTTATAAGCAGAAACCGATATATTTTCATACGACTCAAAGTTGCTCTGAACCAGAGTTAAGTCAGCCGGTAACTTTCCGCCGGGTGCGCAGACAGCCGGACAATCAGACACTGAATCAAGCCCGTCGGCCGTAATCTGCTGCTGACCGGAACGTTTGCCGCTGAATTCAAATTGCGGGTTGTCAGCTCCGGAGTTCACCGTCGTCGGCCGGATTCGAACTGCTGCGGGCGCATCATACCCGCTACCGACCGCCCAATCAGCCGCCGGTGCCGGAGCAAAGTTTTCCGGCAAAGTCTGGCATCCGCCGCTTTTCACGTCAGTACTGCTTGATACGGTGGCCGAAGATGCCAATAATTCCTGTCTGCGCGCTGTACCGGTATAAGCAATCTCATCCCCTTCGGCCCAATATACCGTATTGTTTGCCGGGGTTATTCCACCATCAATCCCGCCGCTTGAAATTGTGTACTTCATCTGCTGTACCAGTTTTGTTATATAAATTTTTATTTTTGGATCCGTCAACCCGATATAACTTGTTCAAAACACTTCCTCTTCAACCGCTTTAAAACCATAAAATGTTATCAACCGGGAATTAAACTATTTCCCCGTTTAAAAACACTGTAAAAAACGATCCAACAATGATTATTGTAGCATTATTTTGCAATATTACAAACGTTTTTCAGATCTTCACCCCCTTTTTCTGAACAAAAAAAACCGCCGCCGGAAATACGCCCGACGGCGGTTGAATCAATTGATGATCATTCCATTAAAGCGTAGACTTTAAGCGTAGCTTTGCTGTACTTCGGGCGACTTTTGCTGAAAGTCCAGTCCGGATGGCCGGCCGGCGCGTTGCCGATCCCGGCATCGCCGTCAGGGTTGGTAAAGTTATTATAGGCCATCACGGTCTGTTTTTCGGCAAAGTTATGGATCTGCATACTGCCGTAACCCACACCGTACCCGCTGGAGCTATCGCCGAAATCGTAGGTACTGCCACTGGCACCGGCGATCTTGAACTGATTTACCGCAGTATAATTGCCGCTCCAGAACTCGATATTGCCCTGCGAAAAGAATCCGGTCTTGACGCCCGGCACATTGCTGTACACGGTCAGATTATTGACTTTGCCGCCATAAAATATCCGGGCCTTGGCTACCGGCACGCCGATTTTTTTGACATCGCCGGTAAAGGGATCCATCATCGCCACCGCCCACTGGTAAGAACCATCTTTGCCGGTCAGTTCCATTACATAAGCCAGACGCTTGATATTGCCCTTGCAAGCGTTGGAGTTATCGACTGTGTACTGGATCGAACCATCTTTGCCGGCAACTTTGAGCATATCAGCTTCGTACACCAGTTGGAAGTTTTCGGCCAGATCGCGGAAAAGCTCCTCTTTGCCGGCCAGCGAGCCGCAGCGGAACGCGCCCAGCGGCAGACCGGATTCGTTAAAAATATTGCCGGTACGCATCTGGTGCCACATATACTGCAGCTGGCGGGGACTTTTGACTTCATCGCTCCAGACGATGATCCTGGCGCCATCCAGCTTGACTTGCGCCGGATACCATTTGCCGGCGGCACCAGCAACTTCAAAGTTCTGCGGAGCGCCTTTGCTTTGGAACGCAGTAACATTTTTGAATTCCAGCACAAACCGGTTGCCGGATTTTTCCCACTTGGTCAGCACTGGCGAGTCGGCCGCAACACTCTTGTTATAGGTGTACTTGAGTGCCAGCAGGCTCAAACGTTTGCCCACGGTAGCCTTGTCGTGCGGGTGAATATCGCCGTAATCGCCCACATCGTTGATCACCGCCATCGCCACGTTGGAGGGCATGGATTCGGCAAAGGCCTGTTGAGCTTCCCAGATCTCCGGCAGGCGGGTCGGATTGCCGCCGTAGTTGTAAGGTGCCAACTGAACAAAGTAAAATGCCAGATCATCCTGCTGGAAAAGCTGACGCCAGCCGTTGAGCAAGGCCAGCATCTTGTGTTTATAAAGCATACCTTCGCCCAGATTGCTGCACCCCTGATACCAGATGATGCCGCGGAACGCAAACGGCAGCAGCGGCGTGATCATGCTGTTATACATCACAGTCGGCTGGCGTACATCCGCATACGGCCGCAATTCCGCCGGGTAATCCGGCAGCACCGGCAGCAGTTGCCCTGCGGCGGAAGCCTTTTTGAACTCAAGCAGCCACTTTTCGTAGCGTTCGGCAGTTTGGGCGCTCACTTTTTTGTATTCATCGGTACCCGGCAGTTTGGCTTTTACCGTATACGCAATATCTGCGAGTTCCGGCACACTGCTGAAACCTTCCGGCGGGATCCACGGGTCGATGCGCGAACCGCTCCAGCAGGAAACCACCACCCCCACCGGCACATTCAGCTCTTTATAGATGTTCTGCGCAAAGTAAAATGCCGTGGCCGAAAACTTTTGGCCGACTTCCGGCGTGAGTTCTTCCCACTGGATCGTGCCGCGGTATTGAGTTTCCGGCAGCTGCGCCCAAACGCGCTGACGCAAGGTGGCCACGCGGATATTTTTGTTGGCGCCCGCGGCAGCATCTTTATCGCCGTTGGTGGCACGCCAGCGCGGATTATCCGACCACATGCACATATCCATATTGCTCTGGCCGCCGCCCAGCCAGACTTCGCCGACCAGCACGTTTTGGAGTGTTACAGTGTTGCTTGCGCCCTTGATGACCAGATCGCGCGCGTCAAAGCTGGCGCTCATCGGGGAAAGTCTGACCAGCCATTTTCCGGAAGCATCGGCCTTGCCGGAAACACTCTGACCGGCAAAACTCACACTCACGCTTTCGTGAGGATCGGCTTTGCCCCACACCGGAACCTGTTTACCCTGCTGCAGAACCATGTTATCGGTAAAAATCTGCGCCGGAACGACTTTTGCTTCGACTGCCAGCGCGGCGGAAAACACCGCAGCAAGGGTCAGAACATTTTTTAACTTCAGCATATTTCAAACCTTTCCTTACCAGTTTATTTTTCAACTTGTTCCAGCAAAGTTCCGCGCAAAAATGCGGCCCGGTTGCTGGTAACAGCATCAATATTGTACTTTACACAATATCCGGCCACGACCGGATCGTCCACCGTCCAGACCGCCAGTTTGTAACCGGCAGCGTGAACTTTCTGCACATATTCAGCGGTGATAAAATCCAGATTGCAGCCGATATCGGCCCCGTCCGCCCCCAGTTCGGCAAGTTTTTCGATCAACTGATCGGCCGAGGGCGACCAACTGCCGTTCTGATCGACTGTAAAGCCCAGCAGATAAAGTGCCTGACGCTCCGGATACAGCTCTTTATAGCGTTTTACGATGTCGGCATGAAAACTTATCATAACGATCTGTTCAGCAGAAACATTTGCCTTTTCCAGTTCAGAAGCCAAAGCATGGATGACCCGTTCGTCGTTTTCCTTGATCTCCACATAATATTTTCTGCCGGGAGTCAGACAGCGCAAAGTATCGGCAAAACGCGGGATGCGCACATTTTTGTAAGCAGCTTTGTTGTAACTTACATCCAGCTTTTGCAGTTCATCAAAGGTGGATCGTTCTATAACCATATCCATCTTGCTCACGCGCAGAGTATTGGAGTCGTGGGCAGTAACCAGCACATTGTCGGCGGTCAGATGGATGTCGCACTCCATGCCGTCGGAGTTGCGCATTTGGGCCAATGCAAACGCTTCGAGTGTGTTTTCCGGAGCATCCATACTTTCGCCCCGGTGCGAAATAAATTCTGTCATAAAACTTTGATCTTTCCTGCAAACAAAATGGTCTGTTTTCATCATACGTTGTGTATATTATAACACAATTGCTGTTTTTTGCCAAGATTTATTGCCGGATAAAACGCAAAAATAATCCGGAAAATTTGCGCCGGAGCCTGCAACAGGTTATATTACCGGGCAACCGGAAAAAATTATTTCAAGGAACGATTTTTATGCAGAAACCAACCGATATAAATCACGCATGGCTCCGCAAATACCCCGAACAGGTAGTCTTGTGCATTACCAAAAGCAAAACCGGTCAGATCAACGTAATGGCCATCGGCTGGGTGGCGATCGTTTCGGACGATCCGGTCATGTACATGATCGGGATCGATGACCCGGCGTACACTCTGGAGCTTATCCGCGAACAAAAAGAGTTTGTCTTGGCCTTTCCCGCCAAAAGCATGGCCCGCGAAACGTTGTTTTTCGGCACCGTCCACGGCCACGACCGCAACAAAGGTTTGGAATCCGGTTTGGAATTTGTTCCGGCCAGCCTGGTCAATGCGCCGCTCTTGAGCGATGCGGTAGTCAATTTGGAGTGCAAACTCGTTACTGAATACCGCCCCGGCAACTGCCCGCTGGTCATTGGCAAAGTAATCGCCGCTCACGAAAACACTGATCCGGCGGTGGAACGGCTGGTCAACGCCGGTGCGGGGTACAAGTTGCAATGAAAATCACGCTGTTGGTCGATGACCGGATTTCAGAAAATCTGCAGCCGGAATTCGGTTTATCGCTGCTTCTGGAATTTGCCTCGGAGTCATTTCTGTTTGACTGCGGAGCCGATTCAGCGCTTAAAAACAATCTGCAAGCCCTGCGGATCGCTCCGGGAAAAATCAGCAAAGTGATCCTCTCGCACGGCCACTATGACCACACCGGCGGCTTGAAGCATTTGCAAGTTGAACGCATTTATTGTGTAAAAAGCGTTACGCAAGATCATTACAGTTTTCACGCCGCAGATGATGTACACTTTATTGCCATGCCGCCGGCGGCAAAGAAAGTGTTTGACGATTCAGAAAAATTCTATATCGACTCTTTTACTGAAATCGCGCCGGGCATTTACTCCACCGGACCGATTCCGCGTTGGAGTTTTGAAGATTGCGGCGGCAAGTTTTTCCACGATTCCAAGTGTACCGTTCCGGATAAAGTCAACGAAGAACACGCCATTTTAACTGCCGACGGCGTTTTGATAACCGGCTGCTGCCACGCCGGGGTGATCAACACTGTAAGTTATTGCCGGAAAGTGCATAACCGAATTGCCATCCACACCATCGTCGGCGGCTTGCATTTGCGCCGCGCTTCGGATGAACGGCTCCGGGAAACGGCAGATTTTCTGCGGATCAATCAAATCAAAAATCTCTATTTGATGCACTGCACCGGCAGTGATGCAATTCAAAAGCTCCGCGAACTGTTGCCGGAGTGCAACATTTACACTCCGCTGCCGGGCGAAAGCTGGGAGTGTTAACAGCAGGCGATAACCGCGTTAAGCACAAAGTTCGCAGCCAGCAAAAAAATTCCCACTGCGGCAAATATCGAAAAATTCAAAGCGTCAGACATGATTCAATAAACCTTTATATAAAAACCTTTTTTTCAACTTATTTTGCTTATCAAGAGGCAAAATTGCAGCTTTTCTGACCCGCATCAACCAAAAAATTGCAAAAAAAATCATACAAACTCTATTTTGCGGCATTTTACATGCTATATTTAATACTGACAAGATCAAGTGCAATTTGAGAATTCGGAATGAATATCAGCGATCAAAACTGTAAAATATCCATAGCGCTGGCCGCATATAAAGGCGCTGAATACATTGCCGGACAGCTCCAAAGTCTGTTTAAGCAGACCCGGCAGCCGGACGAAATCGTTATCTCGGACGACTCGCCGGATGATGCAACTTATCAGGCGGTCGAGCCCTATTTGCCCAACAAGACAGTCCGCTATTTTCATAATGCTTCCCCGCTGGGCATAACGCGCAATTTTGAACAGGCGATCAAGCTCTGTTCCGGCGATGTGATCTTTTTGTGCGATCAGGATGATGTGTGGCTGCCCGGCAAAGTCCGGCAAATGAGCGAAATACTCCTGTCTGATGACAATATTGATGCGGTTTTCTGCAACAGCACGCTGGTCAACAGCCAACTGGAAAATTTGGATCAAACGCTCTGGCAATTGCGTAAATTCACGCCTGCCATGCAGAAAAAAGTCCGTTCCGGTCAAGCGCTGGAGGTCTTTCTCAAACGGGTCTGCTGTTCGAGCCACAATCTGGCGTTCAAGCGCCGGGCATTGGAATATCTGCTGCCCTTCCCCGAGCTGGAACCGTTTTATCCGGATACCTGGATCGGATTGAGCTGTGCCGCGCCGGAAAAAATCAGTTTGATCGATGAAGTATTGACTCTCTACCGCATCCACGAACACAATCAATCCACTCCGGGCGCGGATTCCATACTGTCGGCGCGCAAAGCACGGAACAGCAATGCCGCTTTGCGCAACAGTTTACTGACAGGGGAAATCATGCGTCGGCAAAGTGGCACACTGAATGGTTCGCAACAGAAAATGTTGCAGAAATTTGCCGCATTTCACGCGCAACGCAGCCAATACTCAAGCAATATATTATTGCGGATGTTCCAGATCCAGCAACAGTTTTTCCGCGCCAGATACTGCCGTTTTGCCAACGGCATAAAAACAGCGATCGCCGATTGGATATTTTCTACTTCATCCACCACGCATTGATTGCAATATTTCCGACTCAAAGCTGCACCAGCAATAAAATTTTATTATTTCGCATTTTTGCCCTTGACAACGATAAAAAAATGTGTATATTTTAATTCAAGAATTTAGTCGACCAACTTTTTAAAAGGAATTTTATGGTTCCATATCTGAAAATTGCTGAAGAAATAGAAAAAGCGATTGCCGGTGGAGTGTATACCTCGCAGCTTCCGCATATAAACGCGTTGTGTACTATCTATAAATCCGGACCATCGACCATAAAACGGGCATTGCAAAAACTCAAAGAACAGGATTATATCCGCGGCATCCGGGGCAGCTGCATAGAAGTCAACCCGGCAGCATGTAACAATCCGTATTTCCGGAAACAGGTTGTGGTTTACGCGGTTATGCGTAAATTTGGTAATATATTCTATTCCAATATGCTGCAGCAGTTGGGCGAAGCATTTGCTTCCGTCGGATGCAGTCTGAGTATCGTTAACACCCTGCAAAATTTACAGGAAGTTTCCGGCAAGATCCATGCGGTATTGATGCTGGAACCAAATCTGCACGAGTTGGAATGCGTGGAAAGTGTTTGCGGCAAAGAAAAAATTCTGCTCATCAACAGTGATCTGCACGAAGGCCGCAGTATCCGGAGCGACAACTATGCCGCCGGATTTATGGCAATGGAGTATCTGCACGGAAAATGCAAACATCGCAAGATCGCTATATTGGGACGCAGTTGCGATGTGGAATATTCGTTTGACCTGCAGCGTGTTACCGGTGCTTATGAATATGCCGGCCAGCACGATGATTTGCAGATAACGACCGTTAAGGTCGATTCAGCAGATAGCGTGGAGCAGCAGCTGTTGCAAACCTTTGGGTGTGAGCCGGAAGTATCGGCGTTTTTTCTGTTGCGCGATTATTTTGCATTCGGCGTTTACAACTATTGCACCCGATGCAATCTGCCGATACCGGAAAAAATTGCTGTTCTGGGTTTTGACGATCGCGAGTTCTGCGGCTTGCTGCAGCCGCCGCTTTCATCGTTTCAGGAAGACGGCCAGACCATCGCCAATCTGGTATTTGAAAAAACACTGCAGCTTTTACGCCGGGAAAATGAGCAGATAGGTGATTTAAGTGTGCCTCCTGAACTGATGTTGCGTAACAGCACCGGGTTGTTTGAGAATCAATGATTTCTGCAATGCATACGATAAAACGTGTGCTGGAAATTTTTTTTAGTAAAAAGTTAGTCGACTAACTTTGAGAATATGTAAAAAAAATGGATTTGAACAGATGATTGTTCATAAAAAAGCTGCGTTTTTGCGCATTGACAGTTTCATCCGGAACAAGCGGAAAAATAATCACAGTTCCGGCAGTTGGTGCCACTATACGATAAAAACAGCAGTGATCTGTTTTTTGTGCATTTTTTCTGCAACAGATTTATCGGCAGAATTACAAACTGAAAGGAATATATACAGCAGTATGGTACAGTGTGAGAAATTTAAGGCGGAAGATTTTTCGGGTCATTTTACAATCGACCCGGAACATGGTTTCAAGCATTCCGGAGCGATCCGTGTCAATGATGACCGTTCTGATGCGGTGATCACTGCCGTCAGCCGCAAGCTGCCGATCGCCGCTGACTGCGGTTATTACTTGCGCGGCTTAGTCAAGACCAATAATGCTGTTACATCTCACACGCTTATCCAACTGAACTTCTGCAGCAAAGAAAACCAACTGCTTAAATCTGTAACCACAGCCCCCACGGTCAGCGCAGAGTGGGTAAAAATGGAGTTGTTGGTATCTCCGCAGGAGATTCCTTCATCTGCAGAATATATGCAAATACATCTGATTCCTGCGGCTGGTGAAGAATCTGCAACCGGATGCAGCTGGTTCGATGAGTTGCAATTAGTCAAATATTCGTCAATACCGACCCAAGTCCAACTCCGCAGTGATGAAGATGATATAACTGATTCAAGTTTTTTTATCGACAGTTCTTCAAGTAAACTTCCGATGCGTGATCTGCCGGTCGAATTGAAAGACGGCAATTGTTTTTCCGCGTGGATGCCGTACCGTGATGATCCGGCACCCACGCTGGAAATAAGCTGGGGGCAAAACCGCCAGTGTTCAAGAGTGCTGCTGCTGCCCGGTTCTGACGGTACTTTGCCGGAATATCTGGATGTAAGTATTTATGATACCAGCAAGCTGTCGTTTACAGAAAAGAAGCGTCTGCCGGTAATCACAGAACCGACCTCCCCCTGGAGCTATATTGAATTGAATGATTTGCCGGATACCCGCAAGATAAAACTTTATCTGCCGGCGGCACAAAAGAATAAATTATGTGAAATGCGCATATGTGTACGCAAAAAACAGTTTGAAAATTACAGCGGATACTGGATTTGGCACACCCGTGAAGCTGAAGGCCATATCAAACGGGTGCTGCGCAAAAAATTCACCCTGTCTGCGGCAGTCGAAAAAGCCTATTTACAGGGCCGCGGCGATGATGAAGTGATCTTTTACATCAACGGTCAGCAATGCCATTTCGGAGAAATCACCCGATATCTGCAAAGCGGAGAAAATATTCTGGTTGCCGAAGTTACCAACCACCGATATGTAGGTGGTTTATTAGCGGAACTCGAAATATTGTGCAGTGACCGCAGTATATACAGGGTCGTCAGCGACAAAACCTGGAAGACCGCCTATTGTCCGGATGGACCGCCGGACTACCGGAAATTGGAATTTGACGACAGCAGTTGGGATCACGCACTGGAAATCGTACAACCGCCTTACGGTATCTGGGGCGAAGTAGCTTATACCATGCACCTTGGGCGGCTGCCGGTGCGGTTGGATAAAGAGTTTTTCCCTGCCCAAGTCGATGCCGGCAGTACGCTGGATATTGCTGTGGAAATGACTCCGGAAGTACAGCTTGACTCCCCCATTCCGGTAACGTTGAAAATCTGCCGCAATCAGCAAACTTTTGCCGTTTATCAGCTCGATGGCGGCAAACTTTTGCATCATGCCGCCGCCGGAAAACCCATCCGGCTTACTTCACAAATAAAACTCAGCTGTTTTTATCCGCCCGGCGAATACGATGTAGAGCTCAACCTGCCGTTTGTGGAACTTTCCGGACAACCGTCGCGGCAGAAAGTTTTTATTGCCAATCCCCGTACCTCCGCCCTGCCCGTTGCCGAAATCCGGAAAGATGGCAGGCAAATGCCGCAGCTGTATATCAACGGACAAAAGGTCTGGAACATTTTTTACACCGTACCGTATGCGGCAGGTCCGGCAATGCAAACAACCATGATCCGGGAGTTTCATAACGCCGGCTGCAAAGTGGCACGTGTTTGGGCGCACATGCAAATACTGGATGACAACAGTTTTGATTTTACCACCATAGATGCCCAGATAAATCAGGTTCTGTCCGATGATCCTGATACATTCATAATCTTGTGCTTCATGATGGATCGCGGCATACAGAATGATTTTTTCCGAAAAAAATATCCGGAGGAAATGGTAGTTTTTGATGATGGTACCATGTTCAAAAAACCGTCGCTGGCTTCAGAAAAATGGCACTCGATCGCCGGAAACTCCATCCGCACAATGCTGAAACATATTCAACGCGCCCCCTATGCGGGGAGGATCATCGGGTATTTGCCCTGTGGCGGCGAAGAAGGTCAATGGCTTCACCATTGGGGCAGCAATGACCCGAAACAACCGGGTACATTGAGCGACTACAGCCTGCCCATGCTGCGTTATTTCAGGAGCTATTTGCAAAAGAAATATCAAACTGATGAAAAACTCCAACAGGCGTGGCGCGACGATTCAGTAACCTTGCAAACCGCCGCAATTCCCTCCCGTCAGGCGCGGATCATGCCGGTAAACGGCGGCATGTTCCGTTCTCCGGAACGCGACCAGTCCGCGATCGACTTTGGTGAGGCGCTTTCGAGCTGTATAAATTATAATATCAAATATTATGCCAAGATCATCAAAGAGGAAACTCAAGGCAAATCGCTGACCGGATTCTTTTATGGACATATTGCCGATGTTGGTGATGGTTATATTGCCGAACAATCCGGATATTTGAATCAACAGGAACTGCTGGAAGCTGACGATATCGACTTTTTCTGCGGTCCGCTTGAATACCGCTGGTTCTTCCGAGACCTCGGAGGAGTTTCGAGTTTTGATTATCCGACACCGTCAATGTTGCGCAGCTACAACAAGCTATGGATACAGGAAGATGATCTGCGTACCCATTTATTTCCGCGCGAGTACGCCTACAGCATCCGGCGGCCAGAAGAAGCCTGTGCAGTTATGGCCCGGGAATTTGCCAAAACGCTGCTGGGCGGTGCCATGATGTATCTGCATGAATTCGGCAGCGACCAGCGCAACTGGTTTGATGACGTTATGATTCTTCAGGAGTTGGCAAAATTACAGAAAATCGGTCAGTATGCCATCGAAAATGACTCACTGGCACCGGTCAGCGAAATAGCAGTTATCGCCAGCGAAAAAGTTTTCCATTACATGCGGCAGGAAAAACGTTATGTATTTACCGACCAGGTCGGTACCCGGGGATTTTTTCAGCGCGCCGGAGTGGGACGCATCGGAGCACCGTTTGAAGAATATACGGTCGATGCGTTCTGCCATGATAAGGCGATGCCGGACTATAAGTTCTACATCTTTTTGAACGTATATTATCTGACAGATGAAGAACGCGCCGCCATTGAACAGAAACTGGGTCGCAACAACGCCACCGCGCTCTGGTTTTATGCGCCCGGATACCACGACGGGTACAGCGGTAATCTGGAAAATGTACATAAAAATATCGGGATCAACCTCAAAACCATTGATGTAAAAACTGGCTTGCAAATGCAAATGCTGCCGGATAACAAGCTGCTGCAAAACCATCTTGCTCCATTCGGAATGTACGAAGAAGATGTCCTGACTCCGGTGTTTGCACTTGACGACCCGGCCGCCGAACCGCTGGCAATACTCTGCAACAGCGATGCGGTAACTCTGGCACGGAAAAAACGCAATAATGTAACTCATTATTACGCAGCGTTCCCGCAGTTGCCGCCGGAAGTACTGCGGGCCATGGCTCAGCAGGCCGGAGTGCATATTTATTCGGATAAAAATGATGCAGTATATGTATGCGAAGATTATCTGGCAATCCACACTTGCCGCGATGCAGCAGAACGCACCGTACATCTGCCGCAAACCCGCTACGCAGTAATGGTTTATCCGCAGCATGCCGCGCTGGGATCAGTCAATACCATAGAGTTGAAGTCTGATGTACCGCAAACTTTTATTTACCGGTTAAAAAAATGAAATAAATACTTTTCGACCCAACAAATAAACCAGTAACAATCCGCACAGGGAAGGAGTTTCAAAAGCGGAACCATGTTCGAATCATAAAAGCAATTATCAACGTTGAAAATTGATGACAAATCTGTCAGGAGGAAAAGATGATGAAGTTACAGACAACTGAAACACGTACAATCCGCAGCAAACGCTCATTTACACTTATTGAACTGCTGGTAGTTATTGCCATTATTGCCATTCTGGCAGCTATGCTGCTGCCGGCATTATCTGCCGCGCGTGAACGCGCCCGCAGTGCAGCGTGTATCAACAACCTCAAAGGCCTGGGCATGAGCATGCTGTTTTATGCTGACGACAATAAACAAATGATTATGGCTCCGAGTTATGCCCGCAATTCCTGGTACAGCCTGCATGTCGGATTCGGCAACAACGAATACCTCAAAGATCTGGTCTATGAAAAGAGTGAATCCGTTGCCCGCTGCCCCAGCCATCCGCTGATCGACAAAGCCACTCTGGAAATGGAAAACCAGACCTACGGTATGGTCTTTGACACCACCAGTCTGCCTGCCGCAGCGGTCATCCGCAACGCCGGAGTCAACGGCGAAACGTTTATTCTGGTCGATAAAGCCCAACCTTCGCAGTGCGGGTTGCTTTTTGACTCCTACAGTGAGTCCCTGAAGTGTCAGTACCCGGCAATCGTGCGTCATGCCTGGGGCTACAGTTATCACATGCGTCATGGCAAAGTTGCCAACGGTTTCTTCCTTGACGGCCATGCACAAGGCTGTCAGGACGGTGATCTGGTGGCTCTTACCGAAATCGCCCAGGTTCCGGGCGAAGCAGTGTGCGCATACACCGCCAGCGGTGAGCAAAAACGTCTGCGCTGATCACCTGATCGGTTGAACAGGGAGTTTTTATGAGTATATCCAATAACATATTGCGTTTGTTCGGCAGTTTTCTGATCATGGTATCCGGCAGTTTTATCGTTAAGGGCGAAGAAAGCACATCCGGTCTTGTCGGTATGCAGGAAACTGTTATTGCCAACGGAAAATCCGCCCCCAATGGTTATTTATTTTACACCAATGATCCGGATAATTACCGGGGGATCGTCAGCTATGCACACAGCAGCGACGGCATCCTCGGTATCCGGGGCAGTAAAGATAACGATAACTATGCTTCATGGGAAGTTGTGCCGGAAGTCAAACTGCCGGCCGGTAACACCTACAGGATCAGTGCCGGAATAAAACACTCTCAACTGAGCGACAAACAGCATATCGGTATTGAGATATACAGTTTTGATGCCGCCGGTAATCCCAAACGGTTGATACATGTACTGCATAACAACAGCATTATCGACCAATGGCACACTATCGGCGGCGAATTCACCGTACCGGAAGATTCGGCACGGTTGCGCGTCAGGATCGATCTGACCAGTCCCGGAGAGATGTTTTTCCGCGATCTGCGGATAACATCTCAACAGGATTCAGCTCAAACTGCCGCACGTCTTTATCAACCGGGCAATTTTGATTTTATACAAGGTTACGTTAGTGATACTAACGGTTTGCCGGCAGCTGAACTGCCGCAGGAAATGCGTTATTATGACGGTAATACCCTGCATACGATCCCACATTGTTCCGTAGCGGAAGACTCCGGCAAAGCAATATTCACCCTCAATGGTGAAACCGGAGTCAACCGCTCAATGCGCTGGATCAAAAAACTTGATTCGGCAGTTGATTTGAGTCAAATGCAGTTTTTCAGCATCCGTTACCGCATTACCAATGTACTGCGCGCAATACCGGTAGCCGCAGTGGTTCAACTGCGCGGATATGATGAAAAAAACAACGCAGTCAAGGTGGATATGCTCACCAGCAGCATTGCGTTTGATGACGGAGCTTTTCATACCGTAAGCGGAAAGCTGCCGGATAATTTCTGTCTTTCTGAAATCTCCGTACAGCTCAAAACCAACTCATCCGGCTCGGTGCTGGAAATCGCCGACATAGCATTTTATAAACAATTGCCGCAAAGCGATTGCTCCGCTGCTGAATATCCAGCTGATTTTGTCAGTGTGGATTTAAATCGGTTCTTTAATGTCTCTGCAGCGGATGTTTACGCAGAAAATCTTGCCAAATACACCTTTATGGTGGATCGGGTACTGCAATTTACGCCCGAAAAAAACATTGTCAAACTCGAAAATATACCTTTCAAATTAAGTGATCAACCGCTCAATCTGGTCAAGCCGCCGTTTGACAACAGCAAAAATGCAGAAACTTTTCCTTTCCTCGGCGAAACCGGAACTCGCAAAAACATCTCGCCGGTATCGCGCGAAGATGTCATTGAAATACCGGTCAACCGGAGCGGCGCCGCACTCTATATGCTTTTGATCAACGGCACCAACCCGGAACAGATACGTTATACGCTGGGGCGCCGTCCGCTGCGGTTGGACGACATGGAAAATCTGACCGTAACTTTGCATTACAGCGACAATACTCAAGTCCGGGCCTTCCCCTACTCGCTGGAAAATAAAGCATTTTATATTTCAGGCCGCAGTTCCGGTGTTTATGCCGTAAAACTCGATCCTGCCAAAACATTGACCAAAGTTACTCTGGGATTCCACTCCTATCATGTACACATGTATCTGGCAGCAGTTTCCATTGGCAGCCGGACTCCGGAGTTTGCCGCCCTGCTGGATGCACCGCCTGAAATACAGCGTCCGGTCAGCAAACCGCTTGCCGCCCCCGTAAAACTCGCACTCAACGGCAGCCGGTTGCAGGTAAATGAATTTATATTCGACCTCTCCGATGGTTTTTCCACCGTCAGGATCCCTTGCGGAACTGTTGATACATCTTCCGGTATCGGAGTACGCATGAACAATAACTTTTATACCGGACGCAACTTCAAAGTAACCGATGTGTCCATCAAAGATCAACAAGCACAAATCGTTCTGCAGGGCAAAGCTGAATACCTGCCGGGAGTAACGCTTTATCTGACCATCAAACCCAATACTGCAAGCGGTATCATCTGGCAGGTCAGGGTTGCCAACAACACCTCCAAGTCGATGAAACTGCAAGTTGCCCCCGGCGCATTGAATAAATTGCGTATGGCCGGCGGCGATGCGGTCTGTTTTCCGCGATTCCGCACCGAAGTAAGCAGTGAACCGGCATCTTACCGGGCCGCCTACGGTCAGGAATTCATGCATCAGTTTATGGATTTCTTCAATTCTGATGCCAATAGCGGTCTTATGATGTGGGTCGACAACCGCAATAACTCCAAAATCGAGTTTATTGCTTCGCTCAACTCAAGCGGCATCAATGGTGCGATCGCCTTACAGGAGCGTTATTCGGAAGTTCCCGCCGGAGGCAGTATTGATTTATCGCCGGTCAGCTGGCAGCCCCATGCCGGCGATTGGCACAGCGCGTTGGCCATATACAGGGATTTTCTGGATTCATTCTATGACCGCGGCAACGACAGTGCCCGCAATTATTTCTTTGAATCAATGGTCAACAATTGTTATCACACTACCCACACGCTTTCGTGGCGCTTCTACAAAGTACCGCCGCTGTTGAGCAAAGATAAAAAAACCTGGTACATTGACGAAGTACATGAATTTGAAAAGCAGCATCTGGGGCGCAAACTGGATTTTGTTCACCTCTGGTGGAGCTACAACGATGCCGAAGACCGTTTTTCGTACGGTCAGTGGGCAAGCGACAAATTCTATGCTCAATCCGGCGGTTTGGAGTCGTTCCGCGAAGCGATCCGGCACTATCAGGAGGATCTGAAAATACCCGTATCCCTTTACACGATCAGCGACCGGGTCAAAAATGCCGATGTGGAAGGTACCGGATTCGATGCAGAAAAGATGGTCAAAGCCTACCCCAATGGCGCTTTGCTGCTGAATGAAAGTGAGAGTTACACTTGTTTGTGTGCCGATGCATGGGTCGATTTTGCGGTTCAGGATCTGGCAAAACTTATGCGCGACACCGGCGCAAAAATCATCTACAGCGATGTGGTCAGCAGTTTCAATAATTCCGTGTGTTACAGTCCCAAACATGGCCACCCGGTTCCCTCGAACTCGACCGAAGGCGACCTGAAGTTTATTTACAAACTCCGTCAGGCCCTGCCGGATGATGTGGCGATCTGGACCGAGTACGGTCAGCCGGATACCACCAGCATGTACAGCGACGGATTTATTTCCTATTATTTTCAGGAATTGCAGGAATTTTTTGCCCCGGTCGGCGACCGCAGCGACCACCGGAATTCAAGATTTTTTGAAGTGCCGTTTGCCTCGGTACGATATCTTCTGCCGCGCTACAAACTCTTTGTATTGCCGGTAGGGCTGGAGGCCGGCAATAAGCCTTCGCAAGCCGATTATGCCTTCTTTAACGGCGAAACTTTCCACGAAGATACCTGGTTCATGCACGACAGCCGCATCCGGCACCGGCTCAACCGGGCATTGGCAATCAAAGATGAATACAAAGATTGCTTCCTGACCATGACTCCGGAACCGCGGGTACAAACTCTGGCAGGCGGAGTTTACGCCAACCGCTTCCCCGGCAAAAACCGGACTTTGTGGACGGTTTACAACGCAACCGCCATGACCGTAAACAAGCCGCTGCTGGCCATCGACCACCAGCCCGGGGCCCGCTACATTGATGCGTGGAACGGGCAGGAACTTGCGCCGCAGATCGTCGATAACAAAGCAATAATTACGCTGGAGATCCATCCCCAGCAGAACGGAGCTGTAGTTCAAGTTCTGAATAAATAACCCATATTACACCAGCAGAATGTATAACTTCTGAATATATTTTCTTAAATACAAATCAAACATGCAACGGCTGCAGAATCAACGAATCTTGCAGCCGTTGCCTTTTTTATTCTGTAAATTGGCTGCGACATACAAATTTTTATCAACTTTGACTTGACAAACCGTAAAAGGTTATGTATACTATTACCGTAGCAGTTTGCAGGCGAAACGGTTCAGGCGTTATCCAATGCGGAAAAACGGTTCCGTTATGCTATCAACGTTGGGATAAGTAAGTAAGTGTAAAAATATAAAAAAGGAAAAGCGGAGCATGAAAAGAAAATTCACCCTCATCGAACTTTTGGTGGTGATCGCCATCATCGCCATTCTGGCGGCGATGCTGCTGCCGGCACTCTCGGCCGCGCGCGAACGCGCCAGAGTCAGCAATTGCATCACCAAACTCAAGCAGATCGGCACAGCCAACATTATGTATTGCGATGACAACGGCGGCTGGCGCGCCACTACCGACAACACCAAAAGCAACGTAAACACGTTCAACAAAATCATTGCCACCCAAAGTCAAAGTGCATTGGATAGAGAAAGTTTCGGCCAATATCTCTCTGCCGGAACTGGAGACACGGCCAAATATATTGAAATGTATTGGCAGTGCCCATCGGACACCCAAAATGCCAACCACGATAACGCCGGCAATTATAAAGCCGGTTACTCCAGCTATATGGGGTACTGGATGCCGTCAACTACAGTAACCAGTTACGGTTATACTGAAGCCGATGGCCGCACCAGACAGCGGGTCAAAAATGATTGTGATCCCGGCAACGTTATTTTCAGCGACTTTGGTCTTTCCTGGCAAAACAAACTGGGCGACGGCTTCCCCAACCATGCCAATTCGCTGAATCTCCTGGCCATGGGCGGCGATGTAACGAGTATTCCCAAGCCGACCAAAGCTGCTGACGGAGGCGACTGGACAACAGCCTTTGTGTTCATGGATCAACAGTAATAAATCCAATATTCTATCAACATAACGAAAGGTATATTTTATGAAAAAACAATTTACTCTGATCGAACTTCTGGTTGTGATTGCCATCATTGCCATTCTGGCGGCGATGCTGCTGCCGGCACTCTCGGCTGCGCGCGAACGCGCCCGCGTTGCCAGTTGCGTAAGCAATCTCAAACAGATCGGTACTGCTAATTTGATGTATTGCGACGATAACAACGGTTGGCGCGCACAGAACAACCGTGAAAAGCCCAATTTCACCACTATGGGTACCGGCGTTGCCACTACTTCAGCAAGCGCCTTACACCCGCACACTTTCCACACCTACTTTTCAGCCGGCGATGTATCCAGCACTACCGAAGTTGAAGAATATATAAATCGTTATTGGCGCTGTCCCTCCGATACCAACAACGCCAACAAAGCGGCCAACGGCAGTGTAAAAATCGGTAACAGCAGTTATTTCGGTTATTGGATCGCAGCTGCTGATGTTCCCGGCTACGGTTATACCGAAGCTGACAAATCAACCAGACAGCGCAACAGCACCCAGTGCGATCCGGGCAATGCCATTTTCACTGACTGCGGCATGCCGTGGCACCTCGGCACCACGGATGTATTCAGCAACCATGCAAATTCATTCAATATCCTTGCCATGGGCGGCGATGTAACGAGTATTCCCAAGCCGACCAAAACGACTGCCGGCAGCAGCTGGAAAACCGGTATCCAGTTCCTTGACAAGCAGTAAAAAAGCGTAAACAACGCGCATATCCAGGGGGCTGTTGCAAAACTGTTTTGCAACACCCCCATTTTATTTTCCGGGAACTCTGCTGAAAATAAAAATTCATCTGCAGCATAAAATATAACCATTCTGCGCCCCGCAATACTGTTATGGTCAAAAATAAGCTGATAAATCCTGATAATCCGATTTTTACGACTTGACAAAAACGATTTTTGAATGTAAACTTATTTTGGTAGTTTTTTGCAGGTGATTTGAGCGTAACTCAAAAAACTTTTGCCGGTTATTAAAAACTGTAAAATTTAACATAACACTCAATCAAACAAAGGATCGTGTATGAAAAAATTCACCCGTTTATCCTGCCTTTTGCTGGCAGGAGCCTCAACGGCGTTATGCGCCGCTGATTTACCGTTCATTGCACCGGAAAATGTCAAACCGCTGCCGATCAAGGCCGAACTGACTCCCGGCGGTGCAGTGGAAGTCAAACTCAACAACTTGAGTTACACGGTCAATGCTGATTTTTCGCTTCAGCCGGGCTGGGCCAAGTTTACGGAGAAAAAAGCCGAAGGGTTCAAAACCTTTACCGTCAAGGGCAATACGCTGGAAGCCACCGGACCGGATTTTGCGCTCAAACGCACCATCGAGGTCAAAGACGAAGCGGTAGTCGTAACCGATAAGATCACAAATACCGGCAAAGAAGATCTGCCCTTTATGTACCGCCAGTACCTGACTTACAAGGTCAAACCCAAAGAATACCGGCTGTGCGGCTACCGCATCTATTCGCGCCGCGGCAACGGCAACAGCGGCATCAACAGCACGACTATTGTCATGCCTCAATCGGGCGGTTCGGTCGGTTTGCTGGCGCTCAACGACGTATTCAGAGTACACTTCCGCGCCTTTTCGGCCAAAGGCTTGTACGGCATCGGCGACGATAATCTGATCATTCAGCCCGGCGTTACGCAGGAAATGAGCTTCGCAATTTTCCCATCCGAAAAGAGCGATTACTACAGCCAGATCAACGCCATGCGCCGTTTTCTCGGTATAAATTACGAAATCGCCCGCGGCTTTGCGTTCCTTACGCCCAACCCGCCGGGGGTGATCACATTTACCGATGGAGTTTTCCGTATCGGCAGAGAAAACAGCGTTGAAGAACTGCGCACCTGGATCAACAACAAATCCGCCACCTATCTGGTGGCCGGTGCCGTGGAGCGTTTCGGCGAAAAATCGCACGGTTCGGCGTGGATGAAAACCGCCAAACCCGAGATCCATAAAGAATTTTACAAAAAAGTCCGCGCCGCCAAACCCGATGCTGTAGTAATGCACTACTATCACAGCTATCTGGATGTCAAGGCCTTTATGACCGATACTTACGAAGAAGCCCGCAACCTCAAACCCAATGGCGAACAATCCGACTACCGCAATCCGGCGCTGCCGCTCTATCTGCCCGTGGAAGGCAACTCCTGGGCCAGGCTGCAGGAAGATCGCATCGAACGGCTGATCAATGAATACGGCGTAGACGGTATTTTCTGGGATGAATTCCCCCACAGTGCCAGTAACTACCACTTTGCTGAACCCTGGGACGGTGTTTCCGGCGACATCCACCCGCGCACTCACAAGATCACCCAAAAGAAAACCTCGGTAGCGCTGGTAACGCTGCCCTGGCGCAAACGCATGGTCGAAAAAATGGCCGACAAAGGTATTTTCCTGATCGCCAACGGCGGCGGCTACACCAAAACCATGACCGATTTGTTTATCAAAAACAAATTCATCGCCTTTATGGAAACCGGCAGCGCCAGCAACCTCAACCACAGCCACCTTTCCACCCCGATCGGGCTGGGCGACCACCTGACCGAACGCAGTGAACTGGATTGCTACCGCAACATGGTGCGCTTCCTGGATTACGGCAGCCTCTACTTCTACTACCACCAGCAGGTTGAACCGTTCACCCACCCGACTCTGGCCGAGTACATGTTCCCCATCACCCCGGTGGAACTGCACGAAGGCTACATCATCGGCAAAGAACGCATCCTGACCAACCGTTCCGGCTATTACAGCTTCGGCGGTAACGAAAATGCTGAATTGCACTTCTATGATGCCAACGGCTTTGAAGTCAAACGGCCGGTGGAAAAACTGGTCAAAGACGGCAAGACCTACTACAAAGTAGTGCTGGCCGAACATGAATCCTGCGCTATCGTCAAAAAATAAATTTTAATCACCATAAGGAAAAAAATCATGTTGAAACAACTCTTTACCGCCGGGTTGGCTGCCGCAGCTTTTTCGGCTATGGCCGCCGCTGAAATCACGGTCAGCAGCACTCCGGCGCTGCCGGCACAAAACCTGCTCAAAAACGCCTCGTTTGAGGATGGAAAACTCGCTCCGTGGCGTCCTTTCGGCGGCACGGTTGCCATTGACGGCGCTACCCAAACCGATGGGGCAAACAGCTTTAAGATTGTCGGCGACCCGGCCAAAAGCCCCGGGCTGTCGCAGTATATCCGTCCGGCAGATATTCCGCTCAAGGCCAAAGACCTTTATTACATAAAATTCAAAGCCAAAAACACCGGCTGCGATATTGACAAACGCCCCGGCGGTGTGGCCTGGCAGGCGGTTTATTCCGATGGCACCAAGCCTTCCTATATGCGCACACCGGAACTGCCCAGAGAAGATTATGACTGGACCGAGTTCGAAATGGTCAACACCATCCCCCACGACCTTAAAACTGCCACGTTCTACCTTTGCTACTACAAGCAGGAGGGCGAACAGTGGTTTGACGAAGTCGTTTTTCAGGGCGGATCGACCGAACTGACGCTCAATGTAAAAGGCGACGATGTCAAGCAAGTCGTGGTTCTGCACAGCCAGACCGGCAAGATCCTGGACGAAAAAGTGGCCGACAATTCGTTCAGCAAAACGATCAAAGTCCCGGCTTTCGGCAGCTACGAAGTTATTGCCATCGACTCCAATGGCGTCAGAACCAGCAAACTTTACCCGGAAAACGTGGATGTGAATACTGCGGTAAAGAACAATAACATTCCGCTGACTCTGGTCAAGCGTATGCTCATACCTTTCAGCAAGGCCGAAACGTTCAATATCGAACTGCCCGCCGACATAGCCGGTAAAAAGGTCTATCTGGACTTTACCGGCCGTATTGACCAGCTCACGACCATGGCCGGCTTCACCGCCGGGGTAAAAATCAAAGTCAACAGCAAGCAGTGCGGAGCTAAAGAGTTGATCAAACCGGCCAACAAAGCTACGACTTCTTCGGGCAGCGACCTGATTTTTGCCCGCAGTGCCGGCTATGTACTCTACTACAGCAACGCCAGCTACAACATCAGCGAAGACAATCACTACTGCCCGGTTACGCTGAAGGATCGCAACCCCTTCAACTTCCGTCTGGACGTTACCCAGCTGGTCAAGCCGGGCATGAATAAGATCGAATTCATCAACCCCTTTGCTGCCAAATACCCCCGTACCATTGCGATCGAAAATGCACAGGTGGTGATCGAATGAGTCTGAACAAAAAATTGCTCTATGCCGCCTTGCCGGCGTTGTTTCTGACCGGAACCTTTCCGGCAGTTGCCGCTCCGGCCCAACCGGCCGCCCGGCCGGTGATCGCCTGCCCGCAAAAGCCTGACCCGCCGCCGGTGATCGACGGAGATTGCAGCGAATGGGACAATCTGCCCGGCGCTATTACGCTGGATAAATCGCACATCACCTGGGGCGGCGCGCAATATCAGGGCGAAGATGACCTCTCCGGCACGGTGCGCATCTGCTACGACAGCAACTACTTCTATTTTATGGTCGAAGTTGTGGACGAAGCGATTAAAGTTGCCAGCGATAAAAACATTTTTATCTCTGACCACATTGAGTTGGACTTTGCGCCCAATTTCAAAGAAAACGGCAAAGGCCGGCAGCCGGCGGATTGGCGAATCATCGGCTTTACCCCCGGCACGGTGGAAGAATCCGGCGATCCGCTGGTGGATATGGACCCGGATGCGCTGATGGCGTTTCCGCCCAATCTGGCGTGGGAAGGCATTGATGTGGAAGCATGTGTTACCGAAGACGGCTACATGCTCGAAGCGCGCATTCCGTGGAAAGTACTCGGTGTCAAGGGACCGGTCAAACCGGGTATGGTCTTTGGTATGGATATACACATATCTGACTCCGACAAAGACTTTGTGCAGGAGTGCATGACCAGCTTGAACAACACTACGCCGTGGAAAGGCCGCAAGCAGGAAAATATTCCGAAAATGGTTCTGACCGGTACCGACGGCAAGATCAAGTAATCAACCGTTATCCGGTACTCCGATCGGGCTGTTGCAAGATTGAAAAGTTTTGCCGCAGCCCGCAATTTTTTTAAACCGGTCGAAAGTCTGCCGCCGGTGGTTTAAGTGTACCGCTGATGCGGCGTTAACCGCAATTTGCAGGCAGTATTGTGTGGTGGCGGCAGTCCGACCTGTCCGACCTGTCCGACCTGTCCGACCTGTCCGACCTGTCCGACCTGGCGGACACATTGCCGCCGATTACCATGCGCAGCATTTTACACAAAAAATAGAGATTTTTCACCGTAACTCCTTGAAAAAAAACTTACAGCAAAAAATATTGATTTTTTCATACTTTTTGCTGTAAGATAGGCAGTTCCTCTACGTTTAAAATATATGAATGAACGTTAAGGTTCAGTATTATTTAAATTCTTAAATTCCCAACAAGGAGAAAACCATGGGTAACAAATTCGACTATTCGTGCGAAAAATGTCAACATGTCATCAATCTGGATTCAGATGCCGTCGGCAGCACCATGCAGTGCCCCCAGTGCGGCAATGCTTTTGTCGTAACGCCGCCGCAGGCTTCGGCCGGCAAAAAAATAGGTAAACTGGTGCTGATTCTGGGTCTCGCGCTCGTCGTCATTGCCGGTATCGTAGTTGCGGCTATGTTCATGTTGTCGTCTGCCAGAGAAGACGCCCGCTGGGAAAACTGCAAGAGCAAATTCGAAAACATTGGCTCGGCTATGATGATGTATGCCTATGACAATAAAGGCTATGCTCCCGCCGGTCAAGGCAAGGATAATCTGGATCTTTTGATCAAAGGTGGATATTTTGGTTCTTCTGTTGCCAATGTAACCGATGAAGAACGGAAAAAGTGCCTCCAATGCCCCTCCGATAAAACCCTCCCCTCTTACGCGTATGTAGGCGAAGGTCTTCGTATGGGCAAGGACAACCCCGGACTGCCGGTGGTAGTGGAATTTCCGGAAAATCACGGCAATTTAGTCTGTGTAATAACAGTCGGAACGGAAGAAAAATTTGAGGCTATAAAACCGACCCTTTCCTTTGTGAATATCCCCGAAGATTGCAAAACCATATTGCAGGTGGTGGAATATGTACTCCAACAGAATGGTGTAAAGTGTGAATGCAGCGGTTCCTCCAAGTGCGGTCGCTGCAAGGTCTTGGAAAATGCAAAAAAATACTGACAGTTGAAGAGTCTGTTTAAAACCACCGGTCGGACTTGTCCGGCCGGTGATCGGGCAAGTATTTGCGCCCGATACAAAAAAACCACCGGTTCTGCCGGTGGTTTTTACTTTTTTACAACCGCGTAATATCTATTACGTTGATCCACTCCACGGTGGGGTCTTCGTGCAGACGCTTCAAGATTGCTTCGTAAGCGGCCCACAGCGCCGGATCGTCCATCATTTCGTAGCTGTGCCCCCAAAAGTAGAAAACGCCGCCGGAGCGCGCTTTTTCAAACTTCTGCCAGAATTCCGGATCCTGAAAGTGGCAGTTGCTGCGCAAGGCCATAAAATCTTTACACGGCAGAACCTGTTCGGCGTATTCGACTGTACGGCCGTAGGCAAAACCGGCTTCGCGCAGCAGATCGCAGCACTCCTGCGTATAAAGTCCCGCCGGCCAGGCAAAGCCGCGGCACTCTTTCTGGAATTTATCCTCAATGATGTTGCGGGCGCTCACAGCGTCGGCGGCGATCACTTTGGCATCTATCCGGTCGGCCGGCAAGTGGCACATGCCGTGCGAGGCGACTTCAAAACCTTCGTAAACACTGGTTACTTCGTCCCAGGCCAGTTTACCGGAGTAGTATTTGCCCAGATAGCAATGCCCCTGATCGGTGATCCGTTTTTTCGCCCAATGAAAACCCGGATTCAAATTAAACGTGGCTTTAGCTTCGTATTTACGGCAGAGTTCGGCTACTTTGATGTCGTTGAGTACGCCGTCATCCCAACATTGAGCTACTTTGATCATGATACTCTTGCTTTTATTTTTGAGGTGGAAAATCAAATTCGGTTGCCAGCAGTTCCGCGATTTTATCGGCGGCCTGTACTTCGTTGGGGCCTTCCACGGTCAGCTCCACGCTCTCGCCGCAAGCCAGACAGAGTGCCAGCAACCCCATAATGCTGTTGAGTTCACAGCTTTCGCCGCGCTGACTGGTCAGCACAAATTCATGTCCGGAAAATTCCGCGTTCACCGTGTTGAGGATCACGCTGGACGGCCGGCAATGAATACCGGCCCGGTTGCGGATCGTAACTGTTCTTTTTTCCATAAAAGAGATCCCGTCCTTTCAATATTTTTTATCTTCATTCAGTATAGGCGTGAATGATCTTTTCCAGCAGGGCGTGGCGCACCACATCGCGGGTGGTAAATTCAATGATCCCGATCTCCGGGATCTTATTCAGCGTTTTCAGCGCATGGATCAAACCGGAGCGCTCGTTACGGCTCAAATCGCTCTGACTGGGGTCGCCGGTAACTACACAGCGCGAGTTGTACCCCAAACGGGTCAGAAACATGAGCATCTGCTCTTCGGTAGTGTTCTGCGCTTCGTCCAGAATAATGAACGCGTTATTCAATGTCCGGCCGCGCATGAATGCCAGCGGCGCAACTTCAATAACATTGCGCTCGATCAAACCGGAGGCTTCGTTGAAGTCCAGCATGTCGTAGAGTGCATCATAAAGCGGCCGCAGATAGGGCATGATCTTTTCTTCCAGACTGCCCGGCAGAAAACCCAGCGTTTCGCCGGCTTCCCGCGCCGGACGGGTCAGCACGATCCGGCTGCAATTACCCGCCAGCAGTTCCGAAACCGCCATCGCCATCGCCAGATACGTCTTGCCCGTTCCCGCCGGTCCGACGCCGAACACCACATCCTTTTCGCGCAAGGCTTTCAGATACTCCAGCTGGTTGCGGCTGCGCGGCAGAACTTCGCGCTTGCTGCGCCCCACTTTGACCCGCCCGGAAAAAAGCGCTTTGAGGTCGCTCTCTTCGTTCCGGCTGTAGGCCTTGATCAGCTGTTCAACATCCTGACGGTCAAGTTCGCGCTGGCGCAGCAGATGCAACCGCCCCAGTTCACCGAAAAACTCCATTGCCCGACGGCAGGATTCCTCGCTGCCGTCGATTGCCACCTGACGGTCGCGCGGCACCAGTCTGACGCCCAGAACTTCTTCCAGCAAATGCCAATTCAACGCCGGACGACCGGCTATACGCCAATCCGGAGTCAAACCGTTTTCAAAATAAAATACCGTTTCCATCAGAATAAAATTGCGCTTTCAACTGGCTAAAAACAAAAAAGTGCGAACTACCGGCAAGGTATGTCCGCACTTTTGATTCAATGATTCACCGGCACATCACCGGGGGATCTGCAGTTTCATACCCGGCACAACAATATCTTTGTTTTTGCCGCGCAGAACTTGCATATTGGCCTGCTGGATCTTCTTCCACTGGCTGGCCCGTCCGTAGTATTTGAGTGCAATGCCGCCGAGGGTATCGCCCTTGACTACGGTGTAAACTTCGTCTGCAGCCGGAGTTGCCGGAGCAACCGGGGCAGCCGGAGCAACTTCAGCCGCCGGAGCGGCCGGAACATCCACCGTTTCGACCTTGACTTCTTCGACCTTGACTTCTTCAACATTCACAGGAGTTTCGGTGCCCGGCACAGCTGCGGGCTGATCCACTGCCGGCGGAACGAGTTCGCTGCTCACCTGCTGGCTGGTAACCTGGCCGGTGGCCGTTTCGTGGGCCAAATCATCGCGGCGCACCGAACGCGGAACTGATTCCGGCGGCTGCCATGCGCTGTAATTTTCTTTAAAATTCGCCGCCCACGCCTGTTCTTCCGGACTCAACTGCGTCTGATCCAGTTCCGGAGAACAGCCGCTGAACAACACCGTCAGCGCACAAGCGCCCGAGAGCATCCACACACTCTTCATTATTGCACAACTCCTGTATAAAACTGTTAATTATTTATAGCGCTTGAACGCCACCACACCATTGTGACCGCCGAAACCGAGGTTGATGTTCAACGCCACGTCGATTTCCCGTTCGCGGGCCACGTTGGGCGTAATATCCAGATCGCAGTTCGGATCGGGGTTTTCGTAGTTGATCGTCGGCGGAACGGTCTGATTGACGATCGCCTGCACGCAGATGATCGATTCCAAACCGCCGGCTGCCCCCAGCGCGTGGCCGGTGCAGCCCTTGGTGCTGCTGACCGACACCTTGGAAGCGTGTTCTTTCAGCGCCGCCTTGATCGCCAGAGTTTCGTATTTATCATTGAGTTCGGTACTCGTACCATGGGCGTTGATATAGTCCACATCTTCCGGATTCAAACCGGCATGACGCAGCGCCGTGGTGATCGCCGAGGCAGCGCCCTTGCCTTCCGGATGGGGCGAAGTAATGTGGTAAGCATCACCGGTGGCACCGTAACCGACCACTTCGGCGTAGATCGTAGCACCGCGTTTGAGCGCATGTTCCAATTCTTCGAGGATCAGCACACCGGCGCCTTCGCTCATAACAAAACCGTCGCGTTCGGCATCAAAGGGGCGGCTGGCGTGTTTGGGATCGTCGTTGCGGGCGCTCATCGCCTTCATACTGCAGAAACCGGCAAAACCCAGCGGAACCACCGCAGCTTCAGCACCGCCGGTGATCATAATATCCGCATCATCGCGCTTGATCATCCAGAACGCTTCGCCGATACTGTGGCAACCGGACGCACAAGCAGATACCAGACCGAAGTTCGGCCCGCGCACGTTGTAACGCATGGAAATATTGCCCGAAGCCAGGTCGCCGATCATCATCGGGATCATCAGCGGCGAAACACGGCTCGGTCCTTTGTTCATAAAGATCACATCCTGTTCGCACATGGATGCCAAACCGCCGATACCGCTGGAAACCAGCACCCCTACCCGATCACGATCCACCGGGCAGTCTTCGGCCGTAAAATCAAGTCCGGCCTGGGCCGTCGCTTCGTCCGAAGCCGCAATCGCAAACTGGCAGAAGAGATCCAGACGCTTGGCCTCTTTGGCCGACATATATTTGGTCACATCAAAGTTTTTGACTTCACCGGCGATTTCCGTACGGAAACCCGTGGGGTCAAAACGCGTGACTCTATCCAAACCGCAACGGCCTTCTTTGACCGCAGCCCACAACTCCGGAACACTGTTCCCAACGCAGGAAACTGCCCCGCAACCGGTAACAACTACTCGTCTTTCTTTATTCATACAAGAACTACCTTAAATTTCGGGTACTTTTATACATTGCAAACTTGTTTTCTTTATAAGATACCACATCAATGGATCTTTTGCAACTTATACCCTGATTTTTTCCTGTTTTACTTATTATAGCCGGGTCTTTTATTTACCCATTACCGGCATGGCCGGATTAGATGACACCGATCCGGCTTTTTTGCTCTGTTGGGCGTTGGCGGCTTTATAACGTTTTACGCTATTGGCCGGAACGCTTTTGCAGCGCAACATTTCTTCGTTACGTCTGCGGAACGAGATATCGCCGTTTTCAAGGATCACAAAGTTATCAAAATCATTGAGCTGGGCCATGAAAAGCATTTCGTAATCCAGACGCATGACTTTTTCGGCATCAGCATCTCTGACGACCGGCACCGTGGTCAGTGCGCCCAAACGCAAATTGTTGGGAGCAGTTACCGCAAATGCCCCGGTAAAGATATTCATACCGGAAAAACCGTTGACTTTACCGTTGCGGTCAAACTCAATGTACGCCTGCGTATCGCCGGAAAGTTCAATGACCCGTTTGGTAACTTCTTTGCCGTTTTCCACGACCACACTGTCCTGACCTTTGATAAAAACCGGAACCCAGGTCTTGCCGCAGAGTTTATCCAGCTCGGCAGCACCGTTGCTCTTGGCTTTATGCTGGTCGATGATCGACTGGATGTTGGTCTGGGTCGGTTGTTCCAAAGTCATTTCATCCACGCTTTTGCAGCCCAGATTACAGAGGTATTCGCACTGAGCGCAGCCGCCCAGCACGACCGCGCAAACTGCACTGCCAAGCATTGTCAAAAACTTATTCATAGCTTACAAGCTCCTGACTGTATCAATGGCAACCGCATTCGCAGCTGCCGCATTCGCAGCCGCAGCTGTCGCCGGCAAAGTGTTCGACGATCTTCTGCGCCACTTTTTCGGCGGTAAAGCCGAATTCTTCAGCCAGCACTTTGTAAGGAGCCGACGCGCCGAAGGTATCCAGACCGATGGTCAGACCTTCGCTGCCGACAAACTTGTGCCAGCCGAAGGTGCTGGCAGCTTCGATGGATACACGCAGATCGCATTCCGGCGGCAGCACTTCGTTCTGATAAGCCTTGCTCTGGGCCAGGAAGAGTTCCTGCGAAGGCATGGAAACAACGCGCACACCGATTTCCTGGGCGCGGAACATTTCCGCAACCTTCAGTGCCAAACCGACTTCAGAACCGGTAGCGATCAGCAGCAGCGAGAAGTTTTCGTCATCGCTGACAACATAAGCACCTTTGCTGACATCCACCTTCTTGGCCATTTCTTCCTCAAACGCATCCAGATTCTGACGGGTCAGCAGCAGCGCCACCGGGCCATCGGCCTGCAATGCGGCGGCCCAGGCTCCGGCGACTTCGTGCGATTCAGCCGGACGGATCACGGTAACACCGGGGATGCTGCGCAGCATGGCAATCTGTTCGATCGGTTCGTGGGTCGGGCCATCTTCGCCGACATAGAAGCTGTCGTGAGTGAAAATGTAGATCTGATGCAATTTCTGCAGTGCCGCCAGACGGATGGCCGGCTTCATGTAATCGCTGAAGACAAAGAAGGTCGAGCTGTAGGGGATCGCCGCACCAAAGAGAGCAATACCGTTGGCCGCCATCCCCATACCCAGTTCGCGCACACCAAAGTGCAAGTTGCGGCCGGCGCGGTCAGCCGGACCGAAATCGCCGCCGACTTTAACGTTGGATTTGGTCGAGGGCGCCAGGTCAGCCGCACCACCCCACAACGCAGGCACCAGTTCGGCAGCCTTCTGCAGCACGGTACCGCTGGAGGCACGGCTGGCGGTGGGCTTATCCACCGGAGCGACCTTGAGCAATTCTTCCAGCAGGTTTTCCGGAACGCTCTTGTTCAGATATTTGGCAATGAGTTCGGCTTTATCGGCATTGGCGCGGATAAATTCAGCATATTTTGCTTCCCACGCGGCGGCGGCAGCCTTGACTTCGGCCACGCGTTCATCGCAGAAAGCGCGCACATCGTCAGCCACAAAGAAGGTTTCGGCGGGCAGCCCCAGATTGGCTTTCATCGCCGCAACTTCGTCGTCACCGAGCGGTTCGCCGTGAACGCCGGAAGTACCCTGCTTATTGGGTGCGCCATAACCGATAGTGGTTTTGCCGATAATCAGAGTCGGGCGGCCGTCGGATTTCTGCGCTTCGGCCAGCACGGCATCGCACTTGGCAACATCGTTGGCATTGTCGCAGTAAAGCACGCGCCAGTTGTAGGCTTCAAAACGCTTGCCGACATCTTCGGTAAAGGCCAGAGAAGTGTTGCCTTCGATGGTGATGTTGTTATCGTCGTAGAAGCAGATGATGTTGTCGAGTTTCTGATGGCCGGCCAGCGAAGCGGCTTCGCTGGTGGCGCCTTCCATCATACAGCCGTCGCCGCAGATGATATAGATCTTGCTGTCCAGCAGGCCGGCTTCGTCCAGACCGGTGGTGGCAGCCAGATATTTAGCCGCCATGGCCATACCTACAGCACTGGCCAGACCGCTGCCCAGCGGACCGGTGGTGATATCCACACCGGCGGTGTGACCGAATTCCGGATGGCCGGGGGTCTTGCTGCCCCACTGACGGAAGTTCTTGAGTTCTTCCATATCCAGACCGTAACCGAACAAATGCAGCAAGCTGTATTCAAGCATCGAACCGTGACCGGCGGAAAGCACAAAACGGTCGCGGGCAAACCAGGCCGGATTGGCCGGATTGAAGCGCAGGTATTTACTGAAAAGCGTTACAGCAAAGTCGGCGTTGCCCATGGGCATACCCGGGTGGCCGGACTTGGCTTTCTGAATGGCATCTGCGCTCAAAGCGCGGATGGTGTTGGCGGTACGAGCGGCAATTTCTGCATTCCAACTCATAGCATGAACCTTTCTTTGATTTTTTTTCAGTTTTATACTGGAAATTTTTATAAAAACAGCTAAATTGTAATTAACGCGTTTTAATTTACCATTTAAAGCGCTAAAAAGCAATTTTTTAATGACATTTTTGTACAATTTTAGATATGAGCGAGCGATTTATCACTTCTACATTGAACCGTAAAGACGGCAGCAGCGACAATCTGCTGCGTCCGTCGCGTTTTGCCGACTTCCCCGGACAGGACGATGCCAAGGATCTGTTGGAGCTTATGGTGCGGGCTGCGGCCGGCCGCAATGAGCCGTTGGAGCATATCCTGCTTTCCGGCCCGCCCGGTCTGGGCAAAACCAGTCTGGCCTACATTATTGCCAACGAAAAAGAGTGTACGCTCAAAAGTTCCAGCGGCCCGGCCATCGAAAAACCCGGCGATCTGGCCGGATTGCTCACCAGTTTGAGCGAAGGCGATATACTTTTTATCGACGAGATCCACCGTCTCAACCCGGTGGTGGAAGAGTATCTCTACAGCGCGATGGAAGATTTTTTTATCGACATTGTGCTGGAACAGGGTCCCGGGGCGCGGTCGGTGCGTTTGAACATACCGCATTTTACGCTGCTGGGTGCAACCACGCGGCAGGGAATGCTTTCGGCCCCGTTGCGTTCGCGTTTTGCGGTCAATGTCAGATTGGATTACTATGACGATACCAGTCTGGTGGAGATCATCAAACGCAGTGCCCGGATTCTGGAAACCGATATTGACGAAGATGGAGCCTTGGAGCTGGCCCGCCGCTGCCGCGGCACACCGCGTATTGCCAACAATCTTCTGCGCATGGCCCGCAACTATGCGCAGGTCAAAGCCGATTCGCAGATCACCGCCCAGGTGGCCGCCAAAGCTGTCAATATGTTGAAAATCGACCCCGACGGTCTGGATGATATAGACAACCGCATTCTTGAAGCGATCATCTGCAACTTCAACGGCGGCCCGGTGGGGGTCAAAAATATCTCGGTAACTGTCGGCGAAGAAGAAGGCACGCTCGAAGAAGTTTACGAGCCGTTCCTGATCCAGAAAGGTTATCTGGTCCGGACACCGCGCGGAAGAATTGCCACGCCCAAAGCCTATCAGAAACTGGGCATTGCCGGACGCAAAAGCAAAGACTCAAACGATCAAATGAATTTATTTTGAAAGGCGATTGATTTATGGCTGCAAGCTGGGTGGAAAAGTTGTTGAACTTGCAAAATCTGGATATGGAAATCAGAAATCTGAAACTGCGTCTGACCATGATCCCCAAAGAAGGCGAAAAACTCCAGCAGGAAATTGCCAAAATCGAAAATAAAGTCAAACTCGCCAGAGCAAAAAAAGCCGAACACGAACTGGCTTATAAAAAGAACGAAGACGAAATCGCCGAACTCAACAGCAAGATCGAAAAACTCCAGCAGCAATCCGAACTGGTCAAAAAAAACACTGAATATCAGGCCATGCTCGGTTCGATCGCCATGCTGAAAAAATCGATCAGCGATCTGGAAACCAGCCAGCTTGAGCTTATGGAAATGCTGGAAAAGGATAAAACAGCCATCCGCACCGCGTTGGAAAATGTCAAACCGTTGACTGCTCCTTTGCGCGAAGAATTGGCCGAACTCGCTGAACTTGCCGGTGAGGTCAAACGCCGCGGCCGCGAACTGCTGGCCAAGCGCCCGGAATTGCGCAATATGGTCGATGGCGAAATTCTGCCCCGCTATGAACAAATATTGCAGAAAAACTCCGGGCAGCCGCTGGTCGCCGCCGAGGGCGACAAATGCGGCAACTGCCATTTGCGCCTTACTCCGCAAACCTTGAATCAGGCCCGCAGCGGCGCGATTTGTTTTTGCGATAACTGTATGCACATTATCTACATAGCGCAGGAATAAACTGCTCTTACAACGTTGTATCCGGAAAAATTTTCTGTTTTTTTTACTTTTTTGCGGAAACAAAAGGAGATTTTTTGCGTCTGAATACATATTGACCAGAAATCACCATTTACCGGAGCAACTTATGGAAAACCAGACCGGACTTTGTTATTGCGAACTGCCGGAAAATCAACTGGCAGAACTGTGCAAAGCCGGACACGAAGCCGCCTTTCAAGAGATATCCGACCGTTATTACCCGCGTTTGCTGGAAACCGCCGTTGCCATGCTGTTTTCGCACCAAAAAGCAGCCGAAGCAGTAGAAAAATCCCTGCAAAGCGCCCGAGATTCATTGCAGGAGTATCACAATGAATCACTATTTTTCACCTGGATATGCCGCCATTTGATCAAGTATATACTCAATAACTACGACCTCCCGGAAAAATCCGCACCGCATCAATAAAAAAAATCTGCCCTCACCTTTCAGCAAGGACAGATCCGGCAAAAGCCAAAAAGCTTTTTCAGCGCATGGGGATGCCGCGGCCGTCGATATTGACCGTGCAAATTTCGATCAGCGCCCAAATTCCGGTAATTACGCCGCCGTAACCGCATGTAACAAGCGTAATGATCAGCTGGGCAACCCCGGCGCCGGTACGTCCGGCATAAAAGTTATGGATACCCAAGCCACCCAAAAACAGACCCAACAGAATATAAGCTACGCGGCTTTTGGGCGGAAAATTCTGGTAGGCCGGATACCCCGGCTGTTGAAATCCCGGCTGGGGAAATCCCTGCTGCGGAAAACCCTGTTGCGGAAAACCCTGCTGCATGGGCTGCTGCTGCATAGGCTGCGGAGCCGGAGCGGGAGCGCCGCAACTGGGACAAGTCGCTGCGCCTTGCGGAATCGGATTATTGCAATACTGACAATTCATTTTTTACCCCTTTTTTTGTAATTTTTACCAAGAAATATACCGGAACGATTTTGATCATTCCGGTAAAACTGCTTTTTTAACGTAAACTTGTAACCATCTTACGCCGGAAGTCCAACAAATTTCCGGCTTCTTCAACGCAAGCCAGAGCGGCATCCGGTGTTTCTGCGGCGTTGAGCTTGGCCAACGCACTCATGATATTGCCGTCAACTTCTTCCATTCCCGGCAGAGTATCAGCAGCATAACGGGCTTTTTCCTGCAAATCATTAACTTTTTTGGCCAATGCCCGGTCAGTTGTCAACCATTCTTTTTTCAGCTGCGCAAACTTGGCAACTTCAAGCGTAAACTGCTTGCGGTTGTTCAAAGCAGCTGCCTGCTGACCTTCAAAGTCTGCAACCGTACCGCGAGCCATGGTCGCAACAATATGCAGCACCACCGCCGCCAGCAAACCCAGCAAGTGCCAGATGCGCAACGAAAGTTCCGAAGCATCCAGTGCAAATGGCAGCAGCATGATAAATGCAAATATCATATACCCCGTGCTTATAACCGAGTGGGTCAGTGTCAACGGAAACAGACGGCCTTCAGTTTTGCTCAACCCCATGCAGCTGCCGCCCAGCATCAATTCGCCCAGCAGCAAAGCACCGACCGTGTAAACAAACGCTTCATCACGCACATAGTTTACCCACAGCATGACCGCCAGAGTAACCGCCATGCAAAGCAGCGTAATGATCCCGACCCAAATCCTATTTTTGGAAAACATAACTTATCCCCTTTTTATTCAGTTGATTCTGGTTCCGCACTGCGGACAAAATTTCTGACCATTCTGCAGTTCAGCATTGCATCCCGGACAGGTTTGCACCATCTTGTGGCCGCAACTGCCGCAGAACTTCATATTTGCGGCAACATCTGCACCGCAGCCGGGGCATTTTACCGGGAACGGATGACCGCAACGGCAGCAGGTAACACTGCCTTCCGGATTATCCGCACCGCACTGCGGACAACTGTTGACCCGATCCCCGCAATGCGGGCAGAAATTCTGACCGGCAGGAATCATTTTACCGCATTTGTCGCAAGCGGTTCCGGCGGGTGCCTTCATGGAATGGCCGCAACCGGGGCAGAACGCAGCATCAGCGTCAACTTCGTGGTTGCAAGCCGGACACTTCACAGTCGGCGGCGGAGGAGGCGCTTGAGTATTCATCATATTATTCATCATATTGCCCATCATTCCCCCCATGGGCATACCCATACCGACACCCATGCCCATACCGACACCGGCATTGAGCATACTGCCATTGCCGGTATTGCCGGCGGCAGTTTCCAGTGTATCAAACGAGCGCTTCTGCTGATAATTGTAACCTACGATGTCCATTTCCGCCTTGGTCGCCAGCGCCTGACGGATCTTTTTGACCGCCATATCTTCTTCATCAGTCGAAATGGAATTGACCGTAAAGTTGACGATCCTCATACCGTATTCGGCCAATTCAATCGAAATCTGTTCTTCCAGCGCGTCAGAAATATCGTTGAGATATGCCGACATCTGAAGCACCGAAATACCCTTCTGAACCAGATATTTGGCGATCAAATCCTTGCTGCGGGTAACAATAATACCTTTGAAGTAGCTCGAAAGAGTCTTTTCGGTAAAAGCCGGGATCATCCCCACCATTTTGATCAGGAAACGGCTGGTATCTTCCACCACCAGGCCATACTGACCGAATGCACGCACCGGCAGCATGATGTTGTATTTGGGGTCTTCCACCTGAATACTGCCGGCAGTCCCCCACTTGATATCCAGCTTGAACGCTTTGGAAATAAACCAAACTTCGGCCCGGAACATGGATGCTCCGCCGGTAGCCATCTTGATGATCGATTTCAACACCGGGTAATTACCGGTATTCAATACATGACGCCCCGGCCCGAAAGGACCTACAGCCTGACCGGAACTGAACAGAATCGCTTCCTGACCTTCGGATACGATCAGCTGGCTTTTATTGTTCAATTCGCTGTTCGGAAACTTCCAAGCAAACACCCCCGGTGCCGGCTCCCAGAATGCAACATCTATGATTGCCATTTTCTCACCCTTTTGATATGTAAGTGAAACCCAATAAGAACTTTCTTACCATCCCCGCACAATTTTGCACGGCCCTTTCATTTACCGGCAGGATACTCTTTTTCAGGTATCTTTTTCTACCGGATCATATTACAGCAATTCTGTAATATAACACATCTTAACTCTTTTGCAAGTCTTTTTTTTCAATAAATTACAGACTTATGTCCCCTCCTTATATTACGGATTCAACCAGCTCTTTTATTATCCTGACTACTTGTTTTTTTAATTTCAAGCTCCTTTTGCGGTATGCTTTACCATTATAGACGATAAATAATATAGAATCTTACACAATATTTGAAAAAATTTTCCGTTTTTTTATATCCGCATAAAAAAAACAGGCTGCTGTCAGGTTTTTATACCCGGCAGCAACCTGCAGAATAATGATAAACTTACGCGTCTTTACGGTCAGCGCAGTTCCACCTTCAGATCGGCGGCCAGACGGTCGCGCAGTTTGGTGTAGGCTTTATTGACTTCGTCATCGGTCAGAGTCCGGTCAGTTGCGCGGAAAGTAAAACGGTAGGCCGCACTTTCCTTGCCGGCCCCCAGAGTCTGTTCGTTGGCGAACAGGTCAAAGAGTTCGATCTTTTCCAGATTTTTCAACCGGATGGATTTGACAAATTTGACGATTTCAGCGTGAGTCAGGCTGGCCGGCTTGATGAACGCTACGTCGCGGGTGGTGGCCGGGAACGTGGAAACCGGGATCAGAAATTCCGGCAGCACCCGGGCCGACATCAGATTGGCCACTTCGATTTCAGCATAGAACACAGCATTGGATGTGCGCCATTTGCCGGTGTAACTCTTGGCCAGCTCGCCCAGCGCACCGGCACACTTGCCGTCGATGTAGAGCGCCAGACCTTTTTTGCCGGCAAAGCGGGCATCTTCCACGGGTTCAAAGTGCCAGTCAGCAATACGGCGCATTTCGCACAAACTTTCCACCAGACCTTTGAGATCGTAAAAGTCATAGCATACAGCGGCTTCTTCCGAGTAGCGTTCCGGATGACGCGCACCGGTCAGCACCAGCGCCACGCTCTGACGTTCTTCGGGGAAAAGCGCACTGTTTTTGCAGAAACTGCGGCCGATTTCAAACAATCGCAACGAAAGATTGCGGCGCGAGATATTGCGTTCCACGCTTTCGAGCATTTCGCCCATCAGCGACGGGCGCAGCACCGCCAGATCCAAACTCATCGGGTTGCCGATCTTCATCAGATCATCCGACGTAAAACGCGGGTCGCTCAAAGCCGAACTTTCTTTGACCATGCTGTAGTGCATACATTCAAAAAGCCCCAAACGCAGCAGTTCGTTGCGCAGCAGCTGGATGCGGTAATAGGTATCGTTGCGGATAGTATCGACCACCGTGGAGCGCACCCGAACTTCAGGAATATTGTCCAGACCGTTGATACGGGCCACTTCTTCGGCCAGGTCGGCTTCGCGGGTCAGATCCAACCGGAACAACGGCGCCGTAACCTTGCAGTCAGCTTCGGTTATATCATCGACTTTCAGCTCCAAGCGGCGCAGAATATCCACGATTTCATCGTTGCTCAAAGTTACCCCTACCAGCGAACGGATGCGGTCAAAACGGCAGTTGATGACCGGTTCTTCCGGACGCATGGAACTGACTTTGATAAGTTCAGTGGCAATGCTGCCGCCGGCAGTTTCCAATATCAACTGGGCGCAGCGGTCGGCAGCCCGGTCGCAACCGTCAAAATCCACTCCGCGTTCATAGCGGTAACTGGCATCGGTGGAAAGACCGATCCGGCGGCTGGTGGCGCGGATATTCGAGGCGTCAAAAATGGCGCTTTCGATCAAAAGATCGGTGGTATTTTCGCTGACCCCGGAATCTTCGCCGCCCATCACCCCGGCGATCGCCATGGGTTTGACCGCATCGCAGATGACCAGTGCGCGCTCATCAAGTTTGCGATCCACACCGTCAAGCGTTTTAATTATTTCGCCATTGACGGCACGGCGCACCACGATACGTTTGCCTTCGAGCTTATCCAGGTCAAACGCATGCAGCGGCTGACCGAGTTCCAGCATCACATAGTTGGTAACGTCCACCACGTTGTTGATGGGGCGCAAACCGGCACTGATCAGGCGTTCCTGCATCCAGTCGGGGCTGGGCTGGATCTTGACATTACGGATGATACGCGCACCGTAGCATTTGCACAGATCGGGCGCTTCGACTGTAACGAGGTTGTCGATCTTTTCCGGATTTTCCACCGCCGGCAGTTTGATTTCCGGCATGATCAGCGAACTTTTTACCAGACAGGCCACGTCGCGGGCGATCCCGGTGTGCGAAAGCCAGTCCGGACGGTTGGGGGTCAGTTCCAACTCCAGCGTGGCATCACCGGGGAACAGATCGGCCACCGGCTTGCCCAATTCCAGATTTTCGTCCAATTCCAGCAAACCATCATGCCCGCCGGGGACTCCGATTTCGTCCGCCGCGCACATCATACCGCAGGACTCTACCCCGCGCAGCTTGGAGCGCTTGATCTTGAACGAGCCTTCGGGCGTGTTGAAAACAGTGCCGATCTTCGCCAGCGGAACCACCTTGCCGGCATCGCAGTTGGGAGCGCCGCAAACCACCTGAATGGTATCAGTACCGTCAAAAACCTGGCAGACCGACATGTGGTCGCTGTCCGGATGCGGTTTGCGTTCCATGATTTTGGCCACGACCACGCCGTCGGGAACTCCGGCAGCGGATTCAATACCTTCCACTTCGATCCCGGCCATGGTCAGTTTTTCGCACAACTCGGCCAGATCACAATCAATATTTACATAGCTTTTCAGCCAATTATAACCGATTTTCATATTCTTACCTCTTTACACGATACAGATTAGAACTGGGCGAGGAAACGCACGTCGTTTTCATACAGCCAGCGGATATCCGCAATGCGGTAACGCATCATCGCCAGACGTTCGATACCGAAACCGAAAGCAAAGCCGCTCCAGATCTCCGGATCGTAGCCGACATTTTTCAACACGTTAGGATCGACCATCCCGGCACCGGCGATTTCCAGCCAGCCGGACTGCTTGCAAACGTTGCAGCCCTTGCCCCCGCACATAATGCAGGAAAAATCGTACTCCACGCTCGGTTCGGTAAAGGGGAAGAAGTGCGGACGGGTACGGATACGCACTTCCGGACCGAACATTTCGGTAGCAAAGTTGCGCAGCACCGCTTTCAAATCTGCCAGCGAAACATTTTTGTCAATATACAAACCTTCGATCTGATGGAAGTTCATGCTGTGGGTCGCATCCGGCGTATCGCGGCGGAAGCAGCGGCCCGGAGCAACAATGCGTACCGGCGGTTCATGCGACTCCATAACGCGGATCTGTACCGGCGAAGTCTGGGTACGCAGCAAACGGCCATCGGAGAAGTAAAAAGTATCGCCCGGGTCGCGGCTGGGGTGATCCTGCGGAGTGTTGAGTGCGTCAAAGTTGAAGTAAACCTGTTCGATTTCCGGACCTTCGGCCACCATAAAACCCATCCGTCGGAAGATTTCAGCACATTCGTCAATGACCTTGACTACGGGGTGCTTATGGCCGACATCGACCCGGCGGCCGGGCAGCGTAAGGTCAATACCGGCGGCATCAGCATCGGCCGCACTGTTCAAACGCTCCAGCGCTGCGTCCAACATCTGCTGCAGCTGTTCGCGGGCAGTGTTGAACGCCTTGCCGGTAACGCCGCGTTCTTCCGGCGGGATCGAACCCATTTGTTTACTCAATGCCGGCAGCAGACCTTTACGTCCGATAAGGTCAATACGAACCGCTTCCACGGCATCAGGCGCAGTGGCGGCTGCAAGTCTGACTTGAGCATCGGCCAAGGCCTTTTCAATAGCTTCTACAATCTGATTAGCCATCTTTTTTCACCTGTTGTGTTGGTTGATATTGTAAATTTTGTTTATAAGGCTCATAGGAGTTACGAAAACAACTGCGGGTTTTCATAAGTCCTATGGGTCTTATGCACTCTACGGATACCATAGAGTAATGCCAAACCTTGCTGCACATTGCTGCAAGCTGTTTTTTTTGCGGCGCTGCCGCAAAACGATCCGATACGCACACCTGATTATTGCCAGTCAGACGATCCTCCAGCGGTGCTGCCGCTTAAAGATTGCGAGGCAATCCGGCGATGGAGCGCAACGCGGATGGGGCGGTAGACTGACGGTGCTACTCGTAGAGTAACACCAGAAGTCGCTCCGACCGAGCCGCAAAGCGATCCGATCCATACACACCTTCATCGCCGATCAGACGATCCTCCAGCGGTGCTGCCGCTTAAAGATTGCGAGGCAATCCGGCGATGGAGCGCAACGCGGATGGGGCGGTAGACTGACGGTGCTACTCGTAGAGTAACACCCGAAGT
>SUWA01000091.1 GCA_015061695.1 Lentisphaerota bacterium
GCCTTGAGCATCATAACTCACGCCGGAAGTTATGATGCTCAAGGCCCGGGCCGATCTGCTGCAAAGCACCGATTCGGAACTGGCAAGCATACTCAACGCTTTCAACGGCGGCTACATTACCGCCGGCCCGGGCGGAGACCCCATACTGAATCCGGCGACTGTGCCGACCGGCAAAAATCTTTACGGCATCGATCCGGAACGCACCCCGAGCAAAGAAAGCTATGCTGTGGGCAAACAACTGGCCGAAGAACTCATCCAATCCAAACTCCGCTCCAGCGGCAAATATCCGGAAAAAGTTGCTTTCAGTCTGTGGGGCGGAGAATTTATCCGTACTCAAGGGGTGAACGTTGCGCAGATATTTTATCTGTTGGGCGTGGAACCGGTCTGGGATTCCCGCGGCCGGGTGCAGGATGTGCGCCTGATACCGATGAGCGAACTCAAGCGGCCGCGTATTGACGTGGTGATCCAAACCTCGGGCCAGTTCCGCAGTGCCGCTGCCAGCCGGATGAAACTTATTGATAAAGCAGTGATGCTGGCCGCCACCGATCCGGATGGAGAATTCGGCAATTATGTGCGCAGTAATTCGCAGGAAATCACCCGCGTGCTTATCGCCCAAGGCATGTCCCCCTACGATGCCAAACAACTGGCCAACGCCCGTATTTTCGGCGGGGTCAACGGCAATTTCGGCACCGGCGCCATGGGCATGGCTCAAGCCACCGGCCAGTGGGAAGACTCCGGCGAGATTGCCGAACTTTATCTCAATAATATGGGCGCGATCTACACCGAGGGCCATTGGGGTGAACACAATCCGGAAATGTTCAAAGCAGCCATCCGCAACACCGACACCGTGGTGCAAAGCCGTTCCAGCAACAGCTGGGGGCCGCTCTCGCTCGATCATGTTCACGAGTTCACCGGCGGTTTGAATCTGGTTTCAAGGCATGTCAACGGCGGGAAAGATCCGGAAGCATTTTTCAATGATTTGCGCACTCCGGGCGCGGCCAAGATCCAATCCGCCCGCGAAGCAGCTATGGTGGAAGCGCACAGTACCGTACTCAATCCCAAGTATATCAGCGAAATGATGCAGGAAGGCGCCGCTGCCACCGGGCATTTTCAGGAAGTGTTCCGCAACACTCTCGGCTGGGAAATCATGAAACCGGATATGCTCGAGGATCACCTCTGGCAGCAATACAAAGATGTTTATGTGGACGATAAACACCACTTGGGAGTAAAAACTTTTTTTGAGCAAAACAATCCGGCCGCACTGCAGGATATGACCGGCGTCATGCTCGAAGCGATCCGAAAAGATTTCTGGCAGGCTGATGAACAGACCACCCGGCAAATCGTGGATCTGCATGTAAAAATCACGCTCAAACACGATCTGCCGCCGACGGATAACCCCAAATTGCAGGCCATGATCCAAAAATATTTGAGCGATCCGGAACTGCGGAAAAGTTTTGAACAGCAAGTCCAAAAAGCCGCCGAAGCCAGAAAAGCGGCCGATAAAATCAAAGCCACCGCCGAAGTCAATGGTATGCAGCTTAAAGCGCAAACGCCGGATCGACCCGAACCGGGCGATACGGTCATGGCGCTCAAAGTCATCGGCGCAATCATCGCCGCAGCATTATCGGCTATAATTACAGGCAATATAATCCGCCGCCGCAAGCGCAAATAAAACATTCTCCGGGGCGATCGCTCAAGTACTCCCGACTTGGGCGGCCGCCTTGCTGTATCCAACTTTTATTGGCGGTTGTAAAGCTGCTGCAGAACCTCGCCGGCGGCAGCTTCGTGGAGTTTCTGCCAGGCCGGATCGAGCATACACTCGGTAACTTCGTAACCGTTCAGCGGATAATATTCGCCGGGAGCGCCGTAATGCAGATAGCCGTTGCAGTAAGCCGCAATAAAAGTATTTTCAAAAGGCGACTCATTCTTTATATTCAGCCCCACCCGGGTCAGCATTTCGGTCGGACTGGTAACAAAAACCGCATCTCCGAACCGGATCGCATTGACTTCCACGCCGACATCCGCCAGATCGCCGTTCAAATTGCAATGAAATTTGAACGTTTCGCGCCGGTCCTCGATGCGGGCAAGTTTTTCCATGATCTCTATATTTTCCATATACCGCTGCAGTACGGCACGGTTCACCTGATCCATTTCGCGCAGATTGCCGCCGCCATATTGCTGTTCGGCCATATAAATATACGGATAATCCAGCGGGTGTTCGCCGTGGAGCTGATACTTCAAATATAAATCTATAAAACTGCGCAGATTCAAAGGACACCCGCGCAGCTGCCGCAGCAGCGATCCGGCTTCCGCATCCAGTTCAGCAATACGTTCGGCAAAGTCGTGTTTGCGGGGCACGCGGATAACTTTGACCGCAAAATCCAGCTTTTGCGCATTCCGGTCAACGCTTAATTTATTCATAGCCTTGAGGGTACTCAATCCCAGCATATCGCCCATGATCCGGGTGTACGCGCCGCGATCCTGCTCAAAGTTCTTGAATCCCCGGTCGATCACATCACCGGCCGCACCTTGCAGAAAAACCGCAGTCGCCCCGGGCAGACAATCTTCGATCGTGCGGCAGGCAAACCCCGGATAGTTGCCGGAAATACGGTTGGGCGCATCCGTCCAGAGCGGGTGGCAGGCAAAGTTGAACAATACGGCGTGAGTTCTGCCGTTGTCAAGCCGTTCAAACTTAACGATGCCAATGGTCGGATCCAGCACGCCCATTTTATCCATGGCTTCATCCGGGGGACAGGGATTGCTGTGGCGGATCGTCCAATTGCTGCCATCTTTAAGACTTATGGTGCGGTTGAGCGTAAAACGCTTTTCCGCACCTTTGCCGGAGGCTACCCGCACCGCAACCAGATCATCCAGCGCTTTTTGCACGGACTGCGCACAAACTTCCAGCAGTTCCTCCGGCGGCAGATGCTGTTCAGTCACAGCCGGATGCGTGTGCGTGGCCGAAACGATCACATGTTCCATGGCTATATCAAAGCGTTCTTTCAGCAAAGCACGCAAATTCTGCAAAAAATCGTTGGGAATATCGCAAATCCAGCCGATTCCTACGGCATCCAGCGCCAGAATCGCCAGCGTCAACCCGCCGGCACGGGCCACCAAAGTGCGTACATAGGTTGTATCACGGATTTTTTCAGCATCCACCCGGGCTGTAATATCGGCTTTGGCCGCACCGACATAAAGCATTTTTTCCATAAAAAACCTCCTGTTGAACAGATTAAATTGGCATCCGGGGCAATCAAAACACCTATTTTATCAAAAAAATATCTTTTACAGTTTTACTTTAGCCTGTTTTGATGCTAAAGTAAATAGCAGAATAGAGATTTTTTTTACCAAAAACGGTATTTTATGCAATTTACGCGTTGTCATCTGCTGCATTGGAGTCTGGCCGCCGGCAATGTGCCGGATGTTCCGGAGCATGTTCACAACTTTTATCAAATCGAACTGTGCGTAAACGGATTCATCCAATTCAACAACCGGAATCAGAAAATCAAGCTCAAAAGCGGCGAATGGATGCTGATCCCCCCAGGTACAGCACACAGTATGACCTACGGCGGCAAAGATCTGCAGTATTATTCATTTAAATTTGAAGTCGAAAATCTGCCGCAGCCGGTTGCTCCGCAACTCTTTTTTCAGCCCGTTACTCCGTTGGGCAGTTGGGTGCTGCAAGCATTTGCCGGTCAACACCCGAGCGATAAATATCTTTTTCTGCCGATCAACGAAAACCGTCCGGTGCTGGAGTGTTTGCTGTTAAGTATGCTGCAGCAGGCGCTTACTCCGCTGCAAAACCCGGATTTTACCCCGCAACTGCTGCGCGATCTGACCAATCTGGTGGCAGAAGGCGGAGCGCTCACCAATGTGCAAAACGCAGCAGAAAATCTGAATTTGAATGTTTCGCAGCTGAAATACCGCTACCGGCAAGTCCGGGAACTCCCGGGCGGCAAAAGTCTGCCAGGCACACCTAAAGAGTTTATAGATCAAAAACTTATGCATGAAATAGACCGGTTTCTTTTTTACAGCAGCCTGACTCTGACCCAAATTGCCCGGCAAACCAATTTCAACAATATTTACACCTTTTCGCGCTTTGTCAAACGCATGACCGGGCAAAGTCCGCTCCACCGGCGGCAAAACCATTACGCCAGTCAATCCTGTGCGGTGGAAGAGTCTTCCAACTTGTAATAGAGCTGCAAAACTTTGTTTACAAATAAGTGATCCGGCGATAAAGAACGGCTCAACACAAAGTTATAAAGTCCACGGAAACCACTGGTCTGAAAGAGTTTAAGCCGTTCTTCCGGAGTGATTTCTTCTGACGCAAGTTCCTGCCGGAGCGCATGAAGTCTATCCAAGTCCTGATAAAATTTTTGTACGTTCTGAACTTTTTTCGGATCCAATTGCTCCGGACAACGCTCGAATACAGTTTCAAAAATCTTCCGCATCGGCCTTATGTTCTGATAATCGTTGCCCAGTTTGCCGCTCAATTCAATAAACCGGCAAGCATCCCGGTAGGCACGGGATTGCATAAGCTCTTCCCGCGGGGTTCGTACCGGCCGACCGCTTTTGGCAGCCGACGCCATTTCAACTACAGATGACAAAAACAACGCATCCGGCCGCGTCAAATTCTTTCTCAACGATTCATGAAGTTCCTCAAAACCGGAATCTTTATAGAGCTTTATCCGCTCTTCCGGGGTGATTTCTCCGGATGCAAGCTGTTCGTAAAGCGTATGGAATTTATCCATATCCTGATAGAATTTCTGAACTTTTTGCATTTTGTTTTTATCCAGTTCAGCAAGTTTATCCGGATGATTCTGCAAGAGATATTCAAAATCTTTTCTTGCCTCTCCGCCCCCCCAATAATCATTGTAGGTATAAAGCCAGCGGGCCTGCTCAATAACCGAAATCGCCTGTTTGTACTCACTTGATTCAAGCAGTTTTTCCCGCGGCGAAAGTTCCGGCGTTTTCTCTTCCCCATAAATTTTGCCCGCCCGATCAGCTTCATAAGCAGCGGCAACTCGATTTGCACTCATATTCCGCTGCCGGTTGCCGGCCACAAACGCCCCAGTTAATGCCAGAACACCAACAGCAGCCCCGATGCCGAGTTTCAGCGCATAACGCCGGGCGGGAGTCATAAACTGGGGTTTGCTGATGTTGTCCAGACAAAACTGCAGCGCATTCTGCAAACTTTCGGCCGACTTGAACCTCCGGCGGAAATTTTCCGCACAGCCATCCAGATAGATCCGGCGCACCAGCTTAAGCTCGGCCGGGACAAATGTTTCCGGCAAGCTCGGATACATGCTTTCGTCCAGCCCGCTCCATGCACAATAAAGAATCTTGCAGATAGCATAACAGTCGCAGTCCACCCCGGACTGGGGATTGTCGGGGGCAAACCCCGGCGTACCCGCTGAACTCGGCGATTTTACAGTGCCGAAATCAGCCAGTTTGACCTGACCATTGACAAAGATGATATTTTCCGGTTTTATATCGCCATGAAACAACCCGTTATTATGCAAATGCCCGGCCCCGGCCGCCGTATCCAGCAAGATACGGCACAGCTCATCCAGCGGGATCTGCCGGCTCAACATCCGGTAGGCCAGCGTATCGGCCATATAGCAGCGTTCATCGCCGGCGTTATCGGCCAGCTCCATAGTATAGTAAAAATCATTATCCGACAATACTCCGGCATGAAAGATCTGGGTCAACGCCGGATGCGCGGGCAGCGCCCGCAAAGCGCGGATGCTTTCGAACTCATGCTGCTGCCAGGCAGAATTGATCCGTTTGAACGCAAGGTGCTTGCCGGTAACATCCTGTACCGAAAAGACCTCGCCGGCCCCGCCCCGCCCGATGCGCCCGATCAATTGAAAATTTTCCGGCAATTCCGGGATTTGATGCAGCTCTCCGATTACGGCCATACCAGCTCCAGTTCAGGATCTTCCAAATTCAGTCTGGCAATGATCTTGCGCAAGGTTTCCAAACATCTGCGTTTGCGGATGGTTACGGTATTGGGCTTGGCCCCCAGCAATTCAGCCGCATCATTATCTGACATATTGCGCAACACACACAACTGAAAGGCCTCGAATGCCTCCGGCGTTACCAGTGAGCGCATTTCGTCGATCGCCAATTTAAGCACATGCTGGCGGTATTCTTTCATAAACAGTTCATCCGCCCCGGAAAAATCATCGGCAATATCGTCGTCTTTCAAAACTTCAGTCGGCTTGCACTTGCGCAAATAATCAATGACCTTGTGGCGGACAATGCCGCCCAACCAGGAGCGGAAAGTACCGTTTTTGTTTTTGTCGTAGGCAAAATGCCCGCCGTTGAAGACGGCGATCATAGTCTGCTGCACCACGTCATCAGCGGCGGCAGGATCAATATTGTGCTGCAAAACCACCGAGTAGAGCAATTCTTTGTAACTGTCAAAAAATTCCTCCCAGGCGATTTCGTCATTATTGAAAAGTCTTCTCAACAATGTTGATCTTGTCGTATACATTCTGCAATTGGCCCCTCATCTGCATTACACAAAGTAAATCATTCTCTATAAGATAATACCTTATTACAGAAAAACAAGCTAAAAAAACTATATCTGCAGAATATTTTATTTTGATGTCATATCCGGCAGATTTACTGCGATTATATAAAATATCGAAATCAAAAAACAGGCAGAATGACTTCTTTTATCCTCCCCGCCCGATCTCATTTTGAGCCATCACAGCATGATTTTGTGATTTTTCAGCATTTTCATGGCGCTTTTTTGTGAAATCAACTTGAAAACCTGATTTTTTTGTGTTAAAACAAGTTTTTTTTTCATATTTTTTTCCTTTTTTGTCATATACAAAAATATTGCTGCGATTATAGGAGCGTAGGACGGAAAAATTCAGACTTGACGCTTTTTCCCCCAGCATAAAAAGCGCACAAGTCAAAAAGTTCAAAAAAAAAGGAGATTGTTATGGAAAACAACACTGTCACAACTAAAACCGTCAAAACTAAAACCAATGCCCCCTGGATCCTGGGGATCGTCGGCTTTGCCTGTTCTATTCCCCATGCTTTATGCTTCCTCATTTGCGCGGCAGCCGTTTCTACCGCCGAGTTCATGGCAACAGACGGCGATACCGCCGCAGCGCAATCAACGGCCGATGCCGGTGCGGCAATGTTTTACCTGGGCCTGCTTGTATCTCTGGTTTGCTTTATTGCGCTGTTCTTCGGCAAAAAAGACGGTCAGCTTCCGGTCATCGCCGGCGTCATCACCATTCTCGGTGCAGCATTTTTGCTGATCTGTTCGGTGATGAGCTTCAGCCTGTTCGGTCTGGCCAGCGCGGTCTGCTACGCGATCGGCGGTATTTTCTGCATTGTCAACAGCAAGCGTCCGGCCTGCTGATAAGAGTATTGAACTATGTACCAATTCATTAAAATTTTTTCATCAACGATTGGTACATTTTCTTTATGTGCTGGGATGGGCCTGGCGGCAATAGCATTTGTTGTCGTCAGGCAATTACATAAAATACACAGCAGCAGTAAACTTGAAAATGAAGTTCTGATTGCGATTCCTTTTACCTTATTGACCGGAGTTGCCGGCGGTTATCTGTTGGATCTGCTGCTGCGCGGCGGCATACAGGCGCTCTGGCTCAATCCGCGCGGTTACGGGTTGACCTTCTACGGCTGGCTGATCGCCTGCGGAGTATTTCTGCTGTTCTACGGCAAATGCCGGAAAGTGCGCCCGACTCTTTTGCTGAATCTTTTTCTGCCATCGTTTGCACTGGCCCAAGCCTTTGGACGGATCGGGTGCTTTCTCGGCGGATGCTGCTATGGACGGCCGGCAAAATTTCTGGGAGTAAGCTATCCGGAGGGTTCGCTGCCCTATATACATCACGGTTCGACTCCGCTGATACCGGTACAACTCTACGAAAGCGCATATTTATTGATCACCTTTGTGATTTTGTTTAAAGTGATCCGTTTCAATCACCGCGGAGCATGGTATTTGATCCTGATGCCGGCCGGACGCTTCTGGCTGGAATTCTGCCGCAACGATGACCGCGGCACGATCGGCTGCGATATACTGTCGCCATCACAATGGATAAGTGCAGGATTGTTTTTGCTTGGAATATGTTGGCTGATGGCCATTAAATATAACCATAAAAAAAGAAAAATCAGCGTTGAAGCGCTGTTAAAAGCAAGTAAACTGTAAAATACAGCTTTCCCAATCCCCTTTTCCGGCTCCGTTGTTTCCTGTTTTTACAAGGGGGAACATCGGAGCCGGTTTTTTACTGTAAAAAACCGGCAAAAGCAACTGTAAAATTATTTTTGAATAGCTATTTCGGTAAAATACCGCTGATCCAGACAACTTTCGGGCATAATAATGCCATAGCCGCCGCGCTTGAGCGAGGCATCCGGAGCAATATCCTGTAAAGCCAGTTCCACCAGTTCAGTGCAATATATACTGCTGTGATCGTCGGCATCAAATTTCCAGTCAAAGGCAGTGCCCTCATATTTGCGTACTGCAGCAGCAAATTTGGCCGGATCGAGCGTGTGCAGACGCGCAATGCCAATGCCATCGGAGTCGCGCACATAATCCGCCAGCGGCATAACGTAAACCGTGCCGCTGCCGGTGGTATCGTTGGCTTCGGCATGGATAACAAAACATTCGCCGTCCGGTTCCACCAACGCCACACCTACATGCGAAAAACGCTTGTCATGCTCGTTATTGTTGCGGAACAGCTCCGACCACAACCCGACTCCGGAACGCAAAACTATATCGCCGGTCTGCAATTGAGCGCGGATCGGCTCCACATCCGGCGGCGGCGGCAACTTGCGGTAATTAAAAAACCAGTAAAGATAACCGGTCAAAGCCAATCCTGCCAGCAATAATATTGCCAAAGGCAGGATCAGCCAATAAAAAAAGCTGCGTTGCCACAGCTTTTTTTGTTTTGGTTTTTCAGAACATTCTTCCATGCTCTTACTTTTCCATATCGACTTTCCATTCGCCATCGACCTTCTTGAGGGTCAGCGGATCGGTGTCGTTGCTGTTTTCGTACAGCTTGGCAGTGTCGCCATTGATTTCTTCGCGGGCATTGTCGATCTTGGCAATGCCGTCAGTGATTTCTTTCTTGGCATTGGGATCTTCTTTCACGCCGGCGACAGCCAAAGCGTTGATGACATGCACTTTGGAAGTGGAGTACTTATTGGCGGTTTCGACATCACCGTCAGCAATGGCCTGCATCCAGTTTTTGGCAACCTGTTTCGGGGAATCTTTGCAACCGGCGAGCAGCAGCAGGCCGAAAGCAGCGAGCATAATGGTGAGAAACTTTCTCATAATAAAAAATACCTTTTTGCGGGAAACTAAAAACTGCGCCACATCCCCCCGCTTTTCAATGCGACAAGGGTTAAGATACCATGAAAAAAAAAAAATTGCAAATTTATTTGTGCATAAAAAGAGTGTTTTTTCGCAAAAATAAAAAATCCGGGGATCGCGTAGACGACACCAGTCGCCGGTCTATAACGTAGCATGGGGCGGCGAGCGAAGCAATGCCGCCGGGCGACACCAGTCGCCGGTCTGTAACATAGCATGGGGAGGCGAGCGAAGCAATGCCGCCGGGCGACACCAGTCGCCGGTCTGCAACACAGCATGGGGCGGCGAGCGAAGCAATGCCGCCGCCCGGCACCAGTCGCCGGTCTGTAACATAGCATGGGGCGGCGAGCGAAGCAATGCCGCCGGGCGACACCAGTCGCCGGTCTGTAACATAGCATGGGGCGGCGAGCGAAGCAATGCCGCCGCCCGGCACCAGCCGGTGGCCCATCCCCACTGCTCCCGGAGCGCGAGCGCGGAGCGAAGCAATCGCGCGAGCGTGGCGCGGCGTTCCGCCGCGCCGGGC
>SUWA01000092.1 GCA_015061695.1 Lentisphaerota bacterium
ATTAAAAAGGTTTACAAATGCCAAAGCGTGGGAGGACTATTGGCAAAACAAAATGAATTGTGTAGGCAATGTTGTCATCAACATTGGCAATTACAAATGTTTTTCACAAAATTTAGGACAATAACTAATAAATGTATTCAGAGATTTTTCAGCGCAAAACGGTCTGATATGAAACTCAAATCTGAAAAAATCACAAACCGCTTATACTGTGATATTTCAGCACACCGCAATTACTTGCGGTCGCCGCGCAGCCACAAATAAATCGGGTCGGTGGCACCCAACGCAGATACCTCGTTATTGATTTCGGTATGAGTTGCGGTTTCGCAATGGCCATCCAGATAGGCAATATTCACATTCACCTTGCTGTGGCGGTCAGACAATGCGTTATTGGTACCGGCGGCCTGATCCGCAAACTTCAAATGCGGCAGGATATTATAGGATTTGGTCAGTTCCATGAACATGATCCCCTCGGTGGGATGTTTTACTGCACTCTGGGTCGGGATCGAGTAGCCTTTGGAGGCCCAACCGGCCACATTGGCGCCCAGCAGCACGTTGACCGCATAGGATTCGTGCATATTGCCTTCAAAGCCGACCATGTCTTTGATAAACTTCTTGTCGCCGGGGGCATTGGTATAGGAGGGACATTTGAATACGTCTTTGGCGAGATCCTGACCGATATTGTTCCACCATCTCTGCTCATCGGTCGCACCTTCTATGTAGCAGTTGAAATAACGCCCGTAGTTGGCATCGGCATACATATTGAATGCCAGACTCAACTGTTTGAGGTTGGCCAGACAAGTGGCGGTACGCGCGCGTTCGCGCGCCGCCGAAAGTGCCGGCAGCAGCATTGCCGCCAGAATGGCAATAATGGCAATGACGACCAGAAGTTCGATCAAAGTAAAACGTTTTTTTCCTGTTTCTTTGCGGCTGGAAATAGTGAGTTTCATTTTTTCTTCCTTTGTTGATAAGTGTTTGTTGTTCTGAATCCAATCAAAAGTTGATCTTATACTTGGCCCTCCTTGTTTTATGAAAATTTTTATCGGTTAAAAATAACGGTTTCATCCAGTAAACGGTGTCCGGCCAGCACTTTTATTACCACTTTGCCGGGTTTCAGGTCGGATTTTTTGATCTCGCAGCGGTTGCCGGATATGGCGGCGGTGCGGTAATTGTTCTGACTGTCCCGCTGACCATTTTCAACGTAAACGATCCGGCTGCCGGCCGGAAGTTTGCCATTTACGGTAATGACCAGCGCATCTTGAGCATCCTGAACAGTCAGGATCCGGTCAAAAGCGGCGATCAGACCGACTTCATAATTCTGCATATCCAGGAAAATACGTCCGTCTTTAAGCGGAAGTTCGCGGTCGTTGAGCAGTTCCACAAACCGCTTGCTCTGCAGCTTGGGTTCGATGGCCATGACCGGGGCATTTTTAAGCTCACCGGCTTTGTTGTAGTATGTCCAGACCTGTAAATCAGCGGTCGGAAAACTGTTGGCAAAAAGATTTTCTGTCAGCGTCGGCACAAACGGCTGCGGGTCTTCGCTGGCCAAGGCTGCGGCAACCTCCCGCAAAGTATTGGTCATATCGGCAAAACGCTCTTTCTGTTGAGCATTAAGATCACCGCGGGTTGCACCGATACCATTGAAAAATGCCCGGCGCGAGTCAACTTCAAACGTTTTGGGCGACATGCCCCACTCCGCATATTTTACTCGCGGATAGACAAAGCGGGCAAAATCCAGATCGTAATTATTGAACGCATGAGCGTGCGGATGCGCAAAAGTCTGGATCCAGCAGGCATCTATGTAACGGGCAAAATATTCCGAACCGATGTATTCGGTCATTATCATTGCCTGCGGATTGATTGCTTTGACTTGAGAGCGGACTTTTTTCAGCATACTTTCCACCCCGTCAACCGGATTGCGCGGGTGCGGATGGGCCGGATTATAACAGCGCAATATCTCGGCGGTGGTATCCAGATAAACCCCGCTTACACCCAAATCGCGCACCAGACGGGCGTTGACCGCAGCATACATATCCTGCCAGGCGCCGATCTGCGGACAGACATTGAAGCATCCCCAGCTGCGGTTGGCTTTGCCCGGAACAGTATGCAGTGCCCAGTCAGGGTGTTTGAGTGCGACCTGCGAGTCATCGCCGACCACCCGCGAACAGGTATAAAGCACCACGCTGGAGCCTCTGGCGTTACATTCTGCGATCTCTTTGCGCATACCATCCAGACCGCCCAGCATCGGATCATAATTGTAATCGCCTTCGCCGGAGGAGTTTTTGTACAGATAATTGCCGCTGATGCCGCCTTTGGGATCCGGGATCTTTTCGTAACGCTCCCACCAGAAAGCCAGCTGCAGATGGTGATCGCTGCCGTCGGCTGCGATCTTGTCGGCCAGAGCCAACCCTTGAGGCGTTTCGTAGCCCTTGAAATAACCTGCATTGCCTACTTTGCGGTGAACTGCAACAAAATTGAATTCTTCCAACACTTTTTCCGGGATCGGATCGTGAGGGAATGCCTGACGGCACCACTTGGCATAGGTCATCAGGGGGTCCAGAACCGATCCGCGGTGTACGGTCAGTTTGGCCGGAGGCAGTTTGACGCTTTCGCCGGGGGCAAAAGTATCGGGCAGATAGATAAAGGCCATGGCCAGACCGGGCCGTTTTTCATCAAAAACCTGCGACACGCTTTTGTCGCCGGAAGCCAGCCAGCAAAGATTGTATTTTACACCCACTTTGCCGTTGCGTTTGGTCTTGCGTGTGGCAATACCTTTGACCACGCCCCGGGTATCCTGTCCGCTCAAGGCCAGACCGCCGCCCTGCGCCGGACTGAACACATCGGCAAATTGCAGCCAGCTGCGGAAGCCGTAGGCCAGAGCGATTTCAAAACTTTTTTTACCGCACCAGCCGCTGACATGCGGATTGAAATAATAATTTTCGTTGAAATCTTTGCCGATGGAAATATTTTCCACCAGCGGCACGCACGGCATCAACCGCTGGGATTTTTTGCCGTTGCGCATTTCGGCATTGACCGTTATATCCGGAGAATCATTGAATCCGAGGATCAGATCCAGCTCCACATCCACCGCCTCCTGCCGGACAGTCGCCACCAGCGTTACAGTGTTGCCGGAGGCGGTTTCTTTGAGTTCTTTGAGCTTGAACGATGCCGGATCCAGCCGCTTGAAGTTATTGCCGGCAGTCATGGCAAACAAGGTCGAACCGCCGGGCAGAAAACATTCGCTGCCGGTAAATTTGTTGTAAAGCCGCACCAGCTGGAAATTACGGCGGTCAAGTTCCAGAATATAAAAACTGTTTTCCACTTTCAGATTGTTGCCGCTGCGCGTAAGCTGCGGTGCAGTCCGATCGGTTATCGCTTTGCCCGGAGCGCATTTGGGCGGCATACCAAAGGTCTTATGGCGCGCTTCAAATACCTCGGTAGCCTCGGCGGCGATACCCTCAAAATATGCTTTATTACGAACGGCGGAAGTGATCTGGACTTCGTCGATCGCCACGCCCGCAAACTGGTCGATCACCCGTTTGTTGGGTTCAACCGCCGCCCCGATCGTTACCGGGTGTTTGGCCGGACGCACCGGTGCCTTGATCGGCCGCTTCATCTTGCTGACCCCGTCGATGAACAATTCAACTTCGGTCGGAGTTATGGTTACAGCCACATGCTGCCATACTCCGGCTTTGAGGCATGGCTCGCTGTCCAGCGAGATATAACCTTTGGTACTCCAGATCCCGATATTGATCCGGCGGGGATCCCACGGGATCACCCGTACCGAAAAACTGCCGTTATGCCGGATCAGAAAACCATATTCATCTTCTTCCTCGCGCAGGAAAAAACACTCAAAGGTCAAGGTGCCGTTCTGTTCGGCTTTCTGCAATTCAGCCGAAGATGGAATACTCAAGTATGCCCCTTCGTGCAGCAGCAAAGCCTTGCCGCTGCAGCCATCAACCAGTTTGGCCGCGCCGCCGGAAAGTGATTCCGGCATGGTATTAAAATCCAATTTGAGAATCGTACTGCTGCCGAATGTGCTGATGCAACACATTTGCAAAAGCAGGATCGCAGTTGTAAGTTTCAACAGTTTCATTTTATCCTCCCGGGGTTGCTTTATCTTAAAATCGGTTCAAAAATCGTTTTCGGCGGGATCAGTGTAACTGGTTCGATGTCAAAATCACCCGCCAGCATACGCTGCAGATACTGTCCGGCGATCCGGGTGGTGGTTTCAATATCCTGTATACACAAATATATGGCATCAAAACATGCCGGTGCGTTGAATTTCCAACTGTCGAACATACAGCCGATACAGCGCGCGGGTTTCTGTTCCCCAAAAAGCTGTTCCAGTTCCGGCAGCGAGGGGTTATTGGAAAAAATCCCGAAATTGGCCCGCGGACAGCGCCGGAGCAGTTCCGGTACATCCGCCAGTTCCGTTACATAAGGTATATTGCGCTCCGTCAGAAAATCTGTTGCCGCCCGCCGCCGGGCAAGTGATACCGTATTTTGATCCGGATAGATCACTGCGGCCGCATTGACCTGATGCTGACAGAATTTTTCGCCCAGCTGACGGATCGACTCTCCGGCATCGTTGCTTACTGCCGGAATACTGTAATTGGCAAGCCACTGGTCGATGCAAACCATCGGAAATTTTTTCTTCTGCAACTGCACCAGTTCCGGCAGATCATCCGGCTGCGGCGCCGGCGAAAACAGCACGGCCGCATCGCAAAATCGCTGATTGAACAGCCGCAAAGTGCGCACAAATTTACCATCGCTGCGGCTGTCGGGAATCACCGATAAAACATAGCCGTTTTCAGAAAATGCGTGATCTATTTCGCGCACGGCCGGAGTCAGATATTCGTACCCGAGATACCCGGCGGTAACTGCCACCACCCCGGTACGGCCATTGGCCAGCTGACGGGCGCCCAGATTAGGAAAATAACCCATCTCGGAGGCCAGACGGCAAATCGCATCCCGGGTGGATTCTTGTATCCTTTCATCTCCGCGCAATGCCCGGGATACGGTCGATGCGTTGACCCCGGCGAGCGCGGCAATATCACTTATCCTTACTGCCATAACTCACCATATATGTTTTGATTTCAAAGGGTTTCAGGGTTATTTGCTGTTGTTTGCCGTTTAATTCCACGCTCCCGAGATCCGCCCATTCGATCAAATCAGTTTCGTGGATGCTTATATTATCATCCCGCCAGAACAGAGTACCGGATGAGTGTTTGCCGGCAGTTTCCACCACCCGGACGATCCAACTGTCGGCGCGTTCGGCTTTTTTGGTGATTTCAAGCGAAATGCCCTTACCGGCGATCTGACGGCACAGCGGTTGGGCGGCTCCGGTTTGGAATCCGTCAAAACAGCAGGGCTGCCGGTTGAGGGCTGCCGCTTCGTCGATCACGCCGGAACCGACATGGTCAGCACTGTGCGGCATAAAGCTGTAGGTAAAAAAGTGTTCGCCAATATCCGCTCTGGCATCGGGGTGGCGCGGCGACCGCAGCAAAGCCAGATCCATTACGTTATCTTTGATCCGGTAGCCATATTTGCAATCATTCATCAGCGCGACCCCGCCCAAACTGTCGGATATATCGGCGTAGCGCTGGCCGCAGCACTCAAATCGGGCCCGGTCATAGATCGTATTATCGGCCACCGGGCGTTTGAGATAGGCATATTGTATATCGTAAACAGCTTCAGAAGCAGCAACATTCACCGGAAAAGACGTCCGCAGCATCATGCGGTTTTCCTGCCAGTCTATGCGGGTGCAGAAATCAAGCCGTTTGCTGCCGGGCCGCAAAAAGATCTGCTGTTCCATAGCTGATTGGCCGTTGTTATAAACAAATTTCAGCGACGAACGCACCGGCCCGGTAAAGCCGCTCTGCAGTTTGCCGTGCCATTCTCCGGCTTTATCATGCTGATAATAGACCTCTATATCCCAGGCTTCGTTATTCAGCGGCCGGTCGTGATACAAGCTCAAGACATTGCCCGGAGCTTGCATGATTTCGCAATTGCGTTCTTTATCAAAGGCGCTTATCAGCTGGCCGGAGTTGTTGAATTCGTAGCGGATAAGTTTATTTTCCAGCACCAGATCGTTCAGCGGTGCAACCGGAACAGCTTTGCCGGGGGCTTGGGTAATATTATTGAAGCTGTTGCCGGGCAGCGGCAGCAAAGTTACCACCTTGCCGTCTTCCAGCTGCGAAGCAACCATTTTACCTTCTGCATCGCAGACTTGTGCTGTACCCCACGACTCCGGCAGTTCCACGGCTTCGCAAACATCGCAGCTTAAAGTGTTGACCAGCACGGCACCTTTTTCTGATGCTTCAAACAACTTGCCGGCGGCAGCGCGTGCCAGCTCTTCGCTCCGTTGGAGGATCCTTGCATGATCTTTTTCAGCGGTTTCGTAGACCATGTGGATGGACGAACCCGGCAAAATATCGTGGAACTGGTTGAGCAGTACGTTTTTCCAGATCTTGTCCAATTCTGCTGCCGGGTACTCTTTTACCGGCAGTGCGCTGTACAAAAACTCCAACGCGCTCAAAGACTGTTCGCATTTACGGTTGCCCCGTTTGACCCGTGCCTGACTGGTCATGGTGCCGCGGTGCAGTTCAAAGTAAAGTTCGCCGTGCCAGCTGGGCAGTTCGCTGCTCAAATCTTTGATGTGTTCAAAAAACTCATCTGCCCGGCCGAATACGACCTTGGGGCAGCCTTCCAGATTTTTCTGGCGCAAGTTATTTTCCACAAAGTCTTCGCTGGCGCCGCCACCGCCGTCGCCGATGCCGTACAAGCTCATAAAGGCATCCATTACACCGGCTTCGGCAAAACGGTTCGCGGCGGCGATCCGCTGTTCGGAAGAGCCGAACGCGTTATAATTGTTTTCCGGCGGAAAGTGCGAAAGCACGCTTGTGCCATCCACCCCCACCCAGTTGAAGGTATTGTGCGGGAACGTGTTGAACTCATTCCACGAAAGTTTCTGGGTCAGAAAATAATCGCATCCGGACTTGCGGATGATCTGCGGCAGATTGGCTGAATAACCGAATACATCCGGCAACCACAGATTTTTGACTTCCACGCCGAATTCATCCCGGAAAAAATTCTTCCCGTGCAGAAACTGCCGCACCAGCGATTCGCCGGATGTCAGGTTGCAGTCGGCTTCCACATACATGCCGCCCTGAACTTCCCAACGGCCCGACTGAACATAGTGGCGGACTTTTTCGTAAAGTGCCGGATAATTTTCTTTGATCATTTCGTAAAGCACGGCCTGGGATGCGCCGAAAACGTATTCCGGATATTTTTCCATCAGCACAATCTGGCTGGAAAATGTCCGGGCCGCTTTGCGGATCGACTCCCTGACCGGCCACAGCCAGCCCACATCCAGATGACCGTGTCCGACCGACCAGGCGGTCAATGCAGAGTATTCTGCCGGCGCCGAAAAGGCTTTTTCTTTGAGCATGGCGCGCACTTTAGGTGCATTGCTGCAATCGTAGTTGAACAGATCCATGGCATCGGTCAGGATCTTCAGCATCCGCTTGCCGCGGTAATCTTTAAGCCCGCAGCTTTTCAGGATTCCGTTAAGGATCCGCATATCCAGCAGCATACCCCAGGTATCGCGGTCAAAAATGCACAGCCGCATGTGTTTGAGCAAACGGCTGCCCACTCCGCAGGTGGCTACCGGCGTGGTAACATCGTGCGGGCGCGGCAGCGGACAGCCGAACAAACCGTTAGCCGCGCACTCAATATAGTATTCCACTTTATCATGGGCCTTGAAACCGCTGCCGATGACCATGCGTTCTTTGCAATAAAGTTCATCAAAAACTGAATAACCGGTCAGCCCGTACACCGGCACGCCATTTTCATCAAACACCAGCGCTTCGCCGCCAACATGAAAGCGCAGGCAAAGTTCTTTGCCCGCAAACTCTTCCGGGACTTCGGCTGTAACATGGAACCACGCGCTCGCCCAATCGTACCCCCAGCTCTCACGTTCATGCACCGGGTGGTAATCCAGATTCAGGCGATCGGCAAAAGGCACCGGCTCCGGCGTTATTGCCGCCTCTACGGTCAGTGGTATATAATCACGGTAAACCAGATTATCGCTCACCGAACTCAAAAAATCATCTATCCGGCGTTGGTATTTAAGCAGTATTTTTTCGTCCATAAACTACCTTATCATATTTATGCAAGCGGTTGCATTTGTCTTTAACCTTATTTAATTATATCCGAATTTTTCTTTAAAGCAAGTTTAAAAAGTGATTTTCCGGTGATTTTTTCAAAATTTTTTCTTCAAATCATTTTCTTTTATACTGGTATTTATCAACAGGAGGTTGCAACCATATTTCCGGGTTATGCAAGTATAGTGCGGCGGCAAAAACGGTAAAATGGACTTTTCAGCAGTTTTTTCAGCGTTTTAATCATAAAATCATTGCAAATCCTGCGCTTGGTGGTATATTTTACCAATGTATGAATTGATGATTTTCCGGCTGTGTTGCCGGGCTTTTATCAAACAATTTTCAACTTTCAAACTCTATAGCAAGGAGCTGTGATTATGGATGTCATCATCTGCAAGACTTCTGCTGACGCAGAAAAACTTACTGCCCGCATGATCGCTGATGCGATCAATGCCAAGCCCGAATTCAAACTCGGTCTGGCTACTGGTGCGACCATGGAAAATGTTTATGCCGAGCTTTCGCGCCTCAATCAGGCCGGCGAAGTCGATTTTTCGCAGGTGCGTTCCTGGAACCTCGATGAGTATGCCGGTCTGGCTCCGGAACACGATCAGAGCTATCGCTACTACATGAACAAGCACCTCTTCAACAACGTCAATATCGACATCCGCAACACTCATTTGCCGGATGGGCTGGCCGAAGATGAAGAAGCCGAAGCCGCCCGTTATGACGAATCCATTGACGAAGCCGGCGGCATTGACCTCTGGCTGGTCGGTATCGGCAAATCCGGCCATGTCGGCTTCAACGACCCCGGCACCAGTTTCGCCAGCCGCACTCATGTGGCTTATTTGAACAACACCACTTATGAGCAGAACAAGATCTACTTCAATCCGCCGGAATCCATGCCGCGCCGCGCTTACACTGCCGGGGTCGGTACTGTGCTTGATGCCAAAAAAGTTTTGCAGCTCATCACTGGTGAGCGCAAGGCGGCCATTGCGGCCGCGGCCATTGAAGGTCCGATGACGGCTATGATCAGTTCTTCGGCGTTACAGCTGCATCCGGATACGGTCATCATTTTGGATGAAGCGGCGGCCGCGGATCTCAAACTCAAAGATTTCTACAAAGAAGTCTTTGAAAACGACCCCAAATGGGCCAAATATCAAAATGCGTGAGTCTTGCGGCGAAATTCGCAATACTTCACGCCTTTGGCGGCATTGGCAGAGCGTTTAAGCGCGCAATGCCGCCAAAGATCGGCAATGCGGCATTGCTGCGCAGCGCCGCCTCTCTGCGACAGGATAGAACCGCGACTGGTGTCGCGCAATTAATTATGTGATACTGCCTCGCTGTTATTCTTGATATAACAAACGGCTGTTGCAAGATTTTCTGCAACAGCCGTTTGTTTTTTGTAGTAATTAAGCTCAAATATGTAACATATCCGGTTATTCTGCGTTATATTTTTGCATTTTCTTATGAATTTGCTTTGAGGGGCAGCTGTTGGCATCATTATAAATG
>SUWA01000004.1 GCA_015061695.1 Lentisphaerota bacterium
AGCGCGGATGCATCACGAGTTTTGCAAGGAGCGAACGAGGGAGTGTACGACTGTACTCGACCGAGTGAGCGACGCCGGCAAGGCTCGTGAGGCGCCGCGATATGAAGCAAAAAAAATTGGAGCGAGTGAACGGATTCGAACCGTCGACAGTCACGTTGGCAACGTGATACTCTACCAGCTGAGTTACACTCGCTCATTGCGATATATTTAATATATAACGAAAATGATTAAATGCAAATGAAAAAATGAAAAAGGGCTGGAAAAATCATAAAAATGATGATTCCTGCCCGGACTGCAGCAAATCATCTTTGGCTGCAGCCCTTTTACTGACTGATCTGACGTATGGGTACTGTTTCGCCGGTAACTATTTTCAGATTGGTCAAATCGTGACGTTCAACGCCTTGCAGCAGCGAATCCATGATCGACCATGCCTGATGAGCCATTTCCGCGGCATAGTTGGTAACCGATGTCGGGCGCGGCGAAAGTTCCGGCACCAGATCGTCGCAGCCCATGATAGCCAGTTCGCTGCCGATTTTTATGCCGTTATTGGCGCAGAAGTTGTACAGGTGTTCCATACAGCTGCCAGGGGCGATCACTGCTTCGGGCAAATGGTGTGAATTCATCATCTTATGCATGTTGCGGCTGAAGGTGTTCCACTCGTAGGTGTATTGGAATACCCATTCAGGATAGACCGGAAGATGCTTTTCGGACATAATACGGTAGTAATCCAACAGCCGCATCAGCTGGGTCGGAGTATTGTTCCAATTTTCACCCTGATGAATGTAGGCGATTTTTGTATATTGTTTCTGAAAGAGATATTCCATTTGCAGCGGAGTCGCCGGAGCGTTCCGCAATTCCGCGCCCAGCGTAACTGCGTGTCGCGGAAATATTTCCACGCAATAACGCACATGCCTGCGGATAAAAGCAGCCCGGGATGTCTCGCGTGGTCCGCCCAGAAAAACCATATTCGCCGGAGAGTTTTTCAACAATGCCAGCAACCCGGATTCGTCCATATTGGCAATATCAACCAGTTTCAGTTCCAAGCCACGCTCCCGGGCAATGGAGCGGGCAGTTTCAAAAAGTATGTCGTTGAAACCGGGATGTTTTGCCGGATACAACACCTCATGCAGATAAAGCACCCGGTTTTTGCCGGTGCGGAATTTTTTATAACAGCCCTGCCGTAACCTGATTTCTATAAAACCATTCTGCTCCAGACGGCTCAACTCCGCTTCCAGCAGCGTGCGCCCCACGCCGCTTTGTCCGATCATGGTGCGGATTCCCGGCAACTTACCGCCGGGCGGCAGATTTGCCAAAACATTCTCCAGATAATCAGCAGCAAGATTACGTTTATAGGTAATTTTAGAGTATTTTTCCATAATCTGTCTCCAGATATTTGTCAGGGCATTATTCAGTACAGAGCTTGCGCAGAACACTTTACGTCAGAAAACGAATCTCCGGTATATCAATCCCGAAGCAAGTCCGGATAAATATAATCGCAGAAAGTACACATTGCAAATTGCTGTGCTGTTTCCTGTGCGGTTTTTCTTGATTTTTAATAATTGGCTATTAATAAAATAAACGGGAGGCTTGTAATCAGGTGATTTTCAAGTATAATTTCAATAATGTTTTTATCACTTTGGATCTTGTAAAAATCTTAAATATATACCATAAAACAGGGAGAAAAACATGAAAACCAACCTGAAAAAATTCACCTTGATCGAACTCCTGGTGGTCATCGCTATTATTGCGATCCTGGCGGCAATGCTTCTGCCGGCTCTTTCTGCAGCCCGTGAGCGCGCCCGTACCGCAAACTGTCTTGGCAATCTCAAGACTATAGGTCTTTGCCACAACTTGTATATGGATGATTATAAAGATTATCTGGTGCCCGGTCTGCGCAAAAACTGCAAATATACCGCTACCAAACAGTGGCCGGCAACTATTTCCGGACTTGATACCCAACACAATTTTCCGTCAAGCTCACCCTACGGAATAAGTTATCCCAAAAATGAAAAGCGTGATGGTTCAACTTTTGCATGCCCCAGCGAAAGCGGAAGTTTTGCCCAGACTGAATTCGTTTATTTTCACTACATTGGCAACCATCAGGTGCTGCAGAGCGAAGAAGATGCTGCCGGTAAAGCTTTCCGCCGCAACAGTTTTCCGGATCCCTCGGTAGTCAAGGTCTTTATGGACAGCGCCAAGCCCTCGGCAAGTACCACAAGTTATCCGCAGTATGCGTCGTTCCGTCATGGCGGCGGCGACCCCCGCGGGACACCCTATGCAGGTGCAGCGGCAACTCCTCTCCCGACCGGCGGTCTGTGCAATGTAGCTTTTCTTGATGGTCACGCCGCTTCGTTGAGTTTCAGAGAATTCAACGAAGGCGACTCCTTCAATACTGCTAAAGCGCTCAAGCAGGTTGGCGGCGGTAAAACGGTTGACGATCTGCCCTACAGCAAGCGCGGAGGTAATTGATCAATATGAAGAACTTTATTTGTTTTGTACTGTTTGCACTGGCATTGCAGCTTGCTGCCGATGCGTATAAACCAGTTTATACTGCGCATCCGCCGGTGATCGACGGCAAGCTTGACGATCACTGCTGGAGTAAGGCGGAGGTTATTGACAAGTTCCTGCTTTTCAACGATCGCAATCAAACTCCCGCCAAGCGGAGAACCGAAGTCAAGATCGTTTATACCGATACAGCGATCGTGTTGGGTTTCAAGGCGTATATTCCTGCCGACCGGCTGCCGGTAACTGATGACCCGATCACGACCATTTCCAGCACCGACTGCGTGGAATTCATGGTCACGCCATCCGACAGCAGCGACAGCTATCTGCATTTTATCGTCAACAGCTTCAACCGTACATTTGAACGTACCTGCGATCAGGGCGGTTTTGTCGGCAACGCTGAATGGTTCTGCTATCACCGCAGCGCCACATGCAAGAGCAAGGATTTCTGGACTTGCGAGCTGGAAATACCTTATTCGGAACTGGGGATAAGTGATCCCAAGGCTGCCTGCTGGCGCTTCAATCTGGTGCGCGAGAGCTATAATCTGCCCAACGCAGATCAGGAAGTCAGCAGCCTTACCGGCGAAACCAACAATGCCGGTTCGTTCAAAAAACTCATGCCGCCGACCGTTGACCTTGCCCAATATGTCCTGAACTTTGATATTCCCCGCTGTATGGCTGAAATGCGTGACGGCAAGCAGTTCGTCACCGCGCAGGCAGAAGTGATTTCGCAGTCCAGCCGCACCATGTCTGCCGAAGTGATTTTCAGACCGCTTGAATACGGTATGCCCGGCAGAGCGCAAACTGCTGTGGATTTGACTGCCGGTCAAAAGGTCAGGATCACCATGCCGGCTTCTGAAATCAGGAAAACCGGCAAATATCAGGGCTGTTTTATCCTGCGTGACCCGGCAACTGCACGGGTGATGGCGCGTAAATACTTTGATTTGAACGTGGATTTTATTCCGCTTGCTATTGAATTGACCGATCCGCACTACCGTGATGCGATTTTTTACACGCAAAGGCTCGATAAAGTGCGCGGTATGGTCAAGGTCGATTCCGGCAATGCCGCAAGAATCATCGTAAGCGTACGGCAGAAAAATGCCGCTAAAGCGCTGAAAACTCTGACTTTTGCAGCAGACAAAAATGTAAAATTTGAGTTCGATAACGCTATATTGCCCTACGGCAGACTGGAAATTTATTCCGCAGTCTACGACAAAAACGGCAAACTGCTTGCCGAAAGCATCAAACCGTTCCGCAAACTTGAACACAAGCCCTGGGAAATGTATCAGGGTAAAGACGGCATCTGGTACCGTAACGGCGAACCGGTCTTTATCCTCGGCGTATGGAACAGCGGACCGTCGAAAAAATTCATTCTTCCGGAATTCAATATTTCTATGGAAAAGCCCCAACACCCCGGCCAATTCCAGTTCAACCGCATCTTTTACGGCAAAAACCTTGCTCTGATGCGCAAGTTGAATTTCTGCGAAGAATCCGCCGAAGCTTTTGCCGTTCTGCTTCGCAAAAAACTTGACGATCCCAACTGCATGATACACTATCTTATGGATGAACCGGATTGTTTCGGACAGACTGCGGATAATGTAAGCAAACTGGCGGCGTACCTTGCTGATATTGACCCCTACCGTCCTCTGCTGATCAGCACAGCATCCACCGGCGGTACGCGCTATATGAACTGCGGCGAAATCAACGCGTTCCATTGCTACCCGCGTACTGATCGCTACAAACTTATGGCGAACTTCGGCAAAATGGGTGTCTTACTCGACCACTGGCGCACGGCTTACGATAATGCCAAACCGGGCTTCAAGCAGTCGGTATTGTGGCTGCATCAGGGATTCTGTTACGGTGATGTGGGCTTGCGCGAAAGCCGTATTCCGACCTATCAGGAATTCCGCAATCAGAATTTGTACGCGTTGACCATAGGTGCTGCCGGTATCTTGCAGTACAACCGCTGTGAAGAACAGTTTCCTGAACTTTATGCGGGGCTGCCGGTACTGGCGCGCGAACTTAAAATCGTCGGCAACGAAGCGGTCATCCGCAGTAATGCCGCCGAAAAAGTGACCGTTTCTGACAAAGACCTGCGCGTGCTTGCCAAATACAACCCCATCAGTGGAACCTACTGGCTGCTGGCAGTCAACGGTTCCGATAAAGATCAAGATTTCACCATCAACTTTGCTCCTTTTGCAGGCAAAAAAATCCAGGTTTTGAGCGAAAACCGTACCTGCGAATTCAAAAATGGTTCGCTGATCGAAAAATTCACTCCGTGGCAGGCAAAAGTTTTCACCACCGATCTGCGCGATTTCAAGCTGCAGAGCATTTCTGAAGTTGAAAACATTATTGAAAAAGAATATGCCAAGCGCGTCAAGCCCGGCAATATCGTTTATCAGCGCTACGAAAACGAGGGCGTAAAGGTCTTTGCTTCCAGCAACAAGTATAAAAATCAGTTCAATGAATGCAGTTTGTGGCACTTGGCTGACGGCGTGACTACCGGGACGGTCGGCGACCGGCCGCACGGCGGCGGCGTGGTGGTTTCCTGCGATGCCACGCCCAACCAGACTCCGGACTGGATCGAGTATGAGTTCCTCAAGCCTGCCAGGATCGGCAGAGTGGTACTTTATCCGGCGCAGAACAGCATAAAGGATTACTCCATTCAGATCGAGCGTGACGGCAAATTTATCACTGTTGCCGAGGTGAAAGATGGTAACGGCGCAGAACAGACGGTCACGTTTACGCCGGAAGAAACTAGGCGTATGCGTCTGGTGGTGACTGCCAATCGCGGTGCCAATACACGATTGTTTGAAATTGAAGTTTACGAAAAATAATTTATTGAAAAGGATCTATTGTTATGAAAAAGCTTTTTCTGACTCTTACGGCGGCCTTGACTGTACTGGCTGTGAATGCTGATGTAAAAAATGCCAAACCGGTTTTTGAACTCAACTGCAATGCCGGAGATTTTTCGCTGTTGCGGGATATTTCGCCCAACAACAGCAAGATCGTCATCCACAATCAGGATAAACTCGGCTGGTGCGACGGCCCTGACGGCAAGGCACTGGAATTCGTTGCTGAATACCCGGATCCCTATACCCCCCGCGCCTGTCTTGAAGTGCCGCAGCCGAAAAACTTTGATGCCACCAAAGGTTTCACTATGCTGGTCAAATTCAAAACCTGCAAAAATTTTGATTACAAAAAACGTTACCAGTTCATGCATCTGGCGCAGGGGACTGATAACATCACCGGGTTTTCGATCTTCTTTTCGTGGAGAACTTTCCAGTGCCGTTATGGCGAAAAGAGCAAGGTAGCGGCTCACTCCAACCAGTCCAAAGTCGTTTTCAAAGCCGACACCTGGTATGAGGGCGCAGTGGTTTATGACGGCAAAAAGATGTCAGTCTATATCAATAAAGAACTGCACGGCACGGAAGACAAAGCCCAAGTCCCCCCGATCAACAAGCGCTGTAAACTCTACATTGGCGCGACCAGCCCCACTGGGGCCGGTTACGGATGCGTCGGTGCGATCAGTTCCATCAAGCTTTATCAGGAAGTCTTTACTGCTGAAGATATAGCAAATTTGGATTAATTTGAAATTCAGAAATTTTCAAAACTATGTTTCACGATTTTTTTAAGCTTTCGCGCCAGACCGTGCCGGTCGGCAAGTCGATTCAGATAACCTTGTCGGCGCGGTTTGCTTCGCAGCAGCTTTTTGAGCGCGGCGAACTTGTACTCAAGTTTATGAACAGCAACTCGCTGACCGTGGATCAACATGTTCCGTTGTGGCGGCAGTATGATACCATACCGTTTGAGGTGGTTGACCGCGTGCCCGGTGCGATCAGCTTTGAAGTTACAGCCGCTTGTGAGGGCGAATTGCGTTTTCTGCTGGCTGCCAGGCGCGACAATATGGAGCTGGAAGTCTGCCAGTTCGGCATTTATGCGTTAAAAGATGATTTGCTTGCGCTGCACCCTTACCGGGGCGATTTTCATGTGCACAGCAACAGTTCGGAGTGCGCTTTTCCGGATGAAGATCCGCTGCACGTAGCGGCGATCGGACGCTTGCGAGGGTTGGATTTTATAACTTTTACAGATCATATGCAAATGGATACCGGAAAAGCGGTCGCTGACTTCTGGCGCGAAGCTGTTCCGGAGTATCAAATTTTTGCGGCAGAAGAAGTTCATCAGCTCAAAAGCCAACAGGAATCGCTCTACCGGCACAACAATTTTCTGCCCGGAGTGCATATAATAAATTTTGGCGGCAGCTGGAGTGTTGCCACACTGGAAAATGATAAGTTCGAGCAGTACACTGCCGAAATTGCCCAACGCGCTGCCAAGCTTGATCCCGCGCTGTCGCCGGATGTGCGCAAGATCATCGCCGGAGCTGAATGGATCATTGATAAAATCCACGCTTCCGGCGGCATGGCGATCTATTGTCACCCGTACTGGAAGCCGCATAACCGCTACGATATGCCGGTAGAAGCACGTGAAGCGATCTTCAAAAGCAATAAATTTGATGCGGTGGAAATCATCGGTCTGGGGACAGCTGATAAAAATGCTCTTTATCGTGAGAGCAACAATCAGGCGGTGGCACGCTGGCAGAGTGCCAGTCTGGCGGCAGGCAGAATGCTGCCGGTGACCGGAGCTACTGACAGTCACAATTCCCGGAATAATCTGGGCAGACAATACAGCATAGTTCTGGCTGAAGATTGCACGGTTTCGGGCATAAAAAAGGCGGTTGTTGCCGGCAACTGCGCTGCCGTTATGGCGCATGACAACGAAGAACGGCGTGTATACGGTAATGAGCGTATCACTGAATATGTGAACTTTCTGCTGCGCGAATATTATCCGCTGCATGATGAAATTTGCGCACTTGAGGGCTTGACTATGCTCAAAAAGCTGCGGGAAGAAATTTAACCGGAAAACCGGCAGGCGATCTGCCGGTTCCAGACAGTTAAGAAACGGGGCTGTTGCAAAAAAATCTGCAACAGCCCCGTTGTAAAGAGCGAAAAGCGGTCAGTAGCGGTAAGTATCCGGCTTGAACGGGCCCTCAACCGCAACGCCAATGTAGTCAGCCTGCTTTTGAGTAAGTCTGGTGAGCTTGGCACCAAGTTTTTCCAAATGCAGCCGCGCGACTTCTTCGTCCAATTTTTTGTCAAGCAAATAAACTCCGACCTTGCGATCGGGATTGCGTGCAATATCGATCTGGGCAAGAGTCTGGTTGGTAAAACTGTTGCTCATCACAAAGCTGGGGTGCCCGGTGGCACAACCGAGATTGACCAAACGGCCCTCGGCCAGCAAATAGATCGAGTGGCCGTCAGGATAGGTGTAACGCGAAACCGGACAGGAACTGTCTTTGATAACAGTTTTTTTGACATCGGGCCACGCTTCGAGCCGGGCGACCTGAATTTCGTTGTCAAAGTGGCCGATATTGCAGACAATGGCCTGATCCTTCATCTGACTCATGTGTTCAGCCGTGATGATGTCGCAGTTGCCGGTGGTGGTTACATAAATATCGGCTTCCGGCAAAGCATCCTCGACCGTACAGACCTGAAAACCGGCCATACAGGCTTGCAGCGCACAAATGGGATCGACTTCGCTGACCAACACGCGGGCGCGCTCGTTGCGCATAGCTTCGGCACAGCCTTTGCCGACATCGCCATAGCCGCACACCATGACCGTTTTGCCGGAAATCATGACATCGAGTGCCCGCTTGATGCCGTCAGGCAAACTGTGGCGGCAGCCATAAATATTGTCGAATTTGCTTTTGGTTACGGAGTCGTTGACATTGACCGCCGGGAAAAGCAGTTCATTCTTTTCGGCCATTTGAATAAGACGATGGACACCGGTGGTGGTTTCTTCGGAAACGCCCTTGACATTGGCCGCGACTTTGTGCCAATGGCCGGGTTTTTCTTTGAGAACTTTTTTCAACAGAGCGTTGATGATCTGCAACTCTGTTACATCGGTCGGCTCATCCAGAATCGAAGGATCATCTTCCGCCGCTACGCCGCGATGGATCAACAAAGTGGCGTCGCCGCCATCGTCCACGATCTGATCAGGGCCGCTGCCGTCGGGGAAAGTGAGTGCATCATAAGTACACTGCCAATATTCTTCGAGCGTTTCGCCCTTCCATGCAAAAACCGGCACCCCCATATCGGCGATCGCCGCGGCAGCATGATCCTGGGTGGAAAAAATATTGCAGCTGGCCCAGCGGACATCAGCGCCCAGCGCTTTGAGAGTTTTGATCAAAACCGCAGTCTGAATGGTCATGTGCAAACTGCCGGAAATCTTGATACCCTTGAGCGGCTGTTCCGCACCGTACTTGCGGCAGGTGGCCATCAAACCGGGCATTTCCTGCTCGGCGATCTCAATTTCGCGGCGGCCGAAATCGGCCAGATTAATATCTCTGACTTTATAATCCATAATATAAATACCTTAAAGTTTGCTGTGCGCGTAACGGACAAGTTCTTCAGTTTCCTGCCAGCCGATACAGCCGTCAGTTACCGAAATATTCGGCATGGGTTTGCGCCCTTCGACCAGATCCTGATGACCTTCACAAAGATGACTTTCCAGCATCATGCCGACAATGGCATTTTCGCCGCCGGCAATTTGATCCATAATATCGTAAAAAACGTTTTTCTGCCGGTCAAAACGCTTGCCGGAGTTGGCATGACTGCAGTCAATAACGATCCGCGGAGTCAACTTGGCTTTGCGCATGGCCACCTTGAGGAAGGCAATATGCTCGGCGCCATAGTTGGGTCCATTGCCGCCGCGCAGTACGATGTGGCCATAGGGATTGCCGGAAGTGCGGAAAACACTGACTTCACCATTTTCGTCCACCCCGATAAAACTGTGCTGGCGGCGGGCAGTATTGACCGCATCAATAGCGATCTGCATGTTGCCGTCGGTGGCATTTTTAAAACCGACCGCCATGGAAAGACCGCTGGCCAACTGCCGGTGCGGCTGCGATTCAGTGGTACGCGCGCCAATTGCAGTCCAGGCGACCGCGTCAACAATATACTGCACAAGGATCGGATCGAGCGTTTCGGTAGCGACCGGCAAACCTTTATCGACGATTTCGAGCATCAGCTGCCGGGCAAAGCGGATGCCTTTGTCAATATTGTACGATCCATTCATATCCGGGTCGTAAATCAACCCTTTCCAGCCAACGGTGGTACGGGGTTTTTCAAAATACACGCGCATGATCAACATGAGCTTATCGTTGACTTCGGCATTGAGTTTGGCCAGTTTATCAGCATATTCCAGCGCCGACTCGCGGTCGTGAATGGAACAAGGGCCCAGAACAATGATCTTGCGCGGATCTTTGCCGTCAAGAATATCAAAAACTTCCTGACGGTGCCGGATGACTTGCGCCACCCGGTCAAGCGCCAGCGGCAATTCCGAATGGATCTCGCCGGGAGTCGGCAGTTTTGACCGGCTCAAGATGTTTACGTCCATGCTTTTTTGCAGCATTTTCATTTTATAAATCTCCAAAATTCAAATATCAGAACCCCAGCCACGAACGCAGGAATCTGATGTATTCCATATCGCGCTTGGCGGCGATCACACCATCGCCGGTACAGGCGTATTCAATAGCCATCATACCGGAGGCGAGTTCATTTTTCAGTTTGCTCATCACCAGCTGGGTATCAATGTGGCCGGCATCCAGATGCGTGGGGAAGTAGTGCTTGAAATCCCGCGAACGCATCATATTTTTGAGGTGAGCATAGTAGATCTTGCCCTTGAGCAGCTCAAACACCTGGTCAATGCTTTCGCCATTGCGGTTGAGGAAAATGTTGCCGTGGTCGTAGTTGATACCGATGGCCGGACTCTTGACACACATCAGGAGCTTGGCACAGCTTTTGGCAGTATCGTGAATATAGCAGTTGTGGCTTTCCAGCGCCGCCATCATGCCGCGGGCTTCCAGCTCGCGGCCGACATTGGTCAAACCGGCACCATGACGGGCATACAAAAGATCATCGGCCATGGCACTGCCGTTTTTGTCAAAATCAAAGTATTCACACTCGGGATTGACCAGAGAATCAGTGAACATATTCAAAAGTTTGGTACCGCATTTAGCTTTGGCCCAGTCAATAAATCCGACAAACTCTTCAAATTCTTTCTTCTGCGTATCTTCATCCACGCTGGAAAAGTGCATCGGATAACCGAAGGCCAACTCCAGATCCGGGTTGCGCTGCTTGAGTTCTTCGACCATAGCCCAATAACCGGCTTTGTCCATATCATAATAGGTTTTGGCCCGCAATTCCACCCCGTCAGCACCCGACATACGGATGATCCGGAAGAGATCGTTGAATTTACCGGCGCCTTCGTAATAGTTCACATGCAGCAGAACTTTCATTTTACCTACTCCTTAACTTTTTGCATTTATAAAAAATATCTTCAGAACATTATTTACCGCCTGTTGTATATACACGATAATATACATTTCCGCACGGTCATTGTCAAGGCGTCCGGAGAGTTTTAACCCAATAAAATTTGCTTTTTTGATTATATAGTGTATATTAAACATGAGTTGACCATAGAATTAGCTTGAGGGGCTTATGAGTTTGACTGCGTTAAAAAAGAGATTTTTTCATCCGGCCTGGGCAATACTTCCACTGCTGGTACTGGTTTTGTGCCTGTTCAGCGGCTGCCAATCCGATGATCCGCTCAAACCGACCCGTATTGATGATTTTGAATACACCAGCGTTGTCAACAACCATCTGACCATGATGGATTTTGCCTACCACTTACAGGATTCAGGCCTTAAAGTTGTTCAGGTCCAGCCCATCCGCGCCGACGTACTGCGCGCCACCGGCGCATGTGCCATTTTGATCGATAATGACGAAATCGGCGTTTATTATTTTAATACCGACGTAGAACAGCAGCGCAAAATACTGGCCCAATACCACGAGGACGGTTTTGCGTATATTCTCGGTTTCCGCTTCCCGGTCTTTATTTCCGGCAGTTATGTAGTTACAGGAGCGGAAAAACACCCCAAAAAGAAGGAGATCGTCAAAGCATTGCGTTCCTTTAAATGAAACGCATGACTGATTTACAAAAATAATTTTTTGCGGCACGGGAATCGACAATGGAGTGCCCCGGAGAAGAGGATTTCAGTTCAGTGTTTGGTGCTTGCAGTTTGGTAAATGAGTTTCATCAAGCGGCAAGCACTGGCCACTGAAGTATGGCCGGAACTCCATAGTCTGTTTCTTACCCGCAAATATCGTTCCCAGAAAAACCATGTGATGCTTTCCGGAATAAAAACCCCGGAGCCAGCCTGTAAATTGCAATTATTTTATTGCTGTATTTACGGGATCCATGGTGTTTTACCATAAAAACAGCATTTCCGGACGGCCATGCAGACAGAGCATAACCTTTCTAAACCTTTGTCAGACTGAAGCGTGCCGGAAGAAAAAAAACGTTCCTCAAAATAAAGAAAGGAAGCGAGGATCATGAGTTGCAAAAATTGTGCAGCCACCGACATCAAGTATGTCTACAGCTTTGGAGGTAATGACTCCGAAGGTAACGAAACTATGCGCGCGCTGCTCGGCGGCAAAGGTGCCAATCTGGCCGGCATGGCCGCACTGGGTCTGCCGGTACCGCCCGGCTTTACCATCACCACCGAAGCCTGCGCCGAATATGGCAAGATCGGCAAAGAAGCTCTGTTTGCCAAAATCGCTCCGCAGGTGGAAGCGGCACTGGAAAAATTGGAAAAAACCGTCGGCAAGACCTTCGGCAAAGGCCCGAACCCGCTGCTGGTTTCGGTACGCAGCGGCGCGGCGGCCTCCATGCCCGGTATGATGGATACAGTGTTGAATCTGGGCTTGAACGACGTTACGGTCAAAGCCATGATCGACCTGACCGGTAACGAACGCTTTGTGCTGGACAGCTTCCGCCGCTTCATCCAGATGTTCGGCGATGTAGTAATGCACATTGATTCGGATCTGTTTGAACACGCGCTGGAAGCGCTGAAAAAATCCCGCGGCGTCAAGCTGGATAACGAACTGACCGCCGCTGACCTGACCGAACTTATTGCCACCTACAAAAAGATCGTACTCGATGCCACCGGCAGCGACTTTCCCACCGACCCGATGGATCAGCTCTACCGCGGTATTCAGGCCGTGTTTGAGTCCTGGGATAACCCGCGCGCCATCCGCTACCGCGAAATCAACGACATCCGCGGTTTGATCGGTACGGCAGTGAACGTCCAGACCATGGTGTTCGGCAACTCCGGCAGCAATTCGGCTACCGGTGTGGCTTTTACCCGCGACCCCTCCACCGGCGAAAATGACTATTTCTACGGCGAATTCCTGATCAACGCCCAGGGCGAAGACGTGGTGGCCGGTATCCGCACTCCACAGCAGATCACGCTGGCCGGCAGCAAAGTCTGGGCCGCCCGTCAGAACATTGCCGAAGATGTGCGCGCAGCTGAATACCCCTCGCTGGAAGAAGCCATGCCGGAATGTTTCAAACAGCTCGACGCCATCCGCAACAAGCTGGAAAATCATTACCGCGACATGCAGGATCTGGAATTCACCATCGAAAACGGCAAACTCTACATGCTCCAGACCCGTAACGGCAAACGCACCGCCGCGGCGGCCGTACGCATTGCCACCGATCTGGTGAAAGAAGGTTTGATCGACGAACAGACCGCCGTCATGCGCGTGGAACCGGCCCAGCTCGACCAGCTGCTGCACCCGGTGTTTGTCAAGAGTGCCGAAGCTGCCGCCAAAAAACTGACCGTTGGACTGCCCGCTTCGCCGGGTGCTGCCGCCGGTATGGTGGTGTTCTCGGCTGAAGATGCCGAAAAATGGAGCCAGGACGGCAAACCGGTCATCCTGTGCCGTATCGAAACCAGCCCCGAAGATATCGGCGGTATGCACGTTGCGCAGGGTATTCTGACCAGCCGCGGCGGTATGACCAGCCATGCGGCCGTAGTGGCCCGCGGCATGGGTGCCTGCTGTGTGGCCGGCTGCGGCGAAGTCAATATCGACTACAAGGCCGCTCAAATGGAAATCAATGGCGTGATCATCAAGGAAGGCGACTGGATCAGCCTGAACGGCTCCACCGGTGCGGTCTATCAGGGTCAGGTTCAAACCGTTGATCCGGAACTGACCGGTCCGTTCGGCGACATCATGGCGCTGGCCGATAAATACCGCAAACTGGGCATCCGCACCAATGCCGATACTCCGCACGACACGGCTGTAGCGGTCAAATTCGGCGCCGAAGGTATCGGTCTGTGCCGTACCGAACACATGTTCTTTGAAGGCGACCGTATTGTGGCATTCCGCCGTTTGATCCTGGTGGCCGAAACCGTGCGCAAGCTCAAGAAAGAATACGGCAAAGAAGATTTGGCCGAACTCAAAGCTCAAGCGCTGGATGCCGAAGAACTCAAAGCTGTCGAACAGTACGAAGCAGCACTGGCAGCTCTTCTGCCGCTGCAGCAGGGCGACTTCAAGGGCATGTTCGAAGCACTCGAAGGCCGTCCGGCGACCATCCGTCTGCTGGATCCGCCGCTGCACGAATTCCTGCCCCAGAACGACAATCCCAAAGGTCAGCAGGAAATGGCCGAACAGCTGAATGTAACCGTTGACGTCATCAGCAAGCTCGTGGAAAGCCTGCACGAATTCAACCCGATGCTCGGCCACCGCGGCTGCCGTTTGGGTATTGCTTATCCGGAAGTTACCGCCATGCAGGCCCGCGCCATCATGCAGGCAGCCGCCTCGGTTGCCGGCGCTAAAGCCGAAATCATGGTTCCGCTGGTCGGCAATGTCAAAGAATTGGCGCTGCAGAAAGCGATCATCCTGCAGATCAAGTCCGATGTGGAAAAAGCCGCCGGCACCACGCTGGAAATCAAGATCGGTACCATGATCGAAGTTCCCCGCGCGGCAGTTACCGCCGACAAGATCGCCGAAGAAGCCGAATTCTTCAGCTTCGGTACCAACGACCTGACCCAGATGGGTTGCGGTTTCTCCCGCGACGATGCCGGTAAATTCCTCGGCGACTACGTCAAAATGGGCATCTATGACTACGATCCCTTCCAGGTGCTGGATACCGAAGGCGTGGGCGAACTGGTGCGCATTGCGGTCGAAAAAGGCCGTTCCACCCGCAAGGACATCAAGCTGGGTATCTGCGGCGAACACGGCGGCGACCCCAAGACCATTGCGTTCTGCCACAACGTTGGTTTGAACTATGTCTCCTGCAGCCCCTACCGGGTGCCGATCGCCCGTCTGGCGGCGGCGCAGGCTGCCATTGCGGAAAATAAATGATCCACTAACGTTTACCGCATAAAAAATTCAAGTGCTGCGGCAAAACCTTAAAAGTTTTGCTGCAGCACTTTTTTCATCTTTCAGCCGGGAAAAATCGCTGATTTTACACCGGAAACAACTGATTCAATTTTTCAGTTTCCGCAAAGCACCGGCTACACTCTGACCGGTATCGGGGAAGATCCAGTCGGGTGCGATCTGTGCCAGAGGTTCCAATACAAAACAACGCCGTTGCGCCCGCGGGTGCGGCAGCTGCAGATCTACGGTATCAAGGATCGTATCACCAAATATGATTATATCCAGATCAATGGTGCGCGATTCATGGAATCCGTGATCGGCCGGCCGCCCCAACGCTACTTCAATACCTTTCGTTATCTGCAAAAGCTCCTGCGGTGTACCGGCAAAACGTCCGATCAGCGCTGAATTGATAAAATCCGGAGTTCCCGCCGGACAATCAACGGGTTTGGTTACAATATTGCCGGAGCGTTTTTCGATCACAAAGCCATTCTCCTGCAAGAGTTTGCAAGCCAGCAAAAAAGTTTCAGCGCCATTGCCGATATTGCTGCCCAGAGCTAACGCCACCGGCACGGCGGATGTGGTATATAAATTATTCATTTGTAATATTTTCAGATTGAAAAATTCTCTTTTTGCGTATATATTATTAAAATAACGCATTTTCCGGCCGCAGGCCAGTTTATATTGATAAAAAATTAAGGATTTTTGTTTTATTATGCTTAAAGTATACATGCTTGGCTCCGGAGCGATCGCAGTACCGGTGCTGAAAAAACTGCTCGAACAATCCCGCGATGGTTTGTTTGAACTGCTGGGTATCGGCACCCAGCCCGACCGCCCCGCCGGCCGTAAACGCACGCTTATGCCCACCCCGGTAGGAGCTTTTGCGGCCGAAAACGGATTAAAAATCGATAAATTTGAATCACTCAACGATGGCGCGGCCCAAGCCAAACTCGAAAAGTTGGCACCGGACTTTCTGCTGGTCGTGAGCTACGGTCAACTGCTGAAAAAACCGCTGTTGGCACTGCCCAAATACGGCTGTGTAAATATTCACGCCTCGCTGCTGCCGCGCTACCGCGGAGCTTCGCCCATTACCCGCGCCATTGTCAACGGCGACGCCCGAACCGGGGTCTGTTTTATGGATATGGAAGTCGGGCTGGACTCCGGCAAGGTTTATTACACGCTGGAACGGAGTTTGAACAACACCGAATACGCTGATGCGCTGGAAGTGGAACTCGGCGAACTTGCCGCAGAAAAAACGCTGGAAGTGTTGGAAAATATTGCCGCCGGCAGCCTGACCGGCACGCCGCAGGATCCGGCTTTGGTAACAATGACCACCAAGCTCAAGAAGAGCGATGGAGTCATCGACTGGCAGCAGAGCGCCGTTCAAATCGAAGCCATGGTCAGAGCTTACACGCCATGGCCGGGCGCAAGTTTTATGCTCGAACTAAACGGCGAACTCAAGAGTCTGATCATAACCCGGGCTGAAATCGTAGAAAACGATCTGCCAACATCGCCGGGAACAATCATCCGGGCGGACAAAAAGAAATTTGTGATCGCATGCGGCAGTGGAGCTTTGGAAATAGCCGAACTGATCGTACCGGGCAAAAAAGCCATGCCGGGAGCCAATTTCCTTAACGGATGCCGGGAAAATCTGGCCGGCAAAAACTTATTGCAGGTAAATCATGTTCAATCATAAAATTGGCAAACAGCTGATCGTAAATTGCGAAAAACTTGAAACCAGCGTGGCACTTTTGAGCAACGGCAAGCTGGAAGAATACCTCATGGAGCGGCACAGTTCCGATCCGGTGCCGGGTAATATTTATCTGGGCAAGATCATCAATCTGGAACCCAAGCTGCAGGCCGCTTTTGTCGATATCGGCTGCGAAAAAAATGCCTTTCTGCATTACAGCGACATGCTCACCGGCGCGGACGAAGCGCTGGATAAGATCATCGAATCCCACCCGGTGGTACCGCCGGAAACCAAACGCAAAAAACGCGGCCGCAGCAAGACCGAAACCTTGCTGGATACAGCCATAAAACTGCGCAAACGCAAGCTGACGGTCAACGATATACCCGAAGTTTTCAAACCGGGCATGGAACTTTTGGTGCAAGTAACCAAAGGTCCGATCGGGACTAAAGGCGCCCGGGTCACGACCGATATTGCCATTGCGGGACGCTTTCTGGTATTGATGCCCTACGCCGACCATCTGGGGCTTTCCAGCAAGATCGACGGCGATGCCGAGCGCACCCGTTTGCGCAAAGTGCTTGAATCGCTGGAGCGCCCCGAAGGCATGGGGCTGATCTGCCGCACCGTGGGCGAAGGACGCAAAAGTATTTACTTCAAGCACGATTTGGACATTCTGCTGGACTATTGGGAAAAGGTCGATGAGGCGCTGGATAAAGGTATATCGCCGGCGCTGGTCTACCGCGAGCCATCGCTGCTGGAGCGGACGATTCGGGATTTTATGACCGAAGAGATCGACGAAATAGTGGTGGATAATCTGGAAGCCTATAACTCCATTTATGCGGCGATCAAAAAATTCGGCGGCCGCAAACAGGCGGCCAAAGTCATCCGCTACAAAGCAACCGAACCGATTTTTGAGGCATTTCAGATCAAAGATCAGCTTAATCTGGTCTTTCAACGGCAGGTTCCGCTCCCGGGCGGCGGTTATATTTGCATTGACGAAACCGAAGCCCTGATCGCCATTGATGTCAACAGCGGCCGCTCCAAAGCCGGCAGCGATCAGGCCGAGCTGATCTTCCAAACCAACTGCGCGGCGGCCGAAGAGATCGCCCGGCAACTGCGTTTACGCAACATCGGCGGACTGGTGGTGCTGGATTTTATTGATATGAAAAGTATGCACCACCGCGATGAGCTTTATAAATTGATGAAAAAACTGACCCGGAATGACCGGGCCAAAACCCGGGTACTGCCGGTCAGCAAACTCGGGCTTATGGAAATGACCCGCCAGCGGGAACACGAAAGTATTCAGGATGCCGTATATATACCCTGCCCCTACTGCCGCGGCAGCGGGCTGGTTAAATCGCCCGAATCCATGAGTGTGGAAATCCAGCGCCGGCTGCAGGTGATATTGCGTACACGCGCCTACAAAAAAGTGCCGGTGCGCGTAACCATGCACCCGGAAGTTTTGCAGCGTTTGAAAAATGAAGATGCCAATTTGCTGGAGGCATTGGAAAGCGAGTTCAAACACGAGTTGAGTTTCCGCGGCGATGAAGCACTGCACATGGAAGAATTCCATATTTCCAATGCCGATACCGGAGTGGAATTGGTATGAGCGAACAATCTTCCGTCCGCCAACGCAAACGCCGGATAGTGCTGCTGATTTTAAGCTGCATACTGCTGGTGTCGGGTGCGATCGGCGGGTATTTTCTGCTGTCGCAGCAGGATGAAGCCAAAATCAAAAAACATCTGGATGAGTTTGCACTGAATATCAGCAAAAGCGAGCAGGAAAACCCCGCTCGTACTTTGTTGAAACTCAAATCCGCCGCCGATGCCCTTGATTACCCCGCAACGGTGAATATTGAAGGAATGGATTTGAATTTTGACTCGCCTGAAACATTCACCTCCACGCTCGGCCGCTACCGGGCCATGTGCAAGTTTCTGCAGCTGGATTTTACCGATATGACCGTAACGCTTGACAAGTCCGGCAGAGCCGTTGCCGAAATTCAGGCGCACTGTACCGCCGAACCCAAATCATACGGCGGCAGGATCAGCGAAGCATACGATATAAGCGCCACATTGGTCAAAAATAACAATAAGTGGAAAATCAAAACTGTCAAGGCGGTAAAAGCCTTGAACCGAGGTAAATAAAATGATATTGCAAGTCAACCGCTCCCGGGTTGCCGGTACTTTGGCAGTACCGGGTTCCAAATCCCATACCATCCGGGCCATTGCCGGCGCATTGCTGGCAGAAGGCACCAGTATTGTACGCGCACCGCTTTTGAGCGATGATACCGCCAGCACCCTTGCGGCCGCCGAACAAATGGGTGCGCAAGTAAAAAAATATGCCGGTCTTTGGGAGATAACCGGGGTGGCCGGTCAAGTCCGGACTCCGGCAAAAGTATTGGATATGGGCAATTCCGGTACCGGCTTGCGGATGCTGACGGCCGCGGCAGCGCTGGCCGACGGCCGGATCGAGTTTACCGGCGATGATTCTTTACGCAACCGGGGCATGAAACCGTTGCTGGATGCACTGCGGCATCTGGGAGTAAAAGTCCAGTCCGCTGCCGGCGATCACGCGCCTTTGAGCGTACAAGGTCCGATCCGAAGCGGCACAACTCAAGTCGAAGCCATGTGCAGTCAATTTTTGAGTGCATTGCTCTTTGCCGCCCCCTGTTTGAGCGGCGAAGGCATGAATATAGAAGTAACTTGCCTCTCCGAAGAGCCCTATGTGGAAATAACGTTGAACTGGTTGCGCAAGTTGGGTGCAAAGTTTACCGCGTCAAGCGATTTGATGCACTTCAGCGTACCGGGCAATCAGACTTTACAGGCATTTGACAGTATTATTCCGGCCGACTTTTCCACAGCGGCTTTTCCGCTGGGTGCCGGTATCATTGCCGGCCAAAACAGCGGCGTAACGATCAAAAATCTGGATTTTTCTGACGCACAGGGCGACAAGGCGGTCTTTGGTATGCTGGAAAGTCTGGGAGCAAAATTGCAATATAACTCCGACAGCAGTGTAACGATCCTGCCGGGAGCAAAACTGCACTCCGGCGAGCTTGATCTGGGCCAAACGCCCGATGCACTGCCGCTGCTGGCAGCAGTGGCGGCGGTTAGCAAAGGTGCGGTCATAACTCTGACCAACGCCGCGCAGGCACGCAATAAAGAAACCGACCGCATCGACTGCATGACGCGCGAATTGCGCAAGATGGGCGCCATTATCGACGAGCGGCACGATGCCATGATCATTACCGGCACCGACTTGCACGGTGCAACGGTTGACAGTTGCAAAGATCACCGTCTGGCTATGGCTCTGGCGGTGGCCGCACTGGCGGCCGATGGCACTACCAACATACTTGATGCTGAATCGTGCGCAGTAACTTATCCGGGCTTTATCGCGGATTTCCAACAGCTGGGTGCTGATTTTTCTGCAAAGTAAAAAATTCCGGGAACGCGGCCTCGCAGCCGCCGCCGGGCAGGATATGGACTTTGACTCTGAAACGGCAGTGTTTTTCAGGCAGGCTTCCCCGCGCCGGGATCGCCGCCATGCCGGAAATCACTGCCGTAGCGCTGTCCAGCAAATCCGGCGAACCCTTTACGGTAACAACCGCATCCGGAGCTAAAATTGCTTTGACCATTTCCACCCCGGCAGCTTCCACTTCGCCGGCCAGACCGTAGCGCTCCACGCTTTGCTCCGGCAATGCCAGCTGAACGGTACGGCGCTGAAAATTCCTTTGCGCATCCGGCGGATCGACTTCGCTGAAAAGTTCAGAACCATTGACTTCCGGCAAAGCATTGGCAGTGCGGTTCAAAGGATCGTTCCGGTAAAGCAGATAAAACAGCGTAAATACGATCACAGCCATCAACAGCAGCAGCGCGGTCAACAGCACAATTTTAATGCGCAACTTCATACTTTGCCTCCCTGGCGGTACGCAAAAATGCACCATTCCCCGGTACGATCTTCCAGAAATAACTTATTTGACTGCGCCGCAATTCCCTTATCAGCAAAGCGCAGTTGGCCGTGGCATCCGGTTCGCAAAGCAAAGCGGGGAAAAATTTTTTATCCTGATTTTCCGGCATGGCCATTTTTTTGAAATCAAATTCATTGAGTTTGATCCCCTGCCCCGGGAGCTTGCGCAATTTGTAATAGTCCTCACCATCCTGACTGACCATATTTATGCGGATACCGCCGCCGGAACTTTGCAAATCGCGGACATGCTTATTGCTGCCGATCACAAAAATCTCGTTGGATGTTACCAGCAGCCACCACGGCTCCTGACCGTTGACACCCGACAGTTCCGGCAACTTTACACGCTCAATATCAGTATGTTTGAGCTGTGTTTGCAATTTACTTTGTTCTGCAGCCAGATAGCGGGATAATTCATCGCTTTTGCCCTGCCAGCGCTGCAATACAGCCTGCTGCCGGCGGAGTTTATCCAGTTCAGTCTGCATAGTTTCCAGTTCAGCAGCCAGCGCGTTGGCCCGTTCGGTCTGCTGCCGGTAACGCTGCTGCAGCTGTTGATCGGCTTGAGTTTGAGCTTCGGCAACAGGAGCAAGATTTTGCAGTATAGCGTATTCCATATTGAGTGCTTTCAACTGATCTTCAGTTACCTCAAGTTCAGTTTGCAACCGGTCAAAAGCCGCTTTATCCACCATATTGGAGTTGCCGGACAGCCTTTCGGCCACCGAAGAACCGCCCAGCAATATGGCGGCAAACAACACGGCACCAAACACATTGCACATGGCATCAAGCAGCAGATCCAGACTCGATGGCACAGTAAATCCCCGCTTGCGGCTCATAATTCAAACCCTCCTGAATTTTCCGACACCAGCGGTTCAGCAATGATCCGAACAGTTGGGAACTCCCGGCTCAACTGATCTTTCAGCGCCTGGGCAAATTTTCCGGCCGACGGGCGGATGGCAATGATCAAACGTATTTTATCGGCTTTGATCGCTTTCAGGCGACTTCGTAACTCATTCAGCGCGGCTTGCGGCGTCGGGTCATCAGCGCCCAACTGCAGTTTCTGCTGCCGGTGGTCGCTCCACAACCAGCAGCCGCGGCGGCAATCAAGAATGACCAATGCTTCAGAATCATCATTATCCAGTTTAAAAGTATTCTTCCGCTCCTTGATTACGGATTGCAAACGCTCCAACTGTGCAACTTGTTCCAACAGTTCGCGCACTGCCGGATCGGCTTGAGCCGTTTCCTGCCGGATGCCGGCGATTTCTGCGGAAAGTTTTTTGTGCAGCAGCTCCCACTCCAACAACGAAGCATTGACTTCCGCCTCCGCCGCTGCATACTGCGAATTTACCGATGCAGCCGATTGGCGGTCATGGTTGCGGCTCTGTTCCCGGCGCAGTTTTTTCAGCGCCCGGCTTTTGGATCTCAATTCATCCTGCCGCAGCTGCAGACGTTTTTGCAACAGCTCATAATCCGATTTGGCAATCAGCGACTGCGCCCCGTCTGACGCATGATTCCGGTTGTAAGCCGCCAGCAGAACAATGATCAGCAACGCCCCCGCCAGAGCCGTTATAATATCCTGAAATGCAAAAAAAGATACCGGCAGCTGCCGGTTCTTCCTCCGGAAACGGCTCATCAGCGATCCGGCTCCGTTCCGACTTCAGTTCCGGATGTCTGACCGGCGGCAGACATGATGTGCTTCTTTACTTCGCCGATAAAATCCAATTCGCACTGCGAGCGGTACGAAGAAATCAACTGCAGGATCAATGCCAGTACCAGTGCAATAAGTGTAGTTTCAAACGCCGTGGCCAGTCCGCCGGTGATCTGCGGCAAAACAGCATCAAAACCGCTCTTGCCCTCCGCGCCGGTCAGACTGCCGAAATTGCTGACCGCCCGCGCCAGTCCCAGCACGGTACCGATAAATCCCAGCACCGGAATCGCCCAGATGAACGAACTTATACTCATAAAGGTGTTTTCGGACTCTTTTTCCAGATCGTCAAAACAGCTTTCCATCAGCCCGGTGATTTCCAACTCGCTTAAATTGCGTTTTTTCAATGTCAAAAGTTTTTCCAGCGCCGCCGGAGCGATAAAATCGCTGACATTGCTGTAAAGTTCCGCCAGATCTTCTCCGGTGGCGTTTTCCGGGATGGCTGCCAGCGCCTTTTTCTGCACCGCAAGTTTACTGCGTTTGAGCAACAGCATACTCCATGTCCACATGGCCAGCAGCACGGTTATCACCGGAATAAAAGAGCGGTCGGCCGCGCCGCCGGGAAAAAACATTTCGATCGTAACTGTGCCCGGGTATATCTCGCGCAACAAAGCCAGTACGCCGTAGAGAGCTGCCGTCAGCATTACGCCCATGACCAGCGAACTGAAACGCCGCACGGCAGTCCCGCCTTTGGCAGCAATCCCAAAGCGTTCTTCCCAATCCAGTTTGACTATATCGAATTTACGCATAAACAACCACTCCTTTTCTGCTGTAAGGAAAAGTAACACCAAACCGGAAAAATTTCAACTTTTTAAGCTGAATATTACTGTTTATTTATCACCCGGCAGCTTTTCCTGCCACGAATCACCAGTCCAGTCAAAACATCTGCCATCAATAGTTTTTACCCCTTTTATACTGAAGTCGGTATTTTCAAGTGCAATATACTTTCCGTTGACAACAATACCATATTCATCACCGTTACGCATGTGGTCAAAAATCAGATCTTTATTGTAATCCGCGGCAGTGATGCGGTCATATTTCAGAATATAGCCGTCAAACCTGTCTATCCAATCAAATTTAACGTCCAGCACTTCACTGCCCAACCCAAAGACAAGACTGCCGCCGGACGAACAATGTATGAGACCTTGAGGCGTAGTGTAAAAAAATATTTTTCCCTGCCCGTCCTCCGTCTGTTCGCAAGGTTCGACTGCAATTATCTCTTCTCCTGGCAGAACTTCAGGATATATACCGGATAATTTTTCACTCTTTATTTTTTCATGTTCCGGGCAAAACCAGCGGTATATGACAAACACATTAGCCGGCAAAAGCAATAATACGATCAGCAAAAAAACTGCCGTCACCAGCGAGCTGAAACGCCGCATGGCTGTACCGCCTTTAGAGGCGATCCCGAAACGTTCTCCCCTATCCGGTTTTACTATATCCAATTTACGCATAATCAACCACTCCTTTTCTGCTGTAAGGGAAAAGTAACACCAAACCGGAAAAATTTCAACTTTTTAAGCTGAATATTACTGTTTATTTATCACCCGGCAGCTTTTCCTGCCACGAATCACCCGCCCATTCAAAAACTCTGTTATCCGGAGTTCTGGCTTCCGTCTGCGAAAATCCCGCTTGCAAAACAGGCGTATACTTGCCGTTGACGGAAATACCACTTTCAGTCCCGGAGCGGAAATAATCAAAAAGCAGATCTTTATTGTAATCTATTGCAATGACATTGCCGTACATTATTATGTAACCGCTATCCCGATCTATCCAATCGAACCTGGTGCTTGTCAAATCACAACCGAAACTGAAAACGACTCTTCCGCCGGAAGAGTGATACAGACTTCCTTGCGGCACACGGTAATAAAAGTCGGTTTTACCTGTACTATCGGTCTGAACTTGCGGTTCTGCTGTAATTATCTCTGCTACCGGAGAATTTTCCAAAATTATTTTTTTGCAAGCATCGGATTTTTCCGGCACCGGAGCCGGAAAAATCCGGCGGTACAGCAAAAACAAATTAGCCGGCAAAAGCAATAATACGATCAGCAAAAAAACTGCATATTGTGTCTTTTTCATACTTCTTTCCAGTCTGTAAATTCAGTATTCGGTGGTAATATAGATGAAAAGCTTTGAAAAGCAAATCGCAAACATATTTTATAATTTGTATTTATTGTATATCCTTGCGCACCAAAACATCTGTTATTCTGCGGATTGTCAACCAATATTCACCGACAGCTGCTGAAAAAAATATTGCACTATTATTTGACAACCGGATGGATTCAGGTTATATTTTCATTATAATTGTATACTTTTAACAAGCCGGAAAAATAAAACTATGATCAAAAAACTGCTTAAAAAAGTGTTCCCTGATTCATTTGAACGCAGCGTCCGCTCCCGCAAATGGCATCTCCGGCGCTGTTGGTGCATCATCCGTGAATCGCTGCCGACTTTTACCGAAGCCGAAGGCCAGTTGCGGGCTTCGTCACTGACTTATTACACGCTTTTTGCTTTTGCTCCGGTGCTGGCGCTGATTTTCGGCATGGCCAAAGGTTTTTCGCTGGATATATGGGTCAAAACTGTGTTGATATCCAAGATGAAACACCAGGAAGAAATGCTCAACTGGCTCTTCGGTTTTGCGGAATCGGCCTTGAGTCAGGCCAGCGGCGGGGTGATAGCCGGGGTGGGCGCGCTGATCCTCTGCTGGTCGGTGATCAAGATGATCGGCAACATCGAAACTGCGGTAAACCGGGTCTGGCATGTCAAAAAAAGCCGCACCATTTTCCGTAAATTCACCGACTATCTTTCGTTTCTGGTAATTGCACCGGTACTCCTGATCGCGGCAAGTTCAGCGACGCTGCTGTTGGAACGCGGAGTGAATTTCCTGGCCGAAAACTGGTTGTTTTTCCGGGGCATAAAGCCGTTGCTTGAGGTGCTTTTCCGGTTGCTGCCCTTTTTGATCGTCTGGATATTGTTCACGTTTGTCTACGCATTTCTGCCCAACACCAGAGTAAAGTTTTCGGCGGCACTCTTCGGCGGGATCATTGCCGGAACGATATATCAGCTTTTGCAAGCCGGGTATTTTTTCATGCAGATAGCGCTCTCCAAATACAATGTTATTTACGGGAGTTTTTCGGCCCTGCCGCTTTTTCTGGTCTGGAGCTACTGTAACTGGACAGTTATCCTCTTCGGCGTAACGTTGAGTTACCTCTATCAAACCTACGATTATGACAGCAAATTGGCTAAAGACAGCGAACGCACCACCTCCGAAAAACGGCTGATCGCCGTAATGCTGGCCGCGATCATCACCCGTGATTTTGCCGATGGCGAGCCGGCCCCCAACAGCAGATCGCTGGCCAAACGTACCGGTTTGACCGAAACTCTGGTGTGCGATATACTCAATAACCTTGACCAGCGCAACATCATTGCGCCGATTGCCGCCAGCGAATACGGTACCATAACCTACATACCGGCCATGCCGTTGGAAAAAATGACCGTATTCAATCTTTTTGAACGCTACGATGACTTCAAACTGCCCGCGATACCGGATTTTGCCGGCAGCGAACTTTGCAAAGATACGATTGCGGCATTGAAAGATATCCGGCAAAGTCTGACCGATTCCCCCGGCAATATGGAGCTTTTGCAACTCCTGCCTGCGCCGCTGGAAGAACCGGAAAAAAAGAATTGATAAAATTCTCACTGCCCCGAATACTCTGCAAACAGCTTCAAATATCAAATGCTCTGTTCCCAATAAGGGTCGGTACTTGAGGAGGGGGAAAAGACCTTTTGCTGGATCGGTCCTTTTCCCCCTCCTCAACTTGTCACGGCGTAACCCGCAGGGTGAAGACGGAACTCCACCCCTTTTTTCCAAACCTTTTCCCGGCATTTATCTATTTGCTCTGCAAATAGATAAATGCCATTCAAGTTTTAAAAAAGTTACAATACAAAAGTTGATCATAAAGATTTTTACTGACCTACCCGTATTGAGAACAGATCCATATCAAAAAAAAGCGTAAACGCTTGAAAAAAAAAAACTTATGATATATTAATTTCCGTTTCATTAAAAAATTCATATTGCAAATGAAAGGGAAAAAATATGGCGATGATTCAATGCAGAGAGTGCGGAAAAAAAATCTCTGATGCCGCAGTTGCGTGTCCGGAGTGCGGTTGTCCTGTTCAAAATCAGACTGACTGCGCAACAGCTTCAACTCCTCCGGCAGCTGTTGCCGCAGATGATACACTCAAAAAGAACAAACGCAAACAGCTCCTTTCCATTATCGGGACTGTAATCGCGCTTGCGGTTGCGATCGGTACTCCGCTGCTGAACCGCTGCAATAAAACTTTGCGCGAAGAGATGATCCGGGAAAATAAAAACGCCGCGATACAGGTGTTGCAAGATGTAAAAAATGAAGAAAATTTCGATAATTGTGCCAAATACGTTGTTCCTGATAAGCGGAACGATGAAGAATTCTGTCTTATGGTACATTTTCTCGGAATAAAGATGAAAGCCTACCCCGACCAAATCACATTTACGGATTGTAAAGTAAAAACCGATTGGGTAACGATCACGGTTTCATATCCGGTTGAGGCTACCTCAACCACCGAAAAAGCGATTGTTGAATTTGTCAGAAAAAATGGAGAATGGTTCATCAGCAAAATGGAGGTTCTTGATTAAAAACATACTCCGGATGATATAAAACAAGGGGCTGTCGCAAATTTTACTTTGCAGCAGCCCCTGTTCTGTATTGCTGTATTTTTATTTACCGCGACCGAGAGCGAACGCGGTCAGGTTGACTGCGTGGTGCTTTTCGGGCAGGAATTTTTTCAATGCATCGATCCAGCACTGTTCCGGAATATCCGGCAAGCTGGCGCTCAACACACCGAGCATGGCAATGTTGATGGTTTTGGGATTTTCCAGCTTGCTTGCATCCACATCGCTCAAGGTGATGAGTTTGCCGTCAGCTTTGAGCTTGGGTTTGTTGACTTCGATCTGGGTATCTTCCAAAACCAGCAGAAAATCCGTTTCTCCGGCGGGGATCATGGGACTGGCCACATCTTCGCCGTAACGCACTTCGCTGGAAACCGAACCGCCGCGCTGGCTCATACCATGCACTTCGCTCTTTTTAACATCGAATCCGGCACTGAACACAGCTTCGGCCACGATATCGGAGGCTTTCAGCACGCCCTGACCGCCCAAACCGGCGACAATAATATTGATCGTCTTGCTCATAATCACTTATTTTCTCCTTTGGCGGCTTCTTCATAACTCTTGGCTTTGACCGCCCCCAGAATACAGGGCCGGCGGGCAATAATGACCGTGGTATCGTTGCTGGCCAGACGTTCGGCCAGTACACTGCGCAATTTATCCTGTTCGGTCAGCGGGTCGATAATATCAACATTATCCACGCCCATGGCTTTGACCGTATCTTCGATCACCAGACGCTTTTCGGCGGGAGTGTGATCCAGTTTGCGGCCGGTGCCGGGGTGTTCCTGCAGACCGGTCATGGCGGTGATGCTGTTATCCAGCACCATGACCACATGTCCGGTGGCCGGCTTGTTGTAGATCATATCCACAATACCGTTGATCCCGGTGTGCCAGAAAGTACTGTCGCCAAGCACGCTGACCACGCGCCGCGCATCGGCTTCCGGCAACGCCCGGCGCAACCCCAGACCGGTGGTGATGCTTGCACCCATGCAAACGCAGGTGTCGACCGCTTCAAACGGCGGCAGCACGCCCAGCGTGTAGCAGCCGATATCGCCGGTAACGATGCAATTCAAAGCCTTGAGAGCTTCGTAGGACTTCCGGTGGGGGCAGCCCACGCACAACTGCGGCGGCTTGCCCGGGGCCGGAACCGGTTCGGCACTCAAATCGTTGTTCAGGATCCGGCGGACGCGTTCCACGTTGAGTTCGCCGAAGCGGTACATTTCAGCCTTGCCTTCCACATTCAGGCCCATGGCTTTGCAAGCATCAAACAAAATCGGATCGCCTTCTTCGACCACCACGCAGCGCTTGACCTTGCCGGCAAATGCCTTGATCTTGTTTTCCGGCAGCGGATAGGTCAGCGAGAGTTTCAGGATCGAAGCCTCCGGCGCGGCTTCGCGGCAGTGCTGATAACTGATGCCGGAAGTGATGATCCCCAGTTCACTGCCCTTGGTCAATTCTTTGGTATATACACCCGATATTTCGCTCAAACCGGCAATATCGGAAAGTTTTTTCCGCAAATTTTTGTGGGCGATCCGCGCATAAGCCGGGATCATAACATTGGCTTTGACATCTTTGGTGTAACCCGGAACCGGGGCGGCCACTGCATTTTCGCGCCGCGCCACCAGACTCTTGCTGTGGCAGACCCGGGTGGTCAACCGGTAAAGCACCGGCTGGTGGAACTTTTCGGAAAGTTCAAACGCTTCAAACAGCAGATCGTATGCTTCCTGCGAATCAGCCGGTTCAAACATCGGCACGCCCGCGGCGATGGCATAACGGCGGTTGTCCTGTTCGTTCTGGCTGGATGCCATGCCCGGATCGTCCGCGGAAATAATGACCAGACCGCCGGGAGTTCCGGAGTAGGCAATGGTAAACAGCGGGTCGGCCGCCACGTTCAAACCGACGTGTTTCATGGTCGCAAGAGTGCGGACCTGACCGAAAGCACCGCCGATGGCATTTTCCAACGCAGTCTTTTCATTGGGCGACCATTGGGCCTTGCCGCCGAGTTTGGAAAACTCATCCAGAATTTCCGACGAGGGGGTGCCGGGATAACCGGCTCCGAATGCCACTTTGGCATCGAATGCGGCCAGCGCGATAGCTTCGTTGCCGCTGAGCAATTGTTTTGCTGCCATGATCTCTGCTCCTTTCAAGGTTATTTTTCAAAACACTTTTTGATATGTTCTTCATCCGGGGCATTGGTCATCAGACTTACCACGACCAATGCCAATGCCGACAGAGGCAATGCGTAACACAATGTATCAACAAAAGGCCAGGGAAATTTACTTACCATAACATCTTTGCCGGTCAGCAGGCGGCAGATCCCCAGCGCTTTGGATTCCGATATATGCATAAAAGTCAAACCGAATATACTGACCGCCGCCCCGGTAATAACACTGGCCCAGACCCCGGCACGGGTGGCGCGTTTCCAGTAAAGTGCCGCCGCGTAAGTCGGCAGAAAAGCCGCCGCACAAACGCCGAAAAAGATCGCCGTACCCCGCGCCACAATACTCGGCGGGAAGATGTATGCCACCACAATACTGGCCAGAATCCCCAGAATGATACCGATCCGGGTGATTTTTTTGCTGTCGATCTTATCTCCGCTCAAAGTCCGGCCCAGATCGTACCCCAGACTGCTGCCGTTGACATGCACCAGCGAACTCAAGGTTGACATGGCCGCCGAGAGCAGCGTAAGCATAAATATATAGACAAATGCTTTAGGCATAGCCCGATCAATAAAACGGGGAATGATCAAATCCGAATTGCCGCCCGCCGCCTGCAGCGCAATCACACCGTCATGGCGGAAAAACCAGACATTGGCCAGCGCCCCCACCACATAAGCGATCCCGGCGGTACAGAGAATGAATACCGACCCGACCAGCACTGCCCGGTTGAGCTGTTTCCCGCTCTTGACGGTCATAAAGCGCACGGCCAGCTGCGGCTGGGCCAGCGCGCCGATCCCCACGCCGAGGATCAAACTGGATATAAGAGTCCACGACCATTGCGAGTTCCAGCGCGGCATAGCTGTCCAGCCTTCATGCCCCAGCGGAGCCAGATTTTCCGGCACCAGATGGCGCATATCAGTAAGATTCTGATGAGCAGCGACCACCCCACCCAGTTCGTGATAAGTCATCACCAGCAGCGACAGCATCCCCAACACCATCACCACGCCCAGCAGTGCATCCACATACATCACACCTTTGATACCGCCGAAGCCGACGTAAATGGAGATCACCACCGCAAAAAGCAGCAGCGCCAGATTGTAATCCATATTGAGCGCCTGTTCTACAAAACGCGCCCCGCCGATCAGCACCACCCCTGAATAAATCGGCATAAAAGCTACAATGATCGCAGCCAACAGCACCTTTATCCAGCGGGACTGAAAACGCAATCCGATAAACTCCGGAAAAGTATTGGCATCAAGTTTCTGCCCGATCCGGCGCGTCCGGCGGCCGAAAACCAGAAAAGCCAGCAGTACCCCCACGGCTATATTCATAAACGGCAGCCAGAGCAAACCCAAACCGTAAACGCCGGCCACCCCGCCGAAACCGACGATCGCCGAAGTGCTGATAAAAGCCGCCCCGTAACTCATAGCCATCACAAACGGATGCACCGAGTTGCCGCCGACCAGATAATCTTTGCTGCTGCGGCTGGAGCGATACCCCAGATAGCTCAAATAACCCACCAGCGCCAGAAAGCACGGCAGAATAATACACAAAAGCGTTATATTCATTTGACCTCTCCGGAATCATCACCGGAGTTGTAAAAACAAACTCCGTAAATTACACATACTGCAGTAACCGCAATATTGGCCAGATAAGCCGCAGTCACCCATGGATCGCTCATGCCCAATAACATATTCTATCTCCCGCAAATTCGCTTTAAAAATATGAATATATAATATAGCACTCTTTTCATCTTCGGCAAATTTTTTGCATAAATGCCTTGACACCTGTATCAAAAAGTGCAAAAAACACAGTTTTTTCTTGATCCAAACCTTGAAAAACCATCAAACCGGGTGTATTAATAGTAGTTGCCCTCTGCCGGCTGATCCCCGGAGAGGTGGTTTGACCGCATATATCTGAATTTATTTTACATATTTTTTATAAACATATTTACATGAAGGGATGCCCGGCGGATATTTCCGGCCGGACCGACAGGAGCTATGAAAGAAAAAACCTTAAAAGATGTACATGCCGGGATCCGCGAGTTTTACACCCGGGCAGTAGACTTTGAACGCAAGGAAAACTGGGAATTCGCCATCAGCTGTATGCTCGAAGCCGTGATGCGCGTTCCGGCTTTTTCCGAAGCCCGCCAGAAATTGCGCAGTTACGAAAAGCAGTTCACCAAGAAATTCAAATCACTGCAGTTTTCGGTTCAGGTAAAAACCTACTTTGCCATGGGCAAGATCAAAAAACTGACCAAAACCAGCCCGCTGGATGCCGTTAATGAATGTGAAAAACTGCTGGCTTTGAACCTGAACAACCCGCAGATATTGCAAGCGCTGGCCGACGCGGCGCTCAAAGCTGATGCCAGTGCCATCGCCATCGATGCCTTGCAGGTACTGCACGATTATCAGCCGAACAATGTAGCTGTAATGCGCAAACTGGCCGCCTGTTACCGCGCTGACGGTCAGGCGCAGGAAGCGCTCAAGGTCTACCAGTATCTGGCCAGCAAAAATCCCAAAGACAAAAAGATCCAGAACGAACTGCGCGAAGCCTCCGCTTTTGCCACCCAACAGAAAACCGCCTGGGAAAAAGAAAGTCTGGCCAGTCACGGCAAGAGCGTTAAAGATGACGCATTGACCATTCAGCTGGCCGAAGGCACATTGCGCGATGCCGATCACGCCAAAACATTGATCAAACTCTACACCAAAGAGTTGGCCGAAAAAGATTCCGACGAAATGCGCAAAAAACTGGCCGAAGCCTACATCGTTATCGGCGACTACGACAAAGCTATCGAAAATCTGGAAATCGTGGCCGGCAATCTGCCCGCACTTGACCCGACGTTGGATAAACAGATCGAACGCACTTATCTGGCCAAATACAATCTGATCGTCGATGAACTGCGCAAAAAAGCTGCCGCTGATCCGTCGCTGCGCGGCAATTTGCAGGAAGCCGAAGACTTCCTTATGGAGTTCCGGATCGAAAAAGCCGAAGCCCGCAGCCGCGCCTATCCCGTGGAAGCTGCGCTGCACTTTGATCTGGCCTCGATCTATGCCGACGCCAAACGTTATGATGACGCGGCAAGGGAATTGGCAGAAGCCTCCAAAAGCCCCCAGCGCCGCACCCAGAGTCTGGCCTTGCTGGGCCGCTGCGCCTGCGAACAAGGCAAATACGAAGAAGCGATCCAGTATTGCGATGAAGCACTTACCGAAATGGTGCGCATGGATCGCCATAAGTTTGCCGTTATGTACGACCGCGCCAGCAGTCTGGCGGCATTGAACCGCAATGACGAAGCATTGGCAGCATTTCAGGAAATATACCGCAACAACGCCAAGTTCAAAGATGTGGCCGAACGCATCAAAACGCTGGGCGGAGAAGCGTAAAATTGCTGTTTTGACAGTTTTTTGACAAAAAAAACATATTTTAATGCAGTTTATACAGTTTATGATTTGGCATTTTTAAAATGCTGGATTATATTCTTGAATGAGATAGTGTTTTTTTGATTTTTAACAATTAATATAACCGGCAGAATAGGACAGTTTTATGGCAGAGCTTAACAACCTCCCGGAATCTGACGATACCAAGACCCGGGTAACGGAAAAAATAACTCCCGGCACTCCCGGCAAAAGTGCCCCTGCAATTGATCTGGATACCAAGGCAGCGGCCCCGGATTCCAGCACTATGACCCGACGCACCCTCAAATTGCAGGGTTTGGCAGGCTTGGCCGTGCCCAAACCGCAGACAACGGCGGCAGCAGCACCCAAACCGCAGGCAACGGAAGAAGAAGACACCCGTACACGCCGTACAGTCAAACTTTCCACGCTCGCCAACGGCCCGAGTATCAAACCTTTGAATCTCAACCGTCCGGCGCCGTCGCCGGCTGCCGCGCCGGCAGCAACGGTCCAGCCGAAAGAAGATACGGTAACGCGCCGAACTCAGAAATTGGAAGCGCTTGACACTCAAGATGTCATTGCCATGACTGAACAGGATCTCACCAGCGATACCAATACCCGCAAGACGGTAAAACTGGCCGCCCCGACCGCAGCTCCGCCGCCGCAAGCGGCCAACAGTCCGACGCCCAAAACCCGCCAGACGGTAAAGGTCGAAGGTATTGTTCCGGCTCACACCCCGGTGATTGATTTGGACGCCAAACCCGGCGACACCAACACCCGAAAGACGGTAAAGCTCTCGGTTCCGGAAGCTGCGGCTCCGGAAATTGACTTGGATGCTCCGGCCGGGGACGATACCCGCACCCGTAAAAGCGTCAAAGTCGAAGCAGCCGATGAAAAATTCAGCGCCGGCAACGTGGATGACACTGTCAAGCTCCAGCGCCCCGCGCCCAAACCGGTTATGCCCGGTTCGGTTGCTCCGGCGGCTCAAGCCGGCAGTTCTGCCGTCGGTGGCATAAAATTGAGCAAACCAACTCCGGCCAAAGCTCCGACTGCAGCGCCAGCCAAAGCTCCGACCGCAGCTCCGGCGGCAGCTCCCGCAGCGGCTCCCGTGGCAGCTCCCGCGGAAGCCACGGCCAAAGGCGGACTTAAAGTCAATACCGATGCGGTGAAAAATCTGGGCAAAGCCCCGGTAACGCAAAATGCACCGGCCGCCGGTGAAAATGCCGACTCCGGCGTGATCTCTCCGGTAGAAAAAACCGTAAAAGAGTCGATGATCATGAACGTCGTCTTCTCGTTTTTCGGTGTGCTGGCGATCGTATTTTTGCTCGTAGTTGCGGCAGTTGCAATAACCGACCACATCAATATCTGGGTCAAAGATTCAAGCGAACCCAAGATCGAGCTGCCCTTGCTGCCGGATATGGTCGAAGAGCTTAAAAATTCGCAAAATGCGCCGCAGAATCCCCCGATGCCGAATGGAGCCGGGGATGTTCAACCCGACGCCCCTGCGCCGGAAGCTGACGCAAATGCCGACGCCGACAGCGAAGAAGAATCTGAAGAGTAAAAATTGTAAATGTATCCGGCACCGCCCAATGCAGCAATTGTCTGCTTGAGCATCGCCGGATCGACTGAAATAACGGTCGGATAAAAAATCCAAGCGCGGCATGGCCGCGCTTTTGTCTGTAAGGCGTGATTTTTACTGACCACTTTGTACATTTAACCGGGAGCAAAAGATAAATTATGGCACTCTGGGGTGGACGTTTCAGCGAAACCGGACGCGCTGAACTGACAGAATTTTCGGAGTCGATCTCGTTCGACCACCGTCTTTACAAACACGACATTGCCGGCAGCAAGGCCCACGTTACCATGCTGGCCGCGACCGGCATTATTCCGCAGGCAACTGCCGGAGCGATCATCAGCAAACTCGATGAAATCAAAGTTATGATCGACCGCGGCGAGATGGAATTCAAGTTCGAGCTGGAAGATATCCACATGCACATTGAATCCACTTTGATCGCCGCTCTGGGCGATGAAGGTGCGCGCTTGCACAGCGCCCGCAGCCGCAACGATCAGGTGGCGCTGGATATCCGGCTCTATCTGCGCGATGAACTTGACTTTTTGATCGACGGCATCCGGAATTTCCAGCGCGCGCTGCTTGAGCTGGCCGCCGGGAATCCCCGGGTGATCATGCCCGGATTCACTCATCTGCAGCACGCCCAGGTAGTGCTTTTTGCCCATCATCTGCTGGCTTATGTGGAAATGCTCGACCGCGATGCCGGGCGTCTGGCCGACTGCCGCAAACGGCTCAACGTTATGCCGCTGGGTTCCGGCGCACTGGCCGGTTCCACCCTGCCCATCGACCGGGAGCTGGTTTGCAAACTGTTGAACTTTGACCGGGTAACGACCAACAGCATGGATGCAGTGGCTGATCGTGATTTTGCGATCGAAGCGGCATCGGCGCTGGCTACATTCGGTATGCACGTTTCGCGTTTGAGCGAAGATATCATTCTGTGGAGTTCGCAGGAATTCGGTTTTATCGAACTGGCAGATGCGTTCTGCACCGGTTCCAGTTTGATGCCGCAAAAGAAAAACCCCGATGTAGCTGAACTCAGCCGCGGCAAAACCGCCCGCTTGTACGGCAATCTGACCGCACTTTTGACCTTGTGCAAAGGTTTGCCGCTGACCTACAACCGCGATTTGCAGGAAGATAAGATCCCGCTGTTTGACTCGCTGGATACGGCCCGCGCACTGCTGAACGTCTATCCGCCGATGATCGCAACCATGAGCATCAACGCCGACCGGATGCGTGCCATGGCTTCAGACCCGGCATTGATGGCGACCGATGTGGCCGAAAAACTCGTGGAACTGGGCGTACCGTTCCGCACCGCGCACCACCGGGTGGGCAGTCTGGTCAAATATTGCCGCGAAAACAACAAAGCGCTCAACGAAGTAACACTTGAAGAAATGCAAATAACCATCCCGGAAGCCACGGCTGAATTCCTGACCCTCTTTGATCCGGAAGCCAGCGTAAGCAAGCGGGAACTGCCCGGTGCTACCGGCTACAATGCAGTGGCCGGACAAATCGCATTCTGGCAGAATAAACTCAAATAATCAACTTGTTTTTCAACACCAAAACCGGGAGGCTGCAACGCAATGGATATAAAATACACACTCCAATCGATCCTGCGCGAAGCAGCCTCTTTGGGTGCCAACGGCCAATTACTGGCGGGCATCCGGCTGGCCGGTGCAGTCAACGGCGAACGCGGCGAAGGGTATCTGATGCTTTACAGCGAAGGATTGGTTTTGCTCTACCGCCGCCTGGGCTTGCGTGATTACGAAGGTATTTTTGCCTCGCTTGATGAGTGGAGTTTTGATAAATTCCGCGAAGAAAAATATCTTCTGACGCTGGAAGTCCGCTGCCGCAGCAATACTTTCCGGTGCGAGTTCACGCCTTCGGAACGGGATTCTGCCGAACAGATCCTCAACGCCATAGCCGCTGCCCACGCCGAACCGCTGGCGGTCTACAGCGAATCAACATTGCTGATGGCCGGGTTACTGATTGGCATGAGCGGCCCGGCAAACGGGGATTTATCCGGCTTGCTGGATAAAAAACTCTACCTGGCCGCCTGTAAATACGCAACTAAACATCAGCTTGCCGAAATGATTGTACGCGCGGGCGAAATCTTTTCGGAAGATCAGAAAAAATCCCTGCTGCTGAACTTGATCGAGTTCAATCTGTATGAAACAGAACTGCCGGAAAAAAGCTGTACCCTGCTGCGCGAACTGGCCAAAGATTGGCTGTTGGACGAAAATTTTTTTGAAACAAGTACGTATCTCTTATCCATGCGCAGCAAATTGAACACACTTTTCTCCGGAACTGAATAAAACTGAATACACAAAAACAGATCACTTGAAAAAAGCGGGGAAAATATCAAATCTGTTTACTCATTGCTGCCGTTTTGTGTTTAACAGTATTGTTGACTGCCGGTGCCATATGGTTCTTTACCCGCCCCGAACGAACTGTAAATACAGAAATTCTGCTCGACATAACTTTTTCCGACAGCCGGCAGTAGTGTTCAATGGAAAACTCTACACCGCGCCAACCATTCAGACCGCCATTCCAGCCGGTTCCGGCGAAATCACCGGTCAGTTCTCCGAAGATGAAGCAAAAATTATTGCCAAGGCTTTTATTTACGCCAAAAATAATGTCTCTTATGCCATAAAGGATCCCGCATCTGATCGTCTGCAGCCGTTTAAGATCAATATCAAAAGCATCAAAACTACCCCTTGCGAACTTTGACACCTGTTCTAATTTTGCATTTTTTTGTGCTTTTATGATCCACACACAACCGGGAACAGCATTGGTTACGGAATATCAAATATCACTTTTCCGGTAATGTTAATCACCAATACAGTTGAAAACTTGGAAATTTATGCTATTGTATATGTTACCTGATTTTTTTTGTAAACTGGAATAAATTTGCGGATATTCCGGGGGGACAGGTTTTAATCATGCAATGGAGAATAAGCAATGAATATATCGATCATCAACAACTTACTGCAAAGCTGCTGTGATTGGGCGGGCGGTAATTTCCTGTTCGGGATATTGATTTTTACAGCGATCACCAAAGTTTTGCTGTTGCCGGTATCGCTCTGGTGCCAGTACAATGGTTTGATCATGGTTCGCCTGATGCCGGAAATCAACCGCATCAAACGCGAATATGTCGGCGATTTTGACATGATCGCCGAAGAACAGCGCAAACTCTTCAAGCGCGAACACTACCAGCCGCTGTCAAGTTTTCTGCCGCTGGCCGCGCAAATCTTTCTGCTGCTGACATTGTTTGCAGCGATCGACCATGTTTTGAAAGATTCTTCCGGTGCATTTGCCGGTAAGATCCCTGTCCGCGACGGCGGTCTGGCCTGGATCATGCCGGGCGTGGCCGGAGTGGCGGCAATGATTTTCGGCTGGAGCCAGAACTACCAGAACCCGCTGCAGCGCGAACAAAGCGCCACGCAGCAGCTGATAACCAACTTGTGTACGATCGGCATATCGCTCTCGCTGGGCTTTTTTGTTCAGGCCGGGGTGAGTTTTTACTGGACAATGAGCAATCTGCTTTCCATACCTATCCAGCTGGTCTGCAACCTGATATTGGTACCATCCAAATACGTTGACTACTACAAACTGCGCAAAAGCCAGATGTTGATGAAAAAGCTGGCCGACGAAAAAAACAAGATCACGCCGGAAATGCGCAAACGCGAAAAAGCCGACTACAAAAAATTCTTTTCGGTCGCCAACAAACATCTGGTATTTTACAGCGAAGGCAGCGGATTTTTCAAATACTTTGAACAGCTTATCAACTATTTGCTGGAAAAATCCAATGTCATCATCCACTACGTTACCAGCGACCCCAACGATCAGATCTTTGAAAAAGCCAAAACCCAGCCCCGGCTGCGGCCCTACTATATCGGCAATGTCAAATTGATCACGCTGTTTATGAAAATGGATGCCGATATTGTGGTGATGACCACTCCGGACTTGGGAAATTTCCACCTCAAACGCAGCCTGATACGCAAAGACATCGAATATATTTATATTGAACACGCCATATCCAGCACCCATCTGACGGTGCGCGAACACGCCTACGATAATTTTGATACGTTTTTCTGCACATGCCAGAATCAAATGGATGAATTGCGGGCGATGGAAAAACTCTACAAGACCAAAGAAAAAACGCTCGTTCCCTGCGGCTACGGCTTGCTTGACTCACTGCTGGAACGTTTTTCGGCCGCCGGTAATGTGGTCAACGAACGAAAAAAGATCCTGCTGGCCCCCTCGTGGCAGGAAGGCTGTATTCTGGATTCGGGTTACAAAGAGATCCTTGAACAACTGGCGGGCCACGGTTTTGAGATCACGCTCCGGCCACACCCGGAATATGTCAAGCGTTTTCCGGGCAAATGGGCCTCGGTGGTCAACTTTTGCAAAAGTAAAAATTGGGACGACGTAACAGTTCAGCAGGATTTTTCGTCCAACTCCACAATTTTTTCTTCGGATCTGGTGATCACGGATTGGTCGGGCATTGCCTATGAATTTGCGTTTTCGGTAGTGAAACCGGTACTGTTTATCAACACACCGATGAAAGTCATCAACCGCAACTACCGCAAGATTGATCTGGAACCGATCGATATAACCATGCGCGCCGATACCGGTATTGCGCTGGAAACCAATGAACTCGATCAGACCTTGACCGCAGTTCAGGAACTGCTGGGTGAACCGGAAAAATATCGCCGGAAGATCACCGAATCGCGCGAAAAATATGTATTCAATCCGGGTGCCAGCGGTGCGGCAGGCGGCAAATACATTCTGCAGCGCCTGATCGAAAGACAGAAGAAACATTGAAATAAATTTCAGCAACCATCACAAGGAGAAAAATCTATGGTTGAAGAAGCTATTATAATTGCCGGCGGCATGGGCCGCAGAATTGCCGGGTTTCATGACGACAAACCCAAAGGGTTCATCACACTCGATCCGGGGGTTCCGATCGTAAAGCAGTCCATTGATAAACTGCTGGCGGCCGGCATCAAGCGGGTGATCATCGGCACCGGCTACCACAGCGAGTATTACGAAGAACTGGCCAAAGAATACGATTGTGTGGAAACTATCTGCAACACCAATTATGCCAACACCGGCAGCATGGGTACGCTGGAAGTTGCCGCTACGATCGTCAAAGGCGATACTTTGCTGCTGGAATCCGACTTGATCTACGAAAAATCCGGCTTGAAAGTGCTGCTGGATTCTCCGTTCGAAAGTGCCATGCTGGCCTCCGGCACCACTCACTCCGGCGACGAAGTATATGTGGAAGTCGATGAACGTGAGTGCCTGGTAAAATTGAGCAAAAAACGGGAAGATATCCGCGAAAGTTTCGGTGAATTGACCGGTTTGACCAAATTGAGCCATCCGGCATTGATGGCCATGTGCCGCTATGCCGAAGAACGGCACGAAAGCAAACCGCGTATGGAATACGAAGAAGCCATGAGTTCCATTGATCTGGATGTGCATGTAGTCAAATACGACAAATTCATCTGGTGCGAAATCGACGATCCGCGCCAGCACGCCAACGCCATGGAAAAGGTTTATCCGGCAATCAAAGCAGCCGAACAGCAATAAATTTTATTTGACAGGAAGACAGTTGTTTTATGATTTCCGTTATTCTTGCCAACACGGACCCCTCGGTTATTTCTTATACTATCCAAGCCATAGTCGGGGTGTTTATCACGCTGGTTGCGATTATTGGCATCATTGTCCTCATAATACACTTAACCCGTCATAATCAACCGTCTGTACCGGTTAAATTTCCCCAACAGTTCAATAATCAGACGGGGAACTATCAGCAGCAAAACAATAATCAAGATTATACTAATCACAATCAATAAATAAAATAAGAAAAGATTAACTATGAGTTCCATTATTCTTGCTTACGTTGACCCGTCAGTTATTTCTTACATCATTCAGGCAGTAGCCGGGGTGTTGATCACGCTGGGTGCGGTGGCCGGGGTGGTCATCAGCTTCTTGCGCAAACGCGCCCGCAAACTGCTGGCGCTCCAGCAGCAGGAAAAGAAAGAAGTCGAAGAAGAAATCGTCATTGCCGAGGACGGAGATAAATAATGCCGGACGGACAAACCTCCCAATTCAAAAAGTTCCGGATGCCGCTGACGGTTGCCGCCGGAATCGCTGTACTCACAGCGCTTTCTGCTTTGCTCTTCCGCTTCAACTGGGCCTGGCTGGGCGGTTTGTTCATACTCTTGGCCGCATTTGTCTGGTGGCTGATAAGCGCCCGGCAGGATGGGGTGATGAAAACCACCCTCATCCACATGAGTATATTCATCTTGGCGGCGGCGGGCTGCACATGGTATCTGGCGTGCAATGTATTCATGCCGGCGTGTGCTGCGGATATTATTTTCAGCGGCATATTTATGCTGTTGACCGATTTGATGCTGCTGTCGCTCTATTTTCTGCTGTTGAGCGGCAAAGCACCGCTGTGGCTCTGTCATGTGATCCGGATATTGATGACGTGGCTGCTGCTGCTGCCGCTGCTGGGATTTATCTCCTTTGACCTCCGCAAGATGCTGATAATTGCCAATACGCTGGAAATGACCGTGGGCAAATTTGTCAGCGATTACAATATATCGCGCTGTTTGAACAGTTTTGCGATCAAATCACTGATCGCCGCAGCGGGTGTGTTCATGGCGTTGATGCCATTGCCGCCGGTAAAATTTGCCCCCGGCCAGACCAAAAAATATCGTTCGATATTTCTTCTGCTCGCCGGCGGCATGGTGGTGATGAGTTTGAACGGCAATCCGGTTTGCAAACTGATGCTTTTTCAGTCACCGCTGGATAAAGCGATGCTGACGCGGCAAAATCCGCTGATTGCCACCAATGATTACACAGTTACCGGAAAAACCACCCCGGGAATATACTTTTTGATCGTGGGCGAGAGCTACGACTATGAGCGGGCCGAAAATCTGCGGAAATACAAAACTTTTTATGACCGCATCCACTCGCAGGATGACTACGTTATATTTACCAACACTTACAGCGTGCCGCTGCTGCCGGATGGCGGCGGGATCGTCGGCGGCAGCCAGTATGCAGTTACCAATATGCTGCACAATGCGTCAGAACCGAAAGATCCGGAGTATCTGCTCGACAATCCGCATCTCTTTGACGTAATGGAGTATTGTAAAGTAACTACGCTGACCCTTTCCAACTTCGGGCCGAACCGGATCTACTCCAACGTACAACGGCATATCACCGAAAAAGCAGACCACCTGATGATCACCGACCGGGATTCTTTCGGCGGCAAGTACCGCCGGCTCGGCTTTCAGATCGACAACGAAATCCCCGGCATCATCCAGAATTGGTACGATCAGGGTAAATTCAATAAAGAAAAGTCTTTTATGTTCATCCAGCCGCTGGGGACACACTTTGATGACATGCCGCTGCCGGAAGAATACGCAAGAAAATATGATAGGTGGGACGTCCCCAAAGATTCGGAAGGACGCAACCGCGGATATTTGTATTTTGATGTGATGTTGGAAAATATGATCCGCAAGATGCAGTCGTTCCCGGAAACCCGCGCGATCATCTTCTGTTCTGACCACTCCTGGAACCGCGGCGGCGATGACGATAAGATCGTAATGTTCATCTGGCTGTCGGAGGAACTCCGTAAAGCACAGCCCGATTTGCAAAAACGCTTGCAGGATATGGCCAACAATAAGTTCAATAACGTTGAGATGTACTCGCTGATATTGGATATAATGAATATTCAAGTGGTCAAAAAGTAAATTTTTGCTTGCCGGATGGGGCTGTTGCAAAACTGTTTTGCAACACTTTTTTTGTAGTAATTAAGCTCAAATATGTAACATATCCGGTTATTCTGCGTTATATTTTTGCATTTTCTCATAAATTTGCTTTGAGGGGCAGCTGTTGGCATCATTATAAATGCGCTTCAAGACTTGTACGAGTTATTCAGCATTGTAGAGTTTGCGCATCTTGCGAGGGCATTGGCATTGCCCTCCTGGACCTCCCTTGCTCGTTTGGCCGCTATATCCAGCGCGCTGGTTACTTGGCGACTTTACAATAGAGCGGTCGCTGCCGCTCCCTTACCAACTCTTGCGGTTTTACCGCAAAAGTTCCCTCAAACGCCGGGAGCTATCGCTCATCTCCGTAGCGGCTTCGCGGAACTTTTCCGCTCGGTTTGCCGGAATATATCCGGCAAACTGCCCTCTCATGCGTTCGCGGCCCTGACCCGTCTTCGCATTGCTACGCCGCGGCAAGCCGGGCTTTGTGGCGTTCCGCCGCATGAGCTGTTGGACGGATCACACCCCAACTCACATCTCATTTACGCCTGAATTTTCCGGTATCAGTTGTTTGGTGTTATATTTTTACTATTGCTGACGGGGAAATTATGTATTTTTGTTGCAAACCGTCGATCAATCAATAAAAAACACGATGCCCGGTTAAACTTCTGCCAGTCATACCGCAACTACTCAAAAAGCGAATACCTCAAATAAATCGTCTTCCAAGCAGTAGCAAGCGGCAGCAATATTAAACCTACACCTCACGCAGTTGATATTCAGCGCATTGCAGTTCAAGCTGTTACAGCAGAGATCGGGCAAACGCCAGAGCGGATTCCATAACTTCCGGCGGACAATTCTGCTCAAAGAGTTTGCTGCCATTGTGGCGCATGATCGCCTGATGGAATTCACGCGGCAAGTCCCCGCTGCCGGGAGTCAGGTGCATATCGCCCCATTGAGCCTCATTGGTTTGCAAACGGGCATCCGACCAGTGAAAATGCGTGATAAGTTCAGGCTTGCTCATAAAATCCCAGAGCTTTTCGTAACGCTTACCGATAACTTCTTCGTGCGCAACGGCGCTGGCAGCGTGACTGGTATCGAGTGTTAAAGTTATGTTGGCACGGGCCACATCCTTGTGCAGCTGAAACCACTCATCGGCATAACAACCGGCAATGATCCGCAGATCCGGATGGCGCAACACCTGATTTTCCAAACTTATGATTACCGAACGCTGATCGGCAAAGTCGGCCAACTCGCGCAAAGAGTCGATCAAAAAACCGTATTCGCCCACATCTTCGCCTTTAAATGAAAACACGCCGCAAGGATGCAATATCATCGTGCGGGCATCAAAAATCGCAGCCCGGTGGATTATATCCTTAAACACTTCGATACTGCGCCGCCGTTCAGCAGCATTCCGCGCCGCCAGATTCAACGCATCATACGGCAAATGGATCGTCCGCACATAGGGCTGATAAATTTCAAACTTGCTCCAATCGGCATTTTCATCAATGCCAAGTTCTACATAAAGTTGATGCTTTTTCAAGAAATCAACATCAAAAATCGCATTTACCAGCAGCATTTTTCGGCTCCGCATTTTACTGTCAACTATTGGTTATATACTGAATATAACCCGAAAACGCTGCTTTACCACCCAACTGCATAATTTTTATGTATTTTTGACCGAAAAATTTGACTTCAGACCGGAATAACTATATATTAATATATAAACAAATATTTATATGTTAATCAAAAAAGGATTTTTCATTATGACTTCCCCCATCCTTCCCCCTTGCAGCGGCGATCACCCGCATTCACATGAAGAAGTGGCAGCTCAACTGACCGACGACCTGACGCTGGTTTATATGGCGGAACGCTTTCAGTGCTTTGCTGATCCCACGCGGTTAAAAATCATCAATGCGCTTATGATCAAAGAACTGTGCGTGTGTGATCTGACCATGATCATGCAAATGACTCAACCGGCAGTTTCGCATCACTTAAAACAACTGCGCCAGCTGCGATTAGTCAAATCCCGTCGGGAAGGCAAAAGTACATTTTACTCGCTGGATGACCACCACATACCTATGATGTTCGACCTGTGCAAACTGCATTTGAACGAAAAAAGCGATCCGGCGGCCGGAGAGGTACAATTATGAGTCAGCATGAACACGATCACCACGATCACCACGATCACCACCACCATCAGCAAATTTTTGATCCGGTGATGGCCAGAAATTTTGTTATTGCCATACTCATCAATATTGCCTTTGTCTGCGGAGAATTTCTGCTGGGGTGGCGCTGCAATTCATCCGGATTACTGGCCGATGCGGGACACAACCTGGGCGATGTCGGCGGGCTGGCAATTTCGCTGACAGCATTTTTTATGATAAAGAAACGCCCGGACAACCATTTTACTTACGGCTTCCGGCGGGGAACCATTCTGGCGGCATTCCTCAATTCAGTTATCCTGCTGGGTGCAGTGATCCTGATCGTGGCCGAATGTATTGAAAAATTCCGCCATCCGCAAACACCTTCCACCTTGACCGTAATGCTTACAGCCGCCGTTGGCATTGCAGTCAACGGGTTTACGGTATGGCTGCTGGCCCGCAACCGGGAAAGGGATTTGAATGTAAAAAGCGCCTGTTGCCACATGATGGCTGATACACTGGTTTCAGCTGGAGTGGTGATTTCGGGAGCAATGATCGCGCTTACCAATTGGCAATGGCTCGATCCGCTGGTCGGATTGTTGATCGCATTACTCATCATCCGGCACTCGCACAGTTTGTGGAAAGAGAGTTTCCGTTTGCTGTTCGATGGCGTACCATGCTCGATAGACGTGCCGAATCTTACTAAACAAATACTTACTACCGAACATGTTAGACAAGTAAATCATCTGCACATCTGGGGTATCAGCACCAACGAGATCGCTCTGACCGCCGCGATCCGGCTGGACACCGTTCAAGCCCTGGATCAGACCCGGAACAGCATAAAAAAGTTATTGAGCGAACAAAATATCCGCCACTCATTTCTTGAGTTCAGCACCCTTGCTCCCGCTCCGGATGACTCCTGCGGAATAAGCTGAAAAATCTCACCGGATTTGCCTTGTGCTGACACAAGTTTTTTTATTGTGTTTTTTGTTGCAAAATAGTCGGTTCAGGCCTTGAAAAATCGGCAAACTGTGCTATGTTGTCTTGTTTGGTTTTGCAACTCAAAATATCTCATTTTCAAATAGCAAGGATGGATGGAAAAATGCCCCGTTTTTCTGAAAAGTTGTGGAGACTTGCCGCAGCCGCAGCGGCAGTATCCGGCATGTATGGCACCGGCTTGTGCCGGGCCGATGAGTCGATCAATTCATTTCTGGCCTCCGACCCGGTTAAAAAAACTCCGGAATATCTGGAACAGGGGGAACGCAATGTCCGCTCGGTCGCCGATCAGCTCAAGATGTTGCTGGAACCGGTACCTGCCGGGCAAAAACTGATGAAAACTCCGTTGCCGGAACCGGAATTTACGATCATTAAGGGCAATAACAACTTTTCTACTTTGATTTACCGCTGCCGTTATATTCAGGCCAACCGGGCCAGCGTTATTGCCATTGAAAATATGTTGCGTAACGGTTCGGTCGAATTCCATACCGAACAGAACTTGCTGACTATTTATGACAGCACTGACAATATCGAAAATCTGAAAAATGCGCTGTTGGCGATCGACCAGCCCCTCCCGCAGGTGGTGGTGGAAGTCAAAGTCGTGGAAGTACTGTTCGTCGACGGCATGAACCGCAACCTCTCAATCAGCTACAACGACAGCGACAGAGGCAGAAACGCCTTGGGGGAAAAGGTGCTGTACAACTCCACTGCCGGTGCTACCAACAAAACCTTGAGCAGCTCCAGCGATCCGGCCGGGATGAACTTGAACTGGTTTCCCTATGTATCCGGAACTGAAAGTTTGCAGACCACTTTCCAGTGGGTGCTTTCCGGCCAGGATGCCAAAGTTTTGTCGTCGCCGAACCTGGTGATCTCGCGCAACGAAGAAGCCAGCCTCTCCACCGGTCAGGATATTCCTATTCAGGAAATGAGTACCACTTCCAGCGGTACCAACATTGCCACCACCTTCCGCCGCGTGGGTGTTACCCTGACGCTGGAACCGATGATCATCAACGATAATTTGATCACGCTGCGTGTGGCGCCGGAAGTTTCTACCGTGCAACAGTATCAGAAGATCAATCAGGGTTACGACTCATCCACCGGCGAAGCTATTTCGTTCCAGGTGCCGGTGATCTCGATCCGCAATCTGGAAACCACGCTGACCTTGCGCGACGGCGAAATCATCATGATGGGCGGCCTTTACACCAATCGTACCAGTATGCAGGAAGACCGCACCCCGCTGTTGAGCGATATACCTTACATCGGCGAACTCTTTACGGCCAAAAACCGGGAACAGGAAATCGTCCAGTTGGTGTTTTTCATGCGTGTGCATATTCTGCGTCCGTCCGAAAATCCCTCCGGCATTGGCTTTGACCCCGATGATGTGGCCGAAACCAGCCAGAAGATCGGCGAAATCCTGCAGAATTCTCCGTCCTTCCCCAAGCTCAAGTCCACGTTGGAACAGCTGCGCGAAGAGTTCATCGACGAACCGGAACGCCGCCGTAAGGCCAACGATATTGAGTTGAACAAAAAGCGCAAACAGGATTCTGCCGAACTGGATCAAGCCCCGGCGGAGCCGGCAACCAAATAATTCATTGAGAGGGGATACGCAGAACAATGAAAGTCAACCGTAAAAAAATGCGGCTGCTGCTGATACTCCTGATCCTGCTGTTGATTGGCGGTGGTGTATTTGTCTGGCTCAAATACACCAGTTCCGGGCAGCAGGTCAGTCAGAAACTCCCGGGGCTCGCCTCCAAGGAAAATAATAGCGAGGCAGCCGATACAGACAAAACTTTTGTCGTAAAAAAAGGCGATCTGGTGCTGGGGTTCAGCCAGCCGGGCACGGTGTCGGCCCGTAAGAAACATCAGGTCAAACATCAAGCCAACACCCGTTCGACGATCGTGTGGATCATCGAAGAAAACGCCAAGGTCAAAAAGGGCGACGTGCTGGTAAGACTGGATACCACTGACTTGGAAAACCGTATTCAGGATGGCAAGATTGAGCTGGAAAACCTGGAAAAAGAACAGGAAATCGCAATCGAAGCCCAGAAACTTGAGGACAGTACGCAGGCGGCGAATATGAAGGCCGCTGAAGACCGCGTGACCAAAGCTGACGATGCGCTGCGCAAATATTTGCGTATCGAACGCCGCCAGAAACGCGACTCGCTGGATCTGACCATTTCCAACGCGGAAAACAAGGTCGATGACGCCAACGATACCTACCGCAACTACAAGGCCAATCCGGAAACTGATACGGACGAAGAAAAGCAGAAAGAATACAAAAAGAAGCTCGCTTCGGCCCAATCAACGATCTCTTCGGCCGAAAATGAGTTGGAAAATGCCGAAAGCTCCCGCCGGTTGTGGAAAAAGTATGACAACCCCAGCCGGTTGAAAGCGCTTTACAACGAAGTGGAACAGGCCGCGTTGAATATGGAACGGGTCAAGGTGGCGATTTCCTCCAGCCGCGCCCGCACCAAACGCAATCTGAACAACTACCGTCTGCGCATCCGCCGCACCAAGGACAATCTGGAGCAGAACGAAAAATTCCTCCAGCAGATGACCATTTATGCGCCGGCCGACGGGATCGTGATCTACGGCAATCCTGACCGCCCCCACAGCAATCCGGATATCAAACCGGGTATGGAAGTGTGGCGCGGTATGATCCTGATGACCATTCCGGAAATGTCCGATATGATTGTCACCATGGATCTGCCCGAACAGTACCGCAGCAAAGTTGCCATCGGCAACCGGGTGTCGATCACTCCGGAATCCATGCCGGGAACCACATTGACGGGGCAAATCGACATGATCCCCACGCTGCCGGTCAATATCATTTTCTGGGACTCGTCCTCGCCGAAAGTTTACAAATCGACTATCCGGTTCGATAAGCAGTCGCCGATCCTGGTCAACGGCATGAGCGTGCAGATCGAAGTTACCACCGGGGTGATCAAAGATACACTTTTTGTACCGGTGGAAGCGATCTTCCAGGATAAAGAACGCTATTATGTTTACATGCAGACTTCCGGCGGCAGCAAAGAAGTCGATGTAAAAATCGGCCAATCCAATGACCGCTTTGTGGAAATTCTGGATGGGATAAGCGAAGGCGATGTAGTCTATCTCTACCGCCCCCATCAGGGCCGCACCCCAAGCGAATAATACCAGCGGATAAAGGATTTTTTGGTCGTGAGCGAAAATGCTGAAAAAATAGTCCGGCTTGAACATATTTTCAAGACCTATTATGCCGGAGGCAACCCGGTGCCGGTGCTTAAAGATGTAAATTTGAGCGTCGGACGCGGGGAGTTTCTCGGCATTCTGGGTACGTCAGGCTCGGGAAAATCGACTATGTTGAATATCCTCGGTATGCTCGATGTGCCGACTTCCGGCTTGTATCAGCTTGAAGAAGTTCAGGTGGATCTGCTGACCGATGCGGAACTGGCGACCATCCGCAACCGCAAGATCGGGTTCATCTTTCAGGGCTTCAATCTTTTTCCGCACCTGACCATTGAGCAGAATGTGGAAATACCTATGCTTTACGGCCGCACCGACCGCAAAACCCGGCGCGAACGCGCTCACGAGCTGATCGAGCGGGTAGGACTGGGCCATCGTTTCGGGCACCGGCCCAACCAGCTCTCCGGGGGGGAGTGTCAGCGTGTGGCGATTGCCAGAGCGTTGAGCAACTATCCGGCATTTCTGCTGGCGGACGAACCGACCGGGAATCTGGACGAAAAGACCGGGTTGGAAATCATGAAGCTCTTTCACGAACTCAACGACAGCGGTGTAACGATCATCATGGTTACGCACAACCCGGATCTGGACGAACACTTTGACCAGATCGTGCATTTGCGCGATGGCCGGATAACCTTTCAGGAGTACCGGAAAAAATGATGTTGCCATCAGATGCATTGCGCTTGTCGCTGCACAACATATTGCTGCATAAGGTGCGTTCGATCCTGACCTCGCTGGGGATCATCTTCGGCGTGGGCAGCGTTATTGCCATGCTGGCGGTTTCCGAAGGGGCCAAGCGGGCCGCGCTGCAGCAGATCGAGGCTATGGGGATAGACAAGATCATTATCTATTCGCAAAAACCGCCGCCCAGCGGTGCGGACAGCCAGACCAGCCGGTCGATCCAGTATGCAGAAAGCTACGGATTGACTAATATCGACCTGGTAAACCTGCAGAAAATGGATAATATCAAACGGGTTACGGTTGTCCGCAACGTGCGCAAAAATGTGCTTAAAGGCTTGGACCGGCTGGATGTCAAACTTGTGGCAGTAACGCCGGACTTTCTGGAAGACTCCGGTTCGGAGATCGAATCCGGCCGCTGGCTGACCCCGGCGGATATGAAAAACAAACAGCCGGTCTGTGTGATCGGTACCGAAGCAAGACGCAAACTTTTTGCGTTGGGGCAAACCGATGTGGTCGGCTCTCTGTTACGCATTGATACAGAAAGCTACAAGATCGTCGGGGTGCTGAGAAACGACATGGGTACGCAATATCCGGAGCTGGGCACGCCCGGCAATATGGTGTTTATACCTTATACGCTCTCGGAAGCACTTTTCGGCAGTTTTACCATCAGCAAAGAAACTGCGGTGCCGGTGGTAACGCAGATCGACTACGATGTATTTATTGTTTCGGTGGATAAACTTGAATATATTGACAACACGGCCAACCGTGTAACGCAATATTTCAACACCAGCCACTCCAAAGTCAAGGATTGGGATATAATCATTCCGCTGGATTTGCTCAAACAGCGCGAAGCTACGCAGAATATTTTTACGATCGTAATGAGTTCTATTGCCGGTATTTCGCTGATCGTAGGCGGGATCGGGATCATGAACATCATGCTGGCCAGCGTTTACGAGCGGCGCAAAGAAATCGGTACCCGCCGGGCATTGGGGGCGCAAAAAGGCGACATTCTGTTCCAGTTCCTGATCGAAACGGTATTTCTGACCAGCATGGGCGGTATTCTGGGCATCCTGTTGGGCGTGGGGATCTCCAAGATCATCACGCACTACGCCAACATGCCGACCTACTATTCGCCGGTCAGCATCATTGCGGCCTTGCTGATTTCCAGTTTTGTCGGGGTACTGTTCGGTACTTACCCGGCGTGGAAAGCGGCCCAGCAGAACCCCATCGATGTATTGCGTTCCAACTGACAGGGCAGACAAAATACCCGGCAACAGTTTTTGCATTTTGCAATATATGGATTATATTATAAGCAACACGCATTGCTTTAAGTACAAAACGAGGTTATTTTATGGACAAAACATTAGTTTTGCTTGCTGCCGGCATGGGCAGCCGTTACGGTGGACTCAAACAGCTCGACCAGCTGGGTCCCGGCGGGGAAACGTTGATGGATTATTCGGTTTTTGATGCCATCCGGGGCGGATTCAATAAAGTGGTGTTCATTATCCGGCGCGATATTGAAGATGAGTTCAAGCGGGTCATCGGTTCGCGTTACAGCAATATTATTGATGTGGATTATGCCTTTCAGGATCTCAAAGATCTGCCGAACGGTTTTGTGCCGCCGGCTGACCGCACCAAACCGTGGGGAACGGCTCACGCGCTTTACGCGGCGCGTCATGCCGTAAAAACGCCTTTTGCGGTGCTTAATGCCGACGACTTTTACGGGCGCGACAGCTTTGCCCAGCTGGGTAAATATCTGGATAAACGCGCTCCGCAGGGTGGTCTTTACGGCTCGATGTGCGGCTTTAAGGTTGCCAACACGCTGTCGGAAAACGGAACGGTTTCGCGCGGGATCTGCCAGACGCTTGACGGCAACCTTGCCAGCGTGGTCGAACACACCAAAATCGTCCGCAACGAAGCAAGTCAGGTCATCGAAAGTATTCAGGAAGACGGTTCGGTCATTGCGTTGGCAGATGATACGCTGGTTTCCATGAATATCTGGGGTTTTTCGCCGGAAATTTTTGCTGAAATCGAAAAACTGCTGATCGGTTTTCTGGCGGCGCGCGGCACGGAGCTGAAAAGTGAATTTTACATTCCCAGTGTGGCCGATACGCTGATCAAGAGCGGCGCCATGCAGGTAAAAATGCTGACCACCGCTTCTTCATGGTTTGGTGTAACCTACCGCGAAGACCGCGAAAAGACAGTCGAAGCGCTCCGGAAACTTGCCCAAAGCGGTGAATACCCGGAAAAGCTGTTTTAATTAATTCTTTAAAACAAGCAACATGCCGTTTACAATTGGTAATACAATCAGTAAGCGGCATGTTCTATTTTAAAACAGTTGGTATCCACTCCCTTACCAACTTTTGCGGCGTTCCGCCGCATGAGCTGTTGGCGAGCTTCATTGTGTTGCAAAACAGTTTTACCCCCCCATTCCTGCGTTTACGACGACGCTACAAAAAAACACATGTCGAAATGTGCCGTGCAATATGCACACAGCAACACACCGATCTGTAAATGTTTTTTGTAATTCATCTATTTTTGAGGTCGTAATTCAGGAATGGACGGTTTACAATCAGTTTGCTGATTTTTTATTCAATTTTTTCTGGTTAAATCCTTTTTACTTACTGTATTTCCCGCTTAATGCAGGATTGATCTGTTGTTAAAACAGCATGGCAATACGATAAAATCAACTTAAAAAACAAAAATTTTTCCACCGCCGATGTCTGTTGCATGTCGTCTGAACAACCAGCGGAGGATTTTTCAACTTTTGTAATAATTCCGGTAGGCGGCCGGCGGCATTCCGAAAAATCTTTTGAATTGACGCGAAAAATGAAACCGATCCTTTATGCCTACTGTATCGCAAATAGTTTCCACCGTCAAATCGGAGTTTTTCAGCAGTTTGGCCGCGCAATTATAGCGCTGCTGCAGCAAATACTGGTAGGGCGTAACGCCGCACTCGCGCTTGAACAAACGCAGCAGCGCAGTAGCAGACAATCCGGCGCGTTGAGCCAAAACTTCCAAAGTTATATCCTCGTTGAGCCGGGTGTTGATATAATCGCGCACGGCCGATATGTGGTTATCCAGTTCCGGCGCGGTAAAGATTTTATCCGGCAGCGAAGCCAGCGCTTGCGTCATCAAATTCAGCGCCCGCAGACGGACCGAGGGCAATGATGCCTGATCGGCCAGCACTTTGCGCCGCAAAAAGTCGATCGACTCCTGTTCAAAATTCTCCGGCAGCAGAATTATATTGTTGCTGAATGCGGCCCGGCAACCGGTCAATTCGGCGTGGATAAAGAGTTGTTCCACGCTCGCATTGCAGAAACTTTCCAGATTACATGCCGGCGGCAGCAGATAGGATCGATTCGGCAGGAATTCGCGTTTGCGACCGCCGACGACCACCCCTGCCCCCGCTGAATCGTGGTAGTAAAAACGCCAGTAATCCCCCGAAAGGGTGATCCGGTCCCAGAAGCTGCCCAGCGTTACCACCCCCAGTGATTCCAGCTGCAGTGCAGCCGGTGTGGAGGAACGTATGTCAATTTTATTCATATTTTCTGAAATATTGTTCATAGCAGAAACCTTGACTTGTCCGTTGCTTTACTATATATTGCTAAAAGAATAAATCCAAACCCAAAGGCAGTTTTTGCCGGAAAAAGCAAGGAGTTTTTTATGAATTACCCCAAAATCGGTATCCGTCCGACTATTGACGGCCGGCGCAAAGGCATCCGCGAGTCGCTGGAAGATCAGACCATGAGTATGGCCAAACAGGCCGCCGAACTCTTCAGCAGCAAGCTGCGTTATGCTGACGGAACTCCGGTGCAGTGTGTGATTGCCGATACTACCATTGGCGGCGTGGCCGAAGCGGCGGCCTGTCAGGACAAATTCAAGCGCGAAAATGTAATGATCACGCTTTCGGTAACGCCTTGCTGGTGTTATGGCTCTGAAACTATGGATATGGATCGCCACACCATCAAAGCCGTGTGGGGATTCAATGGCACCGAGCGCCCCGGCGCGGTTTATCTGGCGGCGGTGTTGGCCGCTCATTCGCAGAAAGGGCTGCCGGCGTTCGGTATTTACGGCCGCGATGTGCAGGATGCTGACTGCAAGGTGATTCCTGCTGACGTGGAAGAAAAGCTGCTGCGTTTCGGGCGGGCGGCCCTGGCGGCAGCGCAGATGCGCGGCAAAAGTTATCTCTCCATCGGCAGTGTTTCCATGGGGATCGCCGGTTCGATCCTCTGTCCGGAAATGTTTGAGCAATATCTGGATATGCGCTGCGAATCAGTTGACTCCACCGAAATCATCCGCCGGGTGAATGAAGGTATTTTTGACCCCGAAGAATTTGCCAAAGCCTCGGCGTGGATCAAGGCCAACTGTCCGGAAAGTGAAGATTTCTACAACGTCGGTGCTGCCCGCCGTTCTCCCGAAAACAAGCGCGAGATTTTTGACTATTGTGCCAAGATGACCATGATCGCCCGCGACCTCATGGTCGGAAATCCCAAACTTGCTGAAATGGGGTTCATTGAAGAATCCTGCGGGCACAATGCCATCATGGCCGGGTTCCAGGGCCAGCGCCAGTGGACCGACCACATGCCCAATGGCGACTTTATGGAAACGGTTTTGAACAGTTCTTTTGACTGGAATGGTATCCGGGCACCCTATGTCATGGCTACGGAAAATGACGGTCTCAACGGCCTGGCCATGTTGTTCGGCCGCTTGCTGACCAACAGTGCCAGCGGTTTTTCGGATGTACGCACCTTCTGGAGTCCCGAAGCGGTCAAGCAAGCCACCGGGTATGATTTGGAAGTCCCCGGCATGATCCATTTGATCAACTCCGGCGCCACCACCATGGATGCCACCGGCGCCATGACCATTGACGGTCAGCCGGCGATGAAGCACTTCTGGGATATTACCGAAAGTGATGTCAAGGCCGCACTCAATGCCACCACCTGGTGTCCGGCCAACAACGGTTATTTCCGCGGCGGCGGTTTTTCGTCGCGCTTCTTCACCCGCGGCGGTATGCCCATAACTTTGAGCCGCGTCAACCGCATTCACGGCCTCGGCCCCGTTCTGCAGATCGCCGAAGGTTACACCTATGCGCCCCCCAAAGAAGTGCATGACATTATTGATAAACGTACCGACCCCGGCTGGCCCACCACCTGGTTCGTACCCAAACTCACCGGCAAAGGCGCGTTCAAAGATGTTTACAGCGTTATGGCCAACTGGGGCGCCAATCACGGCGCGTTCAACTATGGCCACATCGGCGCTGACCTCATCACGCTGGCCAGCATCTTGCGCATCCCCGTGTGTATGCACAACGTTGACGAAGATGCCATCTACCGACCCAGCGCATGGGCCGCTTTCGGCATGGATAAAGAAGGTGCCGACTACCGCGCCTGTGCCGCTTTCGGCCCGGCTTACAAGTAAGGTTTGAAGTTCGAGGGGGGGGGAACTTGGGGAGAGAGAAAACTTTTTTTGAGGAAAAAAGTTTTCGCCCGACCCAACTTGTCGCGGCGTAGCCTGTAAGGCGAAGACGGAACCCCTCTCTCTTTCAAAAAACCTTTTCCTGCCCTTTCTGTTTTTGTTTTACAAAAAAAGAAAGGGCGAGTTCGTATTGGGGGAGAATGTTGCTGTTGGGCCGGGTAATGCTTACCGCAGGGGCGGCCGCTGCGGTTTGGAGGCAATGTTTTAAGGCGGCGTAAAGCTAATGACGCCCGGTTGGCGAATGGTTTTTATCGGGAAAGATTTCTCTTCCCCAAGGCTCCCATATCAACCTTTTCCCGGCAGGCCGCGCACTCCGATTGTTTACTGCGGCAATGCTCTGACCAATTGCGCAAAAACGTTGCCGCGCTCTTTGTAGTCTTTGAACATATCCATACTGGCGGCGGCAGGCGAAAGCAATACTGTATCGCCGGCAATTGCAGTTGCCGCAGCTTCTCTTACCGCCAGCGCAAAGTCAGTTTTTGCGTCAAAAACCGGAACTTCATCAGTAAAAACACCGGCTACTTTGCTGCCGCAGCGACCGTATACGATCACTTTTTTCAGGTATCCTGTTAATGTTGCCAACGGCGTAAAATCCATATCTTTATCCAAGCCGCCGGCGATCAGGACTATATTTTTGCAGGGCATTTTTTCCAATGATTTTACGGCGGCGATCACAGCGGCGGGGTTGGTTGCCTTGGAGTCATCGATATATTTTACACCGTTGATTTCAGCTACCGGACTTATCCGGTGGTCGCCGGTTTTGAATTCCTGCAGTGCGTTGGTAAGCTCGTTCAGGCGGGTGGCCAACGGCACAACACTGGCCACCAAACTCAATGCCGCCAGCAGATTTTCCTGATTATGTTCAGCCGCCAGAGCGGTTTTGTGCAAATCAAGCAGAGTTTTTCCTTGAAAATAAAGTGTATCGTTCAGAATTTCAAACCCGCACGAGTATTTTTGGCCGGTCATGCTCATACCGTAAAAGCGTTTATCTTCCGGCACGGCATTGAAAATACGTTCTTTGACCGCGCGGTATTCGCTCAAACCGCCGGCGTAGCGGTTGATGTGGTCAGATTCAACATTCAGCAGCACAGCAGCCAACGCGGGGATTTTTTGAGTATGTTCGAGCTGAAAAGAACTGACTTCCAGCACGGCGACCATCTTTTCGGCATCAGTAAATTCGCCCCGGATGATTCCGGCGGCCACTGCCGCCAGCCCCAAACCGATATTACCGGCAGCAACCGCATTTACTTGCAGTTTTTTCAGCAGAAATTCCGTCAACTCCACCGTGGTCGTTTTGCCGTTGGTTCCGGTAACAGCAAGCAGTTTGCCGGGGAAATGCCGGATACCGAACTCCAGTTCGCTGATAACTTCAAACTTTTCAGCCACAGCGTATTGCAGCAAGCGCGAGTTGCCGGTCACGCCGGGACTTACCACTACCAAATCGACTCCGGAAAAGATTTCTGACAATTTTGCCCCGGCACATTCCGTATCGTTGACGATACAGCACTCAATATCCAGTGCCGTTGCCAGTTGTGCCGCGGCCTGACCGCTTATGCCGCCGCCGATCATCAATATTTTTTTCATAATCGCACCCGAAACTCCATTTCTGACGACAAAAAACGGGGCAATATCTGCCCCGTTGCCAAGTATAAAAAGTTTTTCAGTTCAGCGCGGGCAGACTGGCTGCGATCACCGCCTGACCATGACGCTTGAACTGTTCATCCGGCGTGCGGAATTCGATCTTGGCCGCCAATTCCGGGAATTCAGCTTCCAGCACCTTGCGGGCTTCTTCCAAAATGATTTCGCCGCCTTCGCCGGAAGTTACCCGGCCGAGGATCAGCAGTTTGTTGATGTCGTAGAAATCGCTGTAATGCGCCACTGCATAGCCGAAGCAGACCCCGATGGAGCGGTAGATCGCCGCCGCCTTGGGATCGTTTTCTTTCATCATCGCCTGTACTGCTTCCAGCCGCTTGGGGAACGGCATATCTTCGGGGAAGTCGATCTTGGCGCATTTGGCCAGACGGGCCACACCCTGCTGCGAAAAATACTGCGCACCGCAACCCAGATCGCCCGACCATTCATCGGCCGGCGCATCATCGCGGTAATCCACCGGAGCAAAGGCCAGCTCGTTGAGCCAGTCAGTGATATTGCCGTTGGTATTGACATACCCCACCGCCGTACTCGTCCCCATGGAAAGGCCCAGCACGCCGGTCGATTCCATACTCATAGCGCCGGCCAGAGCGGTTACTTCGCCATCGTTGGCCACGATCAGCGGTACGTTATACTCTTTCTGAATATCGTGGAAGAGATTGACGATCTTTGCCTTGAAATCTTCTTTGGAGAGGCCGCGGAAAAGCGACGCAATGCGCGGACTGTTATCCACAAACACCCCGGCCGAACTGCCGCCGATGGCATCCACGCGGGGCATTTTTTCAGCGGCACGACGGATGCTGTCGCGGATACCGGCAGCGTGATATTCCGGATCTTTCTGGAAATAGGGATCCCAAACCACTTCTTCGGTATGCACAACTTTGCCATCGACCACGGCAGCACATTTGCGGTCAGAACCGCCCAAGTCAAAACCGATACGGCAGCCATCCAGATGACCGCCCAGCTGAACAGAAATTTCCTGCGATTCGGGCGCTTCGCTCAATGGCACAGCCACAACTTCAAAAGTCTTGTCGTAGACGCGTTCGCCCATGAATTCAAAGTCAAAAGCGCGGAGGCCGTTGGCACTGTAAACAGCTTTCAGTTCCGAAGCCAGCGCGTCGCATCCGGCGATTATCACCTGATAGCCGCCTTTCATCCACAGCAGAAATTTGACGATACGTTCAACGTACTTCAAATTGAGTGCGGCATTTTCGCCCTCGTGCTTGAAAATCGCAGTCTTGTAGGTTGAAACGGCTCCGTTGGCCCGTTTGAGTGCAATAACGATATCAAGTTTATCTGCCGACGCGGCAACAGCTTCGCGGTAGGCTTTGTTCCACAGCGACGCCGGAACGAACCCCGGATCGAGTTCGCAGACAACCTTGGGATTTACAGCGATCTTACTCATAACAAATTACCTCATGATATTAAAAATTTGATTTATTTTATTCTCTGCCGTCCCAGCAGTAAGTACATATATCGTTGCGGTCGAGTCCGATCGCTTCCATGAGGCCAGGCAGCGTCTGATAATGCAGTGTATTCAAACCCAGCTCTTTACGGATTTCCTCAACCATAGCTTTGTAAGCATCGGAATTGCTGTCCAGATATTTTTTGATTATATCCATGGAAAGTTCTTCGACCTTTTCCAAACGCTGTATCGCACGCCGTGCGGCCAAATCCAGTTCCGTCCTTGAACGCGAAAAATTCAAATATTTGCAGCCGAACAAAAGCGGCGGCGAAGCCGAACACATGTGTACTTCTTTAACTCCGAGTTCCCGCAGCTGCACCACAGTTTCGCGCATTTGTGTACCACGCACAATACTGTCGTCGCAAAACAGAATACGTTTGCCTTTGAGCTGCGATTCCACCGGAATAAGCTTCATTTGCGCCACCAGATTACGCATTTGCTGATTTTGCGGCATAAAGCTCCGCGCCCAGGTGGGGGTATATTTGACAAAAGCCCGTTTGTAAGGTATGCCGGAGGCGTTGGAAAATCCGATCGCGTGCGGGATGCCCGAATCCGGAATGCCCGAAATCAGATCTACATCCGGCTTGATATGATGCGCCATAATATCGCCGTTGCGGTAGCGCACCTCTTCGGTATTGACTCCTTCGTAACAGCTGGAGGGGTATCCGTAATAGACCCATAAAAATGCGCAGATCCGCTTGCGTTCGCCCGGAGCGCGTTCCTGTATGACGGCCTCCGGAGTGATCCGCACGATTTCGCCGGGCCCCAGCTCGTATTTTATATTGTAGCCGAGGTTGGGAAACGCAGTAGTTTCCATCGTCACGGCAAAAGAATCTGTTTTTTCGCCGATGATGACCGGAGTACGGCCATAGCGGTCGCGCGCAGCGTAAACGGCGTTATCTTTAAGCACCAGTATTGAGAGCGACCCTTCGATAGCCGCCTGGGCATATTCCAGACCGGCCACGATGCTGTTTTTCTGATTGATGAGAAATGCCGCCAGCTCGGTCTGACTGACTTCATTTTCGTTACATTCCGTAAAATGAGTGCGATTATCTTCGTAGGCTGCTTTAAGAATCTTGTCGGCATTGGTGATCTTGCCTACAGTTACAATAGCATAAGTACCTAATGGCCCGGTAACCGTAACCGGCTGACGCTCAAAATCGCTGATACATCCGATCCCGATGTTGCCCTTGAACAACCCGATCTCCGCATCGAAACGGCTGCGGAACTGCGCATTGGCTATGCTGTGAGCCCGTTTGAAGATGTAACCATCCTCATCAACAACAGCCAGACCGCCATATTTTGTCCCCAGATGTGAATGATAGTCGGTACCATAAAAAAGATCACCGACACAATCCTGTTTGCCAGCTACGCCAAAAAAACCACCCATGAAAAAAACGCCCTTGTTTCAACTGCACGGCATTTGCCGCACAAATATATTGCTTGCTCTATTAACAACGGTGATTAAATATATCGCTTGAGTTTATTTTTTGCAAACATTCAAGCGCAGTTTTCTGTAGAAAAAGCAATTTATTTGTCAGAATTTTCCATTCGCTCTATCCGGCGGCTCATATCGTTCATCCGGCGGTCGCAGTCGTGATAATGCACCCGCGAGTTTATATCTTTGCGTAATTGACGCAATTCCCACGCCACCCAGCCCAACACGGTAGCGCTGACGATCTGCATGATATTTTCGTTCATAAATTACTGCCTTGGTGTTTGTTCTGCCAATAGATCCGCTGCCATATCTTTCTGCCTCCGTACCGAACGGCGTGAATGGCGATTTTCAGCAGCCACCATTCGAACCAGCCCAGCGGATTGCAAAAATGCGTCCCCTTGAAGCGTGCCAGCCAAATCATCTTCAAATTGGCAGCAAATTCTGCGTCAGCGCCGACTCTGGCTGATTCACATCCGTCCGACAAACTGTATCGCACATCGTGGATGGCCGCGGCGGTCAGATAATGTTTGAAGATCCTATCCAGCAGTTTGCGGACCCATTTGGGGAGCGCTCCGGAACCGTATCCGTTGATGATTTTTCCGAGTTTTTCAGGATGTGTGCCGGAAAAACAAGCCGGATATTTGAGACCAAGCCGTTGAGCCTGCTGCTGCATGGATGATATTTGCTGAAGTGTGTACATAAAAAAAACCTCCTTTTTTTCGGTATTCAAAAAGGAGGATATTTGTCAACATCAGCCAATAATTTATTTATCCGGATTATTACCCGGCGGCTCACTGCTGCCGTTGTACGGATAGGGCAAAAAATCCAGCACACTGCCGCCATCGCTGCCGCAAAGCGCATGGCCGATCGTATGTATATAGCGGAAATTATCCGAGCCGGCCGCATACAAAAACAACATCGAAGCAGCATATTTGAAAACCGCCCGCGGGTCGTTCCAGAAATCCCCGCGCTCCAGCTTGCTGACCTGATCCGGCATCCAATCGTTATCCGGAGCGATCATCTCGCCGGCGGCATTGATGACCGCAAAGCGGCCGGCCACCCGCACCATGCCCAGCTCCAAACCGGCATCAATCCCGGCAAGCAATGCCAATGTGCAAAGGATTATATCTGCACCCAACCGGTCTTCCAGCACCGGCCCGATGCAGAAATTTTCCGGCTCCATGGCCTCATCTTCCGGCGGCAGCGCAAAATTGTTGCGCATCATAAACGCCCCCAGGTCGCGGATATTGCTGATCTGGTTATTGGCGGCCACGCTCATAAATGTACGGAGCATTTCGGCCAGCATTTCGGGTGTATCGCGGTCAAACCAGAGCAAATGCAGTTCGATCAATGCTTCAAATACGTCAAATTCCGGTTTTTCCAGTATTTGCGCAAAGTGCTGACGGCGCTTCCGCATATTCACGATCGACTGCAATTCGTGTACGCGTTTGCGCAACAGCAAGTCCGATGATTCCTGAAATTCGCCCAGCAGCGGCAAAAGCTCATTGGTATCACATCGCAGCAATTCGCCCATTACGCTTACAGCACTGTTCACGTCCGGGTCATCCAACATCCCCAGCAGAAGTTTTATCCGGTCACGGCTCATAATGTTATGCTTTTTTCCTGAAACTGTTTTCAGTACCGTTGAACAAACGCTTTATGTTGCTGCGGTGCGTCCAAACTGCCACCAGTGCCAGCAAGACAAAAAATAACAGCAAACCCAATGGCAGCGGCGGAGTGATCTTCAAAAAACCCAAGCCCCAGGCCAGCACCGGCAGCATGATCGCGCCAATGATACTGCCCAGCGACACATAACCGGAAAGTTTGAACACCGCCAGCCAGATCAGAAATGCCCCCAGCGCCGCCAACGGCACCACCGCAGCCAGTCCGCCCACAGCGCAAGCAATACCTTTGCCGCCTTTGAAATGCAGAAAACAGCTGAACATGTGCCCCAGCACCACCGCCAGAATCACCGCTGCCGCGCCGACACCGCCGGCCGGAGGAGCAATAACTTGCCTGCCCACCAGCAAATTCAGCAGCAGTACCGGCAGCAAACCTTTGCAGAAATCCAGCAAAAAGCAGATCTTGCCGGCAGTTTTGCCCACCGAACGGGTAACATTGGTCGCTCCGATATTACCTGAACCTACTTTGCGTATATCAATGCCATGCAGTTTGCCGATAATGAAACCAAACGGGATCGATCCGATCATATATCCGGCCAGAGCGATCACAATATAGATAATTATTTGTTCAATATTCACTGTAAATCACCTTAAAAGTTTGCATTTTACGCTTAATGTATTACAATATTACACAAAGAGCTTTTTTGCAAATGAAAGATTTTAACTTTATGAGTGATTTTACATTTGATTTGATCGTTGCCTCCGGCGAACACTCTGCGGATATGCTTTATGCCACGCATTTGAATTTGCCGGATGCGTTTGTTTACATCGGTTGCGGCGATAAAAAGATCGCGGTGGTTTCCGACCTTGAATACGACCGGGCCAAAGCCAATGCACCCGCCGGACTGACGGTGCGCAACCAGAATGAATTCGGCTCGGTGCGTTCTTTTCCGGAGCTTATTTGCCAGCTTCAGGCTGCTTACAATGTCAAAGAGTTCCGTATTCCGTTCGATTTTCCGGCCGGTCTGGCAGTCCAGCTGCGTAAAAAAAATATCAATTGCCTCGTTTGCGAAAAAAGTTTTTTCCCGCAGCGCAGCTGTAAACATGATTACGAAATAGAGTTTATACGTCAGGCCATGCGCGTCAACGAAACGGCCATGCAGAAAGCCTTTGATGCCATTGCTTCGTGTTCGATCGCTTCTGATAACTCGCTGCAGCTTGACGGCGAACTCTTTACTTCCGAAAAACTCCGCAGCATCATCGACAGCACGCTGGCCGCCCATGATGCCGTCGGTGCCGGCACGATTGCCGCCGGCGGTGTGCAAAGCAGTATGCCGCACAACCGGGGCGAAGGTGCGCTGTATGCACACACACCGATCGTGATCGACATCTTCCCCCGGATGAATGCTACCGGCTATTTCGGCGATCTGACCCGCACCGTGGTCAAAGGTCAGGCTCCGGAAATCGTTAAAAAGGCTTTTGAGGCCGTAAAAATCGTCCGCGATGAGTGCAAAGATATGATCCATGCCGGGGTAGCCGGGTCTGTACCTTACGATCACGCCCTGCAGCGTTTGACCGGACTGGGATTCCCGACCGGCAGCGACGAAAATGGTTTTTACGGATTTTTCCACGGCCTCGGCCACGGGGTCGGGCTGGAAATCCACGAAGCGCCGCGCCTCTCGCGCCAGATAACCCATAAGCTGCAAGCCGGCGAAGTCGTTACCGTTGAACCGGGGGTTTATTACCCGCAGTGGGGCGGCATCCGGCTCGAAGATATAGTCGTGGTACGCAGCAATGACTGTGAGTGTTTGACCAATATAGATACTTTCCTTGAGATAGAATAAATATGCGTTATGCCGGAAAAAAAGTTGTAGTCGCCCTCTCCGGCGGTGTGGACTCCACCGCTGCGGCATTGCTGGCCAAATCAGCCGGATGCGAGGTCATTGGTGCAACTCTGGATCTGATGCCGCCCGAACCGGAATGGAAATGTGCCTGGGGATGCGGCGGCGAAGACAATGCTTTGATCAAAAAAGTCGCCGGACAACTGGGTATCGAGCATGTTTTCATCAACGGTGCGGCGGCGTTTGAACAAAAAGTTTTGCAAAACTGCTTTGCAGAATACGCCTGCGGCCGGACTCCGAATCCTTGTGTATTGTGCAATCCTTTGATCAAATTCGGGTTGCTCTATGAGTTTGCCCGCAGTATCGGTGCTGAAGCGCTTCTGACCGGGCACTATGCAAAATTTTCGCCGGAAGGCCTGATCGTGCGCGGCGATGATCCGCGCAAAGATCAAAGTTATTTTCTTTACCGGCTGCCGCGCGAAATACTTGATTTTATAGATTTCCCGGTCGGCACCATGCAAAAGAGTTTTGTCCGCGAACTGGCCGCGCAAGCCAATCTGCCGGTGGCACAGCGTCCGGACAGTCAGGACGCATGTTTTGTCTTCCCCGGCGAAAGTTTTGCCGAAACCCTCTTCCGGAGGTTCAAAGGTTCAGTGCGCAAAGGTAATTTTATCTATCAGGGCAAAATTGTCGGACAGCACGGCGGCATCCACCGCTGTACCATCGGGCAGCGCAAAGGGTTGAATGTTGCGCTGGGAGTTCCGGCCTATGTAAAGAGTATTTCAGCAGAAGATAACAGTGTGGAACTGGTTACGGAACCAGCTCTTCTGGAAAAACAGGTGTTTGAAATCAATCAAGTGAATTTTCAAACGCTTCAAATCCCGCCGGAAGATGAAGATCTGCTTATTCAGATCCGTTACCGTACGCCCCCTGCCCCCGGCCGGATAAAAGATCTGGGCAATGGCAGTTTCCGCATCGAACTGGCCACACCCATGCGTGCAGTCACGCCGGGGCAATCAGCAGATGATGCCGCCGCCCAG
>SUWA01000093.1 GCA_015061695.1 Lentisphaerota bacterium
CGGCGGAATGGTACAGGCCGAGTCGCCGGAGTGGATACCCGCCAGCTCAATGTGTTCCATTACCGTAGCAACAAAGGTATCCTCGCCGTCAGAAAGCGCATCGACTTCCGCCTCGATAGCGTTGCCGAGGAAACGGTCGATCAGCATCGGATATTCCGGACTGACTTGCAGCGATTCAACCGCGTACTTGATCAAAGTCGGTTCATCATAGATCACCGCCATACCGCGGCCACCCAACACAAAGCTGGGGCGCACCATCACCGGATAACCGATCCGGCGGGCCAGTTTGACCGCTTCGTCCAGCGAAGTGGAAGTACCGCTTTCCGGCTGCTTGATATTCAATGCGATCATGCGTTCGCGGAAATATTCGCGGTCTTCAGCCAAACGGATACCTTCCGGCTGGGTACCGATGATATTCATACCCAGATCTTTGAGTTCCTGCGCAATATTGAGCGGAGTCTGACCGCCGAACTGCACGATCACGCCTTCGGGCTTTTCTTTGTTGTAAATAGCGATCACATCTTCGACCGTCAGCGGTTCAAAGTAGAGTTTATCGCTGGTATCGTAGTCGGTGGATACAGTTTCCGGGTTGCAGTTGACCAGCACCGTTTCGTAACCGGCATCGCGCAGAGCAAACGCGGCGTGAACACAAGTGTAGTCAAATTCGATCCCCTGACCGATACGGTTGGGCCCGCCGCCGAGGATCATGATCTTGCGTTTATCGGAAACCTTGACTTCATCCGGACGGCCGGAATAAGTGCTGTAGTAGTAGTCTTCGCCATTGTCGGTACCGGATACCGGCACGCGGCAGTAAGTGGCCACGGCACCGGCCTTGATGCGGCGATCGCGCACCATAGCTTCCGGCACGTTGAAGATCTTGGCCAGATATTTATCCGAAAAACCATCTTTCTTGGCCTGAACCAACAGTGCATCGTCCAAAGACATCCAGTTGCAGGCGGCCAATTTGAGTTCAAACTGCGCCAATTCCCAGATCTGGGTCAGGAACCATTTGCCGATCTTGGTCTGTTTGACGACTTCGTCCACCGTAACGCCTTTTTTGAAGGCTTCGTAGATCTGGAAAAAGCGTTCGCTGCTGGGAGTGTGAAGTTTTTCCTTGAGTTCGGCGGCCGAAAGTTTTTCCAACTTCTTGACCATACCCAAACCGGCCCGGCCGATTTCCAGCGAACGGATCGCTTTCTGCATGGCTTCTTTGAAGTTGGCACCGATGCTCATAACTTCGCCCACGGCCTTCATCTGGGTACCGAGCGCATCCTTGGCCTGCGGGAACTTTTCAAAGGCCCAGCGGGCAAATTTGACTACCACATAGTCCCCCGACGGAGTGTATTTATCCATCGAACCGTCGCGCCAGTAGGGCATTTCGTCCAACGTAACACCGGCGGCCATCCGGGTGGACAACACCGCAATCGGGCAACCGGTGGCTTTACTGGCCAACGCACTGGAACGGCTGGTACGCGGGTTGATTTCAATAACCGTAACTTCATCCGTTACCGGGTTGTGAGCAAACTGCACGTTACAACCGCCGATAACGCCGACTTCGTCCAGAATACGATAGGAATAATCCTGCAGGCGTTCCTGCAAGCTCTGCGGAACCGTCAGCATGGGGGCAACGCAGAAGCTGTCGCCGGTATGCACGCCCATGGGGTCGACATTTTCGATATAGCAAACGGTGATTTTTTTACCGTTGGCATCGCGCATAACTTCCAATTCCAGCTCTTCCCAGCCGGATACGCACTGTTCGACCAGCACCTGACCGATCAAACTGGCGGCCAGACCGCGGGCCATAACATCGCGGAGTTCTTCAACGTTGTAAACGATCCCGCCGCCGGTACCGCCCATGGTGTAGGCCGGACGCAGCACCACCGGGTAACCGAGCTTGTTGGCAATAGCTTCGCCTTCTTCCACGCTGGTAGCCGGTTCGGAAGCAGCTACGGGTACGCCGATAGCTTTCATGGCATTCTTGAATTCAATACGGTCTTCGCCGCGTTTGATCGCTTCGAGGTCAACGCCAATGACTTCAACATTGTATTTTTCCAGAATACCGGCATCGGCAAGGTCGATCGCCAGATTCAAAGCGGTCTGCCCGCCCAGGTTGGGCAGCAATGCATCGGGTTTTTCGCGGATAATGATTTTTTCCAGACTGGGAACAGTCAATGGTTCGATATAAGTATGATCGGCCATCCCCGGGTCGGTCATGATAGTGGCGGGGTTGCTGTTTGCCAGTACGATTTCGTACCCCAGATTCCGGAGCGTTTTGCACGCCTGGGTACCGGAGTAGTCAAACTCGCATGCCTGCCCGATGATGATCGGACCGGAGCCGATGATCAGAATCTTGTGAATGTCCTTGCGTTGAGCCATTTTTTGCCTGACTTTCTTTTATATTTTAGCGATTCAATCTGTAAATATCTTAACCGTGTAAAAACATACACACAAAAAATCCGCCCGAATTCAAGGGAATTCCGGCAGGCCACTATCTAATATACCGCCTGAATCACCATTTTTCAAGCGCCATATTCAATGTTTTGTCAACTTTTCGGAAAATTAGTTGGCACAAGCGTTTTTCCGGCTGTATATTGTAGTACAGACAAAGCAGAAAGCTTCAGCTTATTACGATATACCCAAAAGTATTTTTATGGATGTTACAGACGAAAAACTGCGTCAGAAATTGAAAGAATATTTCGGATTTGACGATTTTCTTGATTACCAGCAAGAGGTGGTACATGCCCTTGTTCGCGGCGAGGATTATTGCGTTATCATGCCGACCGGGGCGGGAAAATCGCTTTGTTACCAACTGCCGATACTGCTCAAAGCCGGCTACGGGATCGTGGTGTCGCCACTGATCGCATTGATGAAAGACCAGATCGACTCGCTGCAAGCTAAAAACATTCCTTCCGGAGCGATCAACAGCGCCATGGATTACATTGACCAGCGCGAAACTCTGCAAAGAGTTGCTGCCGGCAAGATCAAACTGCTCTATGTGGCGCCGGAACGGTTTGGGGCCGAAAACTTTATGGCGTTTCTGCAGAAATACCCCCCGGATATAATGGTCGTGGACGAAGCTCACTGTATCAGTCAGTGGGGGCACGACTTCCGCCCGGCCTACACCCAGCTTGGGGCAGTGGCTCAACAGTTGAATATTCCGCAGGTGTGCGCTTTTACCGCCACGGCCACGCCCCGGGTGCGCGAAGATATAAAAGAACAGCTCAAACGACCGGCAATGCAATTCCATGTAGCAGGATTCAAGCGGCCGAATCTGGCGTTTAAGGTTCTGGAGTGCCGCGGCCACGAGGCCAAACTTGACGCAGTAAAAGAATTGCTTGCGCAGCCGGTCAACGGCGCCACGATCATTTACGCCGCCACCCGGAAACAGGTCGATGAACTGACCGGAGCATTGAATATTGCCGGCTACCACGCCGGAATGAGCGATGAAGAGCGCACCCGTGTGCAGGATGAATTCATGAGCGGCAAAAACCCGGTGCTGGCCGCCACCAACGCGTTCGGCATGGGTATAGACCGCAGCGACGTAAGGCGGGTGATCCATTACAACATCACCAGCAGTCTGGAAGCGTATTATCAGGAAGCCGGCCGGGCCGGACGCGATGGTGAACCCTCGGAGTGTATATTGCTTTTCAGTTACGGCGACCGCTATGTGCAGGAATTTCTGGTCGAAATGAGCAATCCGCCGGTCGATTTACTGAAGCGGCTCTACCGACACTTGTGCAAACTTCAGCAGCAAACGCCGGGCAATGAGCTGGAAGTTTCCGCCAAAGATCTGGCTGTATTGCTGGAAGCCAAAAACGACGCTCAAGTCTACAGTGCTTTGCGTATTCTTGAACACTACGGCAAACTTACCCGCTTCGGGCGCAGCGACAATGCCGGTACCTTGCAGCTGCGGGGCAACGCGATCTTGCTGGAACAAATGCACAGTTCCGAAAAAAATCAGCGTTCGCGCTTTATACACCGGGTATTAAGCGAATATGGCTTAAACTCTTTTACGGCAACCTTTCAGCAATTATCGCAGCTCACCATGTTGAATTACGAACAGTTGCGCCGGGTGATGAATTACCTTAACGGCGATGTACTCCTCTGGCAGCCGCCCCCCTCCGGCGGGCTGATATGCGTAAGCGATCCGGAACAACCCGAACTGAATATTGATTTCAGCCAACTGGAGCGCAAACGTTCCTTTGAACTCGGCAAGCTCGAAGATGTGATAGCATACGCCCGGGAACGCAATTGCCGTCAGGCCGCATTGATCGGTTATTTCGGCGAAAAAAGCGACCGTTGGCAGTGCAGCTGTTGCGATAATTGCGACCGCTCGGCCCAGCTTAAAGGCAAAGAGCATGAACTGGATGATGACGAATTGGATGCAGTTGTATCGATCCTTGAGTGCGTACGCCGTTTCAACGGCCGTTTCGGACGCGGCAAAATGAGTTTGATCCTCTGCGGTGCGCGCCGTTCGGAATTACAGAATCTGAACGTACAGAGCAGTTCGCACTTCGGCATTTTGCGCCACTGGACACAGGATCAGGTGCTTGACTATCTGCGGGCGCTGGAAAAAGCCGGTTTCCTGCGGACGACCGACAGCGAATACCCCTGTTTGATGCTGACCGATGACGGCGAAGATTTTATCGACTCCCCGGTGAATATAACGTTGAGTTTGAAAAATCCCGACGCGCAGCCTCAAAAGGAAAAACGCAAAAAACGCACCGCCAGCCGGAGTACCTTAAGCCTTGCAGAAGATGTATTCCGCCCGGAAAAATCCAGCCGGCATATTCTGGAACGCACTGATCTGCGCGAAGAATTGCGCCGGAAACGCCTTGAACTGGCCGCAGAAATGAATCTGAAACCATACATGATCTTCAACGATGCCGTACTGGAAGAACTGGTGCTTTACATGCCCATATCCATAGAGGAAACCACCCGGATCAAAGGTATTGGACTGCGCAAAGCAGAGCAGTTCATGGCCGACTTTGTAGAGATCATTCAGCGTTACCGGCGCGAAAATATGTTATAAAACTGCGTATCAGTAACTCAAAAGCGTAAAGCTCAAATGACTTTCAAAACAGCGCTGATTATTGACCATCTTGAACGTATCTGACTTCAAAGATTTGATCTGACATACCAGCGGATCAGAATTTTCCAGCTCAAACGGAGTTGTCTGCATCCAACCGGCGATCTGGCAGAACAGCCGGTCGATCCGGACTTTTTGCCCGCAAGGAAAACGGGCACTTAAAGTGTAATCAAACTGACGTGCGGCACCATACTGCCAATTTGCACATCCATCAAAATTCAAGGCAAAGGCTCCTTCTTTATCACCGGCAAAACCGTTGAGATTGATCCCCTGCCCCGGCACAACTTTAAGCAGGAACGCCAACTTATCCACAAGCGCGCGCGACAGCGTGTCAAGGTCGATGCGCTCTTGTTTCAAGTCCGCCTGCTGCGGGAGTTCACCGGGGGCGATCCGGGTCAGATAATTGTTATTTTCCGGCGCGGCAACGGCTGAAAAGAGCAGTTTGAGCGTCCCGCTGACCGTATAAGAACCGGATTTCTGGGTCAAATCTTCCAGATAAACCCGCTCGAACTTGAATCCGGCCCGGTGAGGATCCAGCGGAAAGAGTTTCAAATCCGCTCCATAGCTGAAAATGTGATCGTAGAATTGACTCATTCCCAATTCCCCCTGCGGCGCGATCAAGGCCCAGAATCGGTCGGCCCCGGTCAGTTCAATTGCGATCTTCCACTTGATCGCTTTAAGCTGCCGGGCCGATGGCAGCATCCACTCATCGCGCCGGAGATCCAACCCGGAGGGAGTCATGCTCCACGCACACTTGCCATTGCCCAGATATTGGCCTTGGAATTCAATGAGAAAATCCCCCAGTTCCACAAAATTTTCAAACTCTGCCATAAAAAATCCTTTCTGTTAACTTGCAGATTGCAACTGCCATCAAAACCGCTTATTGTCAACAAAATCGCGCGCACGTTATATAAATTAAGGTAAAATGATAATAAAAAAATGAAAAATTCTTTGCAAAAGATTGCATTTTTTTGCAAAAGTGCTAAATTAAGGACAGTTGCAACTTATTATTTATTGAAAGAAGAGTTTTTATGGGGTCTGAATTTGCCGGACGCAAACTGTTAAGCCCGGAGCGGGAAAAACTGATCGTTGACTCGCTGGCCGGAGGTGTCCGCACCATTGCTGAACTCAGCAGCCGCCTCGGTGTATCCGAAGCCACCGTGCGGCGCGACCTGCAGTCATTGGAAGAACGCCGGCTGGTACGCAGAGTACACGGCGGTGCAGAACCCGTCCGGCGCAGCGGTGCCGGCGAACTCCTGTTCAACGAAAAGACCTCGCTGCATGCTGCCGAAAAAGAGCTTATTGCTGAACGCGCGCTGGATTATATTCAGGACAACGATGCGATCTTCCTTGATGGCGGCAGTACCGTGCTGGCGCTGGCGCGCAAACTCAAGCTGCGCAAAAATCTTACCGTAGTAACCAATTCCCTGATGGCCGCGAGCGAGCTTATGGAAACCAGCCACCGGCTGATTCTGCTGGGCGGAGAATTCCGCGCCCGCAGCCGAACTCTGGTGGGGCCGCTGACCAGCCGGGTGCTGGAATCGCTGGCCATCCACACGGCATTTCTGGGTACGATGGGTTTTACGGTGGAATCCGGTATTTCGACTTCCGACCCTAACGAAGCATATACCAAAGAGCTGGTCATGAAACGCGCTGCTCAAGTTATTCTGCTGGCCGACAGCAGCAAACTCGGTACGCCCAGTTTGGCCGGCAGCGGCTGTACCGACGATATAGATCTGGTGATAACCGATAACAATGTGCCGGAAGATCTGATCGGAAAACTGGCAAAAAAACATATAGATGTGATCCGAACCGGCGATTATGCCGATAAAGATAAGTAAAAAGAAAACCAAGTATTTGTAAACAATAAACCCCCTTAAAAGAAACAAAGGAAAAAGAAAAATGAGCAACAATTACTACAGTGATTCCGCTCCGTGTTTCAAAAAGGCAACGATCAAACTGAACAGCATTCCGGCTTATCAGTATGATTCCAGCGTTGCTGCGGAGTACAAGGCCAAGAAAATCACCAAGGCAGAAGTTCTCGAAATCTACGAGTCCATGCTGACCATCCGTGAATTTGAAGAAATGATCCTCAAGTGCCGTACCGGTGCTTACGAAATCATCAGCGACTACAACTACCGCGGCCCGACCCACCTCTCCATCGGTCAGGAAGCTACCGCGGCCGGTGTTTGCAGTGTTCTGAACATCACTGACTTTATTACCTCCACCCACCGCGGCCACGGCGACAGTATCGCCAAGGGTTTCCACGCTATCAAGCACATGAGCGAAGAAGATATGCGTGAACGCTGCCCCGAATACGCTTCTCTCAAGGGCGAAGAACTGCGCGATGCAGTCATGGAAGATCACGTTTTCCGCACCATCGCCGAACTTTTCGGTAAAGAAGACGGTTACGGCAAAGGCCGTGGCGGCGGGATGCACATTGCTGACTTCCGCGTCGGCCACCTCGGTGCCAACGCCATCGTCGGCGGCGGTGTTCCGATCGCTACCGGTGCGGCTATGACCTGCCGTATCGATCCGGCTTATCAGGGCCGCGTGGTCGCCACCTTTGCCGGTGACGGTGCCTACGCCAACGGTGTGGTGCTGGAAGCTCTGAACTGGGCCGCCCAGGATCAGTTCAACGGTCCGCTGGCCAAGACCAAGTTCGGTCTGCCGCTGATCTTCATCATCGTCAACAACCACTTTGGTATGACCGGCCGTGCCGACGGCGAAGTCAACGGTCTGGATCATCTGGCCCGCCGTGCCGCCGGTTTTGACAACGACAATATGCACGCCGAAGTCATCAACGGTATGGACCCGATGGCCGTCCGCGACGCCATCACCCGTGCCAAGGCGATCATCGCCAAAGGCGAAGGCCCGGTGCTGCTGGAACTCGACAGCTACCGCTACTACGGCCACAGCCTCTCCGACCCGCGTAACGAATACCGTACCCGCGAAGAAGAAGCCCGCTGGAAGGAAGTCGACCCGGTTCCCTGCTTCCGCGCCGAAATCCTTGCCGGCAAGATCGCCAGCGAAAAAGAACTCGCGGCCATCGAAAAGAAAGTTGCCGAACGCAACGCCCGCGCTGCCCGCCGTGCTGCTGATGCCGCCGATCCGGATCCGGCCGATGTTATCAAACACATGTATACCGACACCGTCTGCGACGAAGTGCCGGCTGAATACAGCAATGTTACCATTGATGAACCGCTCCCGGTGGTCAAGCGCGATGCCGACGGCCGCGTGAACTACCGCGACGCCATCAAAGAAGGTTTGATGGAAGAAATGATGCGCGACAAGCGCGTGGTGCTGTTCGGCGAAGACGTTGCCGATTACGGCGGGGCGTTCAAACTCTCCAAGGGTTTGCTGGAAAGCTTCGGCCGCGACCGCGTTTTCAACACCCCGATCTCCGAAGCCTGTATCTGCGGTGCTGCCGTTGGTATGGCTATGACCGGCTACCGCCCGGTAGCTGAACTTATGTACATGGACTTTGCGCTGATGGCTTCTGACCAGATTGCCAACCAGGCCGGCAAATGGCACTACATGACCGGTGCTTCCACCGAAGTACCGCTGGTCGTACGTTGCAGCGTCGGCGGCGGCAAGGGTTACGGCGGCCAGCACTCGCAGAGTCTGGAAAGCATGTTTGCCCACATCCCGGGCACCTATGTGGCCTACCCCTCCAATCCTTATGATGCCAAGGGTATGATCAAAACCGCTATCCGCACCAACAATCCGGTGGTCTTTGTGGAAGGTCAGCTGCTCTACAACGTCAAAGGTGTGGTTCCGCAGGAAGAATACCTCGTGCCGTTCGGCGAAGCGAACATTGTCCGCGCCGGTAACGATGCGACCATCGTCTGCTGGGGTCCGGCTGTAACCGATGCCGAAAAGGCCGCCGACAAGCTGGCTGCCGAAGGCGTGAATGTGGAAGTCATCGACGTGCGTACCCTCGTACCGTTCGACTGGGAAACCGTCTTTGCCTCCGTGCGCAAGACCGGCCGCTGCGTGGTGGTCAGCCAGTGCGTTGATATCGGCAGTTTCACCGGCGAAGTCGTTTCGCAGGTGGTTGCCAACTGCTTCGATGATCTGGATGCTCCGGTACTCAAGGTCGGTGCCAAGAATGGTATTGCGCCGCAGGCTGTAACGCTGGAAAAGGTCTTCCTGCCCACCGCCGACGATATTGCCGCAGCCGTCAAGGCCACGCTGTAATTTGAGCAAGTTATCAGGAGATACTCAATATGGCAACTAAAATTCCGATTCCGAAATTGGGACAGTCCGAAGAGACTGTTGTGATCGATAACT
>SUWA01000094.1 GCA_015061695.1 Lentisphaerota bacterium
GCTCTATTGTAAAGTCGCCAAGTAACCTCGCGCTGGATATAGCGGCCAAACGAGCAAGGGAGGTCCAGGAGGGCAATGCCAATGCCCTCTTGGGATGCGCAAACTCTACAATGCTGAATAACCCGTGCAAGTCTTGAAGCGCATTTATAATGATGCCAACAGCTGCCCCTCAAAGCAAATTTATGAGCAAATGCAAAAATATAACGCAGAATAACCGGATATGCTACATATTTGAGCTTAATTACTACAAAAAAGTGTTGCAAAACCACGCAGAGTTTTGCAACACCTTTTTTGTGTCCGGCAATTAATATTGCAGTATGATCCCCATGGCTTTATCGGGGTGGTTGATCAGCAGTTCCGATGCCGCAGTTACATCGTTTACGCTCATACGGTGCGTTATCAGCGGCAGAACTTTGAGCCGTTTTTCGGAAATCAGCTGAATCAGTTCGCGGGCATTGCGCTGGCTGGTGAACTGCACAAAAACAGCCGGATAATCTTTGCCGTATTCCCAATCCGGATCATGGTAGCCGGCTCCGGTGCGGGAGGCCGCGCGAACATCTATATTGCCCGACCAGGCCGCGCCGCCAAAGGTGAATTTACAGCCGCCGACCACGCTTACCCGGCCCATCTGGTGGCCGTCAGCGGATACTTTCATGCTCTTAAGCACACTGTCCCACGCCGCATCGGCATTGCCGCCGAACGCCATGATCGCAAAGTCCATCCCGTAAGGCGCGGCAAATTTTTTGGATTCTTCCACTGCATCGACTTTGCGGAAGTCGATAACTGTCAGTCCGCATTTTTTTGCTATGGCGCGGCGGTTGCGCAAGGATTCCCAGCACAGTACCCGCGCGCCGGCGATCTGCGCTATCTGGGCGGCCAGATTGCCGACAATGCCCAGACCCAATACAATACCGTATTCGCCCAGCACCGCTTCGGCGCGGCGGAATCCCTGCATACTGGTGGCTGCCAGCGAGGCAAAAGCCGCTTCTTCGTACGTTACATTATCCGGAATCGGCACGACCAGATTGACCGGTACGCAATTGTAAGCAGCGTGCTTGGCGCCGCCGCCCATACACGCTACACGCATCCCGACTTTAAGATCTTTGACATTGCCTTTAACATCAATGATTTCACCGGCGCTGGAGTAGCCGAAAAAGAAATCTTCGCCTTCAGCGGCCGGAGTTTCGCGCCGTAGTCTGGCCACATTCATTTCGGTGCCGGGACTGATAAGCGAGGCGTGGACTTTGACCAGCACTTCGTTATCTTTCAGTTCGGGCATGGGGATGGTGCGGCATTCGACTTTGCCGTCAAAGGTGATCACGGCAGCGGAACAGTTTTTATCCATGATTTTACACTCCTGATGGTTGATATTTTATCATCTTTATGAATTAAGATAACTCGATTCTGTAAAAATAAAATATCAATTTTCAGAAATTTTTTACCAATTTATCAAAAAAACTTTCACGCCTTGAATCTTGACACTCTGCAAGTGTGTTTGCCCAGATAAAACGCGTTGATATTGGGTTTGATAAGCTGTTCTTTACCGGCAAAACAAATGCGGATCGCCGCTTCGACCACGGTTTCAAAGTCGGTTTTATCCGGCTCCTGCAGAAAGTGGTCGTCCAGCAGTTGGGAGAGCGCTCCGAGGATCACGGCATTGGCGTACTTCAAATTGCCCAGATCTCTGGCCAGGGCCGAGGCATTCACTTTGTAAGCTATCTGCCCGGGCAGCAGGTCGTGCGGTTTTACGCAGTCTGAATCGTAGATGATCACCCCATTGGGCTTGAGTTCCGGCAGAAATTTATCGAACGACAACTGGTTTAAGGCGATCAGCAGATTACAGTCGGAGTCCACCACCGGCGAGGATATTTTGCGGCGGGAAAGCACCACCGAACAGTTGGCGGTACCGCCACGCATTTCCGGACCGTACATCGGCAGATAAGATACTTCAAAATTGCGCAGATTGCCCATCGTTGCCAGCATGTAGCCCAAAGAAAGAACGCCCTGACCGCCGGAACCGGCGATCTTGATCCGGCGTTCTTTGTTAAAAAACGGCGAGGGGTTGACAAAATCGCGGACGGCACCGGATTGCGAGTATGATTCATACAAGCACTGTTTGACGGTTTCGGGCGCGTAAACGGGTACGGCGCGCCGGAGCGGATCGCGGGTGTCGGCAATATCTTTGTAAACTCCGGGAACAAAATATTTGCTCATCTGTTCGTCGATAAACGAGTTTATTTCGGAAGCGCTTTTTTTGAGATTCACCGGACAGCCGGTCAGAAACTCCACAAACGAGAAACCTTTTTTGTCGATCGTGTTCTGCAGCGCCTTGCGCAGCGCCGCGCGGGCTTTCAGAATGTTGCTGCCGGAACTCAACGCCACCCGTTCCACATAGACCGGCGAGTCCAGCGCTGCGACCATTTCGGCCACTTTCAACGGATAACCTTCGCTTTGCACCGAACGGCCCAGCGGGGTGGTTACGGTTTTCTGCCCCGGTAATGTGGTCGGCGCCATCTGCCCGCCGGTCATGCCGTAAATGGCATTGTTGACAAAAAATACCGCCATATTTTCGCCCCGGTTGGCGGTTTGCAGAAACTCGTTCAACCCGATCGCTCCCAGATCGCCATCGCCCTGATACGAGATCACAATATTATTTTCATCGGCCCGGGACAACCCGGTACCCACTGCCGGCGCACGGCCGTGCGGTACACTGATCCCGAAACAGTCAAAATAATAGTAGGCAAAAACTGAACAACCCACCGGCGAAATAAGTATGGTGCGGTCCTTGATCTGCAGATCTTCGATCGCTTCGGCAATGAGTTTGTGCAATATGCCGTGGCCGCATCCGGGGCAATAGTGCATGTTTTTGGGGGTGTTGCTGTTACGGCGGGTGAATTCAGCAAAAAAGCCTTTGCTGCGGCTGTGGATCACTTCGTATTGCATAACAGGCCTTGAGTCCTTTCGACGATTTCTTTTACCGAGAGCATATTGCCGCCCATGCGGTTGATCAATTCAACTCTTTTCCGGCAGTCGATGGCCAGTTTTATATCATCTGTCATCTGACCGCAGCTCAATTCCACACTGATAAACATTTGGGCGTTTCCGGCGGCTTGCTGCAAGGCTTGGACTGGAAATGGAAAGAGCGTTTGAGGTCGTAAAACCCCTGCTTTTATGCCCTGACTGCGCAAGATGTCGGCCGCATTTCCGGCCAGACGGGCACAAATACCGTAAGCAACATACACGATTTCGGCGTCTTCAGTAAGATAACCTTCTGAACGTTCTTCCTGATTTTGGATCAAAGCGTATTTTTTCTGCAGCTTTATATTATGCGCTTCCAGTTCATCCGGTTCCAGATAGATCGAGGTGAAAAAGTTATTGCGGTTTTTGCCGATCGCCAGCGCATTATCCGGTAATTGCCGCGGCGGCAGCGGTTCCGGCAGTTGAACTGATTCGATCATTTGCCCGATCACGGCATCGGCAAGAATATATACTACAATACCATAGCGTTCGGCCAGTTCAAAAGCCAATCCGGCCATATCGCACATCTCCTGGGCTGATCCGGGCGCAAGCACTATACAGCGGTAACTGCCGTGGCCGCCGCCTTTGACCACTTGATTGTAGTCAGCCTGTTCCGGCGCAATATTGCCCAGCCCCGGGCCGCCGCGGGTGATGTCGACGATCACGCAAGGCAACTCTGCTCCGGCAAGATAGGAAATTGCTTCCTGCTTCAGGCTGATTCCCAGTCCGGACGAGGCGGTCATGACCCGGCGCCCGGCGGCGGCTCCGCCCATGACCATATTAATGGCGCCGATCTCGCTTTCGGCCTGAATGAATACCCGGCCCAATTCGGGGAATTTTGCCGCCGCGGTATGAGCTATTTCGCTGGCAGGGGTGATCGGGTAGCCGTAAAAAGCATCCGCTCCGGCCAGCAATGCGCCGTAGACCACGGCTTCGTTGCCGCTGAGCAGCCGTTTTTTGTTAAGCATCATTTTCAATACTCCGGTAAATGGTTATGGCTCCGGGTTCCGGACAGGTGTAAAAACACATACTGCAGCCAATACAGTTGTCATTTTGTACTTTGGCGGTCGGGAACCCCATAATGTTCAACTCTTTGGACATAGTCAGAACATTTCTGGGGCAGGCGACAACACAGCGCTGACAGCCTTTGCATTCGTCAAAAGCGATTTCAACTTTGTATTTTTTCATTGGTTGCTCCGTGATAAAAGATCCAGAATACAGGCCATGGAAAAGTTGTAAACATATCTGGCCCGGGTTGCCGGATCATACTTGTTTTGCACTTCGGTTTCCAGCTGCTGAAAATGTTTGACCGGGATCGTACACATGGAAAATATTGCCAGCACTGCCATGCGCTGATCTTCGGCTTCCAGCCGGTCGCCGGCAATATCTGCCACTGCTTTCTGCAGGGCCGAACGCAACGGAGCATAAGCTCGGGCATGCAGATCGTCCATCAACTGCGTCGGCGTGGATAACTCGTTCATCATAAAATCATTTTCCCGGATTTCCGGATCGCTGCGGCGGGCGATGTCGGAACGGATGATCTCGTAAAGACGCTTTACTGCCGGCGCTGATTCATCCAGATTGCCCAGCAGCGGATATTTGTTGAGCGCCTGTTGGTGCAGATATTCCCAGGTTTGACGGTAAAGCGCGGCTTTGTCGCCGTAATAGTAATTGACCAACGCAATGTTGACCCCCGAACGGCTGGTGATGTTGGCCAGCGTGGTGTTGGCGTAGCCGTATTGGGAGAACAGTTCAGCAGCGGCGGTCAGGATCTTCTCTTTGGTAGTAGCTTTATCAGTATTTTTTTCTGGCATATTGACCTCATAAATCAATTTTTTAAATGGTTATTTAAAATAGCTGTTTAATTTTAAAATACAAGTTGCAAAAATGATTTTTTTGCATGTTGCTGTACATTGTCCCCGCCCGGAATAGAATTTTTGCAACATATTGCTGAAAATGACCGACGGGTATTTGTTTTTTTTGCGCATGCGTGTTATATTATATATATAGCAGTGTGGCGATTTGTGCAAAAATCGTTCCGCTGACCGCAAAACAGTTCCGATAGCGGGCAACCCGTGGGATTCGGTTCGTTATCAGCATCCGGTAGTTGATCCATACCGGGGGTTGATACCGCGATTCCGCAATAAAAAGGTTGACTTGTCCGGGCTGGATGGCCGTCAGCAGTACAGATATATGCTTGCAGACCGCCTCGGAACAGATACGGTTCCGGCGTTTCCGTGAAAAACTGCCGCCGGGTTCAGAAGATTTTTCCAAATAATTTTTTTTACAGAAAGGCCTTGAAACATGGCTGAACAAAAAGTTAATTTCCTCCTTCCCGACGGCCGTTCCGTCGAAATCGCCACCGGCAAAATTGCCAATCTGGCCAACGGTGCCTGTACCGTTCGTCTGGGCGACACGGTGCTGATGGTTGCTGCTTGCAGCGGTGCCGCCAAGCCCGGTACCGACTTCCTGGCTCTGCAAGTCGATTACCGCGAAAAATACTCCGCAGCGGGCCGTTTCCCCGGCGGTTACATCAAGCGCGAAGGCCGCCCCAGTAAGAAAGAGATCCTTACCTGCCGTTTGACTGACCGTCCGCTGCGTCCGTTGTTCCCCAAAGGCTACTTTGATGAAGTTCAGGTGCAGGCGCTGGTGCTGGCCGCTGACGGGGTGAACGATCCTGACGTACTGACGATCGTCGGTGCTTCGACTGCGCTGATGCTTTCGGATATGCCTTTCCAGGGCCCGGTCGGTGCGGTGCGCGTCGGCAAGGTCGACGGCAAACTTATCGCCAACCCGACCCGCGAAGAAATGAAGCGCTCCACGCTGGAACTGATCTATGCCGGTTTGCCCGATAAGGTCATCATGATCGAAGGCGAAGCCGAATTTGTTACCGAAGAAGAAATGCGCGAAGCCATGTACTTTGCCAACGAAGCGGTCAAAGTTCAGTGCGAAGCGCAGATCGAATTGGCCAAGCTCGCGGGCAAAGCCAAAAAAGAACCCAAACTCTTCCTCGTGCCGGATGAATTCACCAGAATGCTCGCAGATTTCTGCGCCAGCCGTATCGACGATGTTTGCACCGTTCCCGGCAAAGCCGACCGTCTGGAAGCGCTGGACGCTTTGCAGAACGACGCTGCCGAAGCCATGCGCGGCAGTTTTGCCGATTGGAGCGACGAAGAATTTGCCTACAATATGCGCATAGCCTACGACGATCTGGTGCGCGACACCACCCGCCGTCTGATCCTCGACAAACACTACCGCGCCGATGGCCGCGGTATCGAAGATATCCGTCCGTTGTCGGCCGAAGTTGCGGTTCTGCCGGTGGTTCACGGCAGCGCGCTGTTCAGCCGCGGCGAAACCCAGGCGCTGGTGGTTGCTACGCTGGGTAACGAAAAAGATGCGCAGGAAGCCGACGATTTGACCGGCCCCGGGCCGGGTCAGGTGGATCGCTTCTATCTGCACTACAACTTCCCGAACTACAGCGTGGGCGAAGTCGGCCGTATTGCCGGCCCCGGCCGCCGCGAAATCGGCCACGGTAATCTGGCCGAACGTTCGGTTTCCAAGGTTATTCCGAAAGATTTCCCCTATGTGGTGCGCTGCGTGTCGGAAATCATGTCCAGTAACGGCTCTACCTCCATGGCATCGGTCTGCGGTGCTACGCTGGCATTGATGGATGCCGGTGTGCCGATCACCGCGCCGGTGGCGGGTATCAGCTGCGGTCTGGTTACTGACGATAACGGCCGTGCGCTGCTGCTGACCGACATCATCGGTTCGGAAGACCACTTTGGCGATATGGACTTCAAGGTCTGCGGTACCCGCGAAGGTATCACCGGCTTCCAGCTGGATTTGAAGCTGCCGGGTATTGCCATTGACCTGTTGTGCGAAGGTATGGAACGCGACCGCGTGGCGCGTCTGAAGATCCTGGATGTGATCGAAGCGTGTATCCCGGCACCGCGTGCTGAAATCAGCGAACGCGCTCCGCGGGTCGAAGCGCTGCAGATCAACCCCGCCAAGATCGGTGCTTTGATCGGCCCCGGCGGCAAGAACATCAAAGCCATTACCGAAGAAACCTGCTCCACCATCGACGTGGACGACGACGGCAATGTCAAGATCATGGCCGCCAACAAGGAATTGCTGGAAGCTGCCAAACAGCGCGTGCTGGCTTGCACCGCCGAGGCGGAAATCGGCAAGATCTACCGCGGCAAAGTGGTCAGCATCCGCGACTTCGGCGCATTTGTGGAAATTCTGCCCGGTCAGGAAGGTCTGCTGCACATTTCCGAAATGGCAAACTACCGCGTGGCGGCTGTTACTGACATCTTGAGCGAAAACGATTTTGTTACCGTCAAAGTTATCGACATCGACAACTCCGGCAAGATCCGTTTGAGCCGCAAGGCCGCGCTGGCAGATATGGATAAGTGATCCATCTTATCTTAAAGCAATAAACTCCGGACTGATGCAAGAACTTCGGCGATTGCATCAGTCCGGTTTTTTGTCCGGAAAATACTTTTCCGGTAATAAAATCAGACTTTTTTCAGTTGATATATAACGGAAGATTTGCCAGAAATACTTTTGCGATATATATTAAAACTATTATAGAATGAACTTTTGATACATCGGGGATGGGGACGTGTCTGACGAGCCGACAGAAAAAATTACCGGATTCAAGCCGGATACCGGCAGCACTATGATCGATGCCTTGCATAATAAAAGTGCTGACGATGCGGCGGGCGGATTTAAGGGCGGCGGTACTCCGACAATATTTCCGCATCCGCCGCAGCCGCGTCCGTTTTATCCGCACAATCATCAAGTTGCGACCGGGACTTTGATCGCCAACCAATACCGGGTCGAATCCGTGCTGGGGCGCGGCGGTATGGGCATTGTCTACAAGTGTACTGATATAAATTCCGATCTGCCGGTGGCCGTCAAAACCATTGCGCCGGAACTCTCCGGCAGCATGTGGGAAATGGAACAAGTCCGCAATAACTACCGTCTGGTCTGCAATCTGACTCACAGCGGGATCGCCCGTTATAACGCTTTGGTTCAAGATAAAACCAGCGGCTTGTACTATCTGATCATGGAGTTTGTGGATGGCGAAGATCTGCGCTATTATTTGCTTCATAAAAAACAAAGCGGCGAATTCAACGAAACTTTGGTCGTCAATATCATCCGGCAAATCGCAGATGCACTGGATTACGCACATAAGCAGAAGATCCTGCACCGGGACATCAAACCGGGTAATATCATGGTGGATAAAGCTGGCAATGTCAAATTGCTGGACTTCGGTCTGGCGGCCCAGATCCACAGCACCATGAGCCGCGTATCGCAACAGAAACTTGATACCAGCGGCACTTTGCATTACAAATCACCCGAACAGTGGCGCGGCAAGTCATTAACTGCCGCCAGTGACCAGTACGCTCTGGCAGCCACGGTTTACGAAATATTCAAAGGCGAACCGCCTTTTGCTTCTGCCATAGACAGCGATGACGTCTACCGTTGTGCTGTAAACGAAACGCCGGATATGCTGGAAGATGTTTCCGCAGCTATCCGCAACGCCGTAGCCAAAGCCTTAAATAAAGACCCGAACGACCGTTTTGCAGACTGCAAATCGTTTGCCGCGGCTATGACAGCGGTCAACGCACCGGTCAAGCCCGCAGCAGTTATGACTGCGCAAAAGCCGGTTGCAGCAACTGCCGTAAGTGCAAATGAGCTGCCGGCACCGTCCACTGCAGCTGTTTTGCCTGAATCCAGCTCCAAATCATCCGGTGCGTGGAAATGGGTAGGTATATTGTTGCTGTTGGCAGTTGCCGCGATCGTCTGGCTTATCGTCTGGCTGATATTCAGCAACCAACCGGCAGCATCGACTTCTCCGGCAACTGCAGCAGCACGATCCGCCGAAGTTCAGCGGCAAGCCGAAGAAGCTGAAGAAGAACAACGCAAGATTGAAGCGGAGCGTCAGCGTTTAGCCGAAGAGCAACGTAAAGCCGAAGAACAACGCAAGATTGAAGCGGAGCGTCAGCGTTTAGCCGAAGAGCAACGCAAAGCCGAAGAACAACGCAAGATTGAAGCGGAACGTCAGCGTTTAGCCGAAGAGCAACGTAAAGCCGAAGAACAACGCAAGATTGAAGCGGCGCGTCAGCGTTTAGCCGAAGAGCAACGTAAAGCCGAAGAACAACGCAAGATTGAAGAGCAGCGCCAGC
>SUWA01000005.1 GCA_015061695.1 Lentisphaerota bacterium
CTGACCTTCGCTCCAGCAGGGGCCGTTGTAGTGCTGACCCATTTCGTCACCGAGGAAACAACCGTTGCGCAGCGCTTCAGAAAAACGCGCTGCGCCGGGGGCTTTGCAGTCGTAGTCGGTCAGCCGCCACGGGGGGATGGCGCTCAACTGGTCGGTGTAAGTAGCGTTCCAGCCGTAATATTGGGCGTAGGCCGGAGAGAACTTGCGGTGGATATCCAGCATTGCCGCCGGCTTCATCCGCAGCTGCCAGGTCATAGTGTTGTAGGGGCAGATGGTGAAATTATCATAGCGGAATTCCGGCGAAAGACCGGTGATCGCCATGTGGTTGTCGTAAGGACCCACGCGCTTGAAAAGTTTGCGCATTTCCTGCACAAAACGGCGGTAGCCTTCGTTGCCGCCCATATCAGGAGAAGCGTCAAAAGTACGGCTCAAACGGTGGAAGTTTGCCGCGGGGATGTGGGAGCTTTCGGTATGATACCGCACAAACATATCGCGTGCGCCGTAGGCGTGCAAATGCCGCATGAATTTAAGTTCATCGTCCATACTGCGTTCGATGCCGATGCTGTAAGAACGGGTCATGTAGATAAGGTGCCGGGTCTCTTCATAGAACTTGCTCTTGGGGTTGGGGATCCGGGGCATGACGCTTTCCACGGAGGGCGCAACGGTAATGCGGATCCGTTCGTAAGGTGCGTTGCGGTAGCCGTTGGTTTTGGGCATATAAAGCGCGCCGCCGGTCAGACGGGCGGAATCAGCATCCATAACTTTGGCCAGTTCCGGCGCACCTTCCGTGCGGGGGCAGCCGTGGGATTCGATCCGGTAGGGCTTTTCGTCGACCAGCGCCGAAGCCGCACTGTAATACCAGTCAAAAAATACCGACATAAGGTAGTCATCGGTCGCCAGCAAGTGCAGATTATCGCGGTCGTTGCTCAAGTTGGCAAGGGTGAACAAGCGAGGATTGGCAACCTTGTCAGCATAGCCGGCATCCACCGAAAGGACTGACAGCGATTCGCTGCGGACTTCGGCAGTCAGTGTGCGGTGGTCGAGGGTAAAAGAGAGTTCAAAGTCCAGTTTTCTGCCGTGTTTTTCCCAGCGCCAGAAAGTGCGCAGTCTGCCGTTGTAGAAGACCGTGGAGCGCAAAGTGGCTTTGATTTCAGGATCGTTGGGGGCAAACTCTGTACCCAGCACTTTGGCGCGCAAGCCGCCGTTCTGCGCCGGATAAAAGGCATCTTTGCCATCCACTGAACAGGTTATATCGCTCAAAGTACCGCTTTTCGGCGTGTAAGTATAAACGACTTTGCCCTCTTTATCTGAACAGCTGAAAGTGTAGCTTTTGCCGTCGGCAGATTTGACGGCTTCCACCTTGGCGTTGGCATCCTGATGGCGCGGGATCAACCCTTTGGGGTCGTGGGGGAAGGTTTGCCAGTTGGTGGTATCGGGCAGCGAACTTATATCATCGCGCTTGAAGGCCCCGAAGGTATCGAAGTGCAAAAAGTTGCCCACGCCTTTTTCCGGGAACTTGAAACGCAGTGCTTTGACTGTTACCGGGAATTTGACATCATAAGGCAGCATGGCGATCGTGTTTGCCCACCAGCAAGTGCCGCCCCAATAGCTGGCGTTGCTGGGAATGAGCATAAACTCTTTGCCTTCGCCGTCAACACAGACTATGCGCTGATCGACAAACGCGCCATTGAGTGCGCCGATGATCCAGAATTCAAAACCTTCGACTTCGCCGGCTTTTTCAAAAACCAGCGGCTTGCGCAGTTCGAGGAAAAATTCGCCCGCTTTTTTGATGTCCAGCCGATAAGAGCGGTGGCCGAAACAAGTGTATTCATCCGAGAGCGAGAGTTTGGCTTGATCGCCTTTGGCTTTGAACGCACGCATACCATTCCGGTCGGCCGAAATCAGCACCGGGCAGCGGGGCTGGACTTCGCCTTTGATCACTTCCCACGGGCGGGTCATTGCGGGCGGGACATGGCTTTCGGCACAGGCAAAAGATGCACAAAGAGCGAGCCCCAAGGTCATTGAGGTGATTTTCATGGAATTTATCCTGTTTTATTATATATTTTTTTGATTGGTCAGTTATTTGGCAACCGGTTCCCAGCGGCGGCTTTTCAGCCAGCCCAGGTCGTTGAATTCAGTTGCATTGAGCGCTGCAACGTGGCCGTCGGCAAACACCACATTGCCGCGTCCGGCATGGGGCAGGGCCACTGCGCCTTCGCCGCCGGCAAAATCCGCCGGAACTGCGGTACGCGTGGCGTAGAACCATTGACCCAGTTTGGCCGTAATGCACTTGGTATCCGAAATCAGGTTGAATTCATTGGGCTGGAACGGCTGTTTGTTCAGCTTGAGCGGCGTTTGCACGCGGTCATAAGGACCGTTAGCCAGCTGCTGGCCGTGGATCTTGATCGCTGCACCGTTGATTTTTACAAAATCGCCCCAGAATCCTTTGAGGTGCCAGGTGCCGTAACTCTGCATGTCGGTGTAAAAGTTGCCGTACATCTTGTCCGGCCGGTCAGGGCAGGCAAAGATACCCCGGTTGCTGTCGCCGGGGTAATCGGCGTAACCGTTTTCGATCAAAAGACTCTTCCAGGTGGCGGCCGCACCGTGGCGCGGATCGGTCCACCCTTTGGTGTTGGTGCGCGATCCGGGCGAAAAAGCATCGTTGTCGTCAGCATACATGGCCGTGGCAACGTGGAGTTCTTTGAGGTTGACCGAACACTTGCTGTTGTCGGACACGCCGGAAGCGTGTACCATGAGTTGCGGCAATACTGCCAGAGTCAGCAATCCGCACACCGCCGCAGCGATCAGATCAGAAAGTGTAAAATTGTGTTTCGGCATAACAAACTATCCCTGAAGCTATTACGGTTTATACAGAGTGGTGCTGGCCCAGCCGAGTTCGTTATATTTGCCTTCGTTGACGCTTTCGGCGTGGCCGTCAGCAAAGACGCTGTTGGCATTTTTGCCGTGGCGCAGCGCGATCTTGGCTGTACCTGCCGATTCGCTGTAAGCGGGCCAGCGGCAGATGTAAAAAGATTCGGCGTATTTTTCAGTTTCGTGCTTGCTGTCGCTGACCATGGGGAAGTCGGCGGGACTCATGGTACTGCCGTCTTTTTTCAACATGGTGTGGATCTTGTCGTAAGGCGAAGTGGTGTTTTGCTGACCGATAAGTTTGATTTCGCTGCCTTTGAAGTTGATGAATCCACCCCAGTAGCCTTTACTCATGGTAGCGCCATAGCACTGTTCGTCAGCGTAAAAATCGGTATAAAGACTGGTCGCAGCACTGGGGCAGCCGAACGGACCGATTTTGTCATCGCCGGGGTACGGCATATAACCGCCGTTCCACATAAAGTTTTTCCACATGGGATAAACGCCCTGTTCATCTTTCCAGAGAAAAGCGCGCACGGCGGGGCCGAAGTCCTTGTTATCACCGGCATAGCTGATATAAGCCAGACCGATTTGTTTGAGGTTGCTTATACAGTTGGCGCTGCGGGCGCGTTCACGCGCCGCACTCAAGGCCGGCAGCAGCATGGCGGCAAGAATCGCAATAATGGCGATCACAACCAGAAGCTCGATCAGAGTAAAATGCTTTTTCATTTTTTTTTGTTACCTTAAAGTTTGATTGATTGTTTATTGACTGTTTATTGACTGTTTCTGAACTTTTCCGGATCCTTTTTGCCTGTGCGTCCTCTTTCGCCCCAGGTGGTTATGATGTTGATATTTATCGGTTTATTGATCTTTGTTGCTTATAACGTGCCAATTGATCTCCGGCGGCGGCAGCAGTTTGAGTCCGCTTTGCTTTTTGCCGCCGAGTTGGCTTTTCAAAGTCTGCCACAGTTCTCCGGCCAGCGCGTCGTAGGAAAATTCCACCGGCAGAAAATCCGGTTCCGGCAGTTCGCCTTTGCCGGTTCCGGCCAGAATCACCCGGCCGGTCAGTTCCGGCCGCATACCGTTGAGCAGGGCCTGCGCAAATTTCATGCCGTGGTGAAAACAGATCACAGCTTCAGGAGTATCGTTTTGCGCAAAGATGCTTTCAAACTGTTTGGCTATGCGCGCTTCTTTAGGTATACAAACATCCGCTTCGCAGGCGCCGGAGATCCACTGTTCCGGCACGGTCAGCTGTTTCTGCTTGAGAAATTCGCGGAATTCGTGCTTTACCGCTTCGGAAATACGTTCCGAACAGATCGTAAACGAGAGCGCTATCTTGCGGAAACCTCTTTTATAAAGACCTTCCGTCAGTTTACGCATCAGCAGGGCGTGGTCAAAGTCCACACATGGCAGCTCCCGGCCGCGGCCGAGGTTGGCAGTTACCACCGGCAGCTCAAAATTTTTCAAACAGCGGTCAATGGCTAAATCGCTGGTGCCGTAAAGCGAGATGTATCCGTCGGCCCAGCCGTAGCGCCACAATGCAGAATTTTCGTCCTGACACACTTTGTCGGGTACATCAATAAAAACAGCTTCGTAATCATCGCTTTCGATCCGGCGGCGCAGTGACTGCACAAGCACATCGCTGGAATTACCTTTGCGGAAGTTGCAGAATACTCCGATCACCCGCGATTGAGGACGGTGTACAATGCGCATACAGCGGGTGCTGTCGGCCACAATCAGAGTGCGTTGGGTCAGGAGTTCCAGCGCCTTTTGGATGGTGCGCAAGGATACATTGTATTCTGCGGCCAGTTCGCGCACTGTCGGCAGCCGGTCATAATAGACCTTGCCGGTGATTTTGCCGGTCAGCTGGTCGGCGATTTCAACATATTTCCCGTTAGATTTCATCACTGCCTCATTGTTTTCGGGGCAAAAAATCCCCACTCCCTATAAAGATACATCAAAAAAACGCTTTTGTCAAGGGGCGAATATAAAAAAATATACAATTGTATACTCTGCGGACGGATTGGAGCCTTATAAGTTCGGCAATGTGCGGGCGGTGTGAAATACTTGCCGCCGGGTACATGGCGTTGGCAAACGCAGTCGGGGCGGGCAAATGCCGCATGAAGGCTGCAAGCAATCAGAGCTGTTGCAAAACGTTTTGCAACAGCTCTGATCGGTGATTTATTTCATCATTTCTCTGGCAAAGTAGGGTTTTACCTGCACAAAGTTGACCATCAGCCGGGTGCCGGGTTTTTCCTGACTTTTGCGGTCGGTCAGCTTGAGCATTACTTCGGACTTTTTGGGGACAAAGATGATGCGGTGCAAATTGGCGCGGCTGAAATCGGCAGTATCGCGGTAGCGGTGTTTTTCGCGCCGGTCGATGTAAAGCCCCTGATACTTGATTTCGGCTTCGGATGGGTCGATTTCGGCATAAATACCGTAGTCGCGCGGATTGTTGACCTTGTTGACTGCATCGTCATAACTGCCGGCAACATAATGCAGTACATACGGTTTGCCGGGGGTCAGATTTTCCATATTCTGCTGAATGATGTTGACCCCATCGGCACTTCTGGTCATGACCGCGACCGTATCGCCATTGTAAGGTATGCCGTCGGCACTTTTGGTGCTGCCCCAGCGGCACTGCATCAAATAGCCGTGATCTTTGACCGCATCCTGCCGGATGGAGTCCTTTTCGGCGGGGAAAACTTCCCACGAACTCAAGTCGCGCAAAAAGTCGCCGTTGTTCAATATACCGGGGCGGTAGCTGAATCCATATTCATGCGAAAGCATAGTCTTTTTGCCCTCCACAAAGTAGTGGCGCAGCAGCAAAAGACTCCAACGCTGCAATTCTTCCTGACAGTAATTACCGCCCCAGTAGCCGACCAGCCCCAGATCTTTGCACGCCGTGTGATTGGCAATGGTGTACATCTGCCAGTCCAGATAATACTTGTAATCGACTTCCGGCACGACTTCCTGCGTCAGGATCGGCATGGCGTTAAAGTTGCCCAGCACAATACCGTAATGCGGCGCCAAACCGGGGATTTCGCGCAGGATCGAGGCGGCATCTTCAGCGATGCGCCGTTCGATAAACGCCTTGGCTTCGGCTTCGGTTTCTTTGCTTTCCAGATAAACTTCGGTCATCAGCCGGCCCTTGCCGGAGGGCGGATTGGCACACAAACGGGCAAAAGCCAACTGCTCGGGCTTTTCGGTATATTTTACGCCGTAACTCCAGGTGTACATGCGTTTGTTCTGCGGATTTTTCACCAGTTTGAGCGCTTTCCCGTAATCGCGGTAGCCCATGGAGCCGTCAGGATTTTTGAAGTCGAATTCATCGACCGTAAAACCGTCAAAAATCTCCATATCCAACTTGGACTGCACGTTGGCAGCAAAAACCTCCACCTTGTGCTGGCTGACCGGGTGCGAGGCTGTGTTGAAAAATATCTTGCGGCCCGCCTGCCGGTAAAGCTGCTGCTGTTCAATTGTCAGCGCGGCCGGTGCCAGCAAGTTGGTGGAACTCAAAAGCTGTTCGCCGATCTGTTCCCAGTGATCGCTGCCATCCAGCACTTCCATACCGCCGACATTGGCGGGGGCGTAGTAGTAGATTTCGGGGATCTTGTTCAGGTGCTTGAGCGATAACTCTACTTGCGGGTCGCGGTCGGCACTTTCGGCTTTCACAGTGTATTTGCCCGGCGGCAGTTCCCGCATGAATTCCTGATTTTTGAGCAGAAAATCTTTGCCGGAAGCAACCTCTTTGCCGTTGCACTGCATCTGAAAATTCTTTACCGGCGTACTGAATTGCAGAAACACCCACTGTTCGGCAGAAAGCGTAAACTCCACCGTCAATTGGCCGCCGCGGGCCCTGGTCATGTAAGTTATGGTTTGTACCAGATTGTTCAGCCGTTGAGATTGACTGAAAGTCCGGACATTGATTTTTTGAACCGGAGCGGCGGTACTGATATTGGCAGCAGCAAAAATACCGGCGAGCAGCGGAAAAACGGCGAGCTTTTTCATGTTTTTCTCCTTACATATATAAAAAGTGTTTTATTGATCTTTCGATTCAGATGCCGGCGGGGCAATGCTGTGGCCGGGCCGGTAGATGTAGTCGACCGAAAACTCGGATTTGCCGGGGGGATTGCCGTTGCAGATGTCGTTAAGGATATTCACTGCTTTGGCGGCGATCCCGGAATAATCCTGCCGGTAGACCTCCCAATCGGCAAAGCTCAAATCGTGTTCGCCGGTGGTCCAGCAGGCAATCGAAATATCTTCCGGCACCCGGAGCCGCAATATCTGTACAGCCTGTGCCAGCAGCGGCGTGATGCGTTCGCTGGTGCAAATGATCCCGGTAACGCCCTTGTCGATGATCCGCTGGAGCATCAGCACGGTATCAAAGGGGTTGTCGCCCCAGTTGCTGTCCAGCACCAGATCAAAATTCATTTTTTTTGCCAGTTCGGTCAAACGCTGATCGCGGCGCTGGGCATTCTGGTTGTTTTCGCGGAAATCCACCGTTACGCGGGCGATCTTGCGGTGGCCGGCATTGTACAAACTGCGTACCGCCTGTTCAACGGCGGCGGCGTCATTGGTAGTTACCGAATAGAGTTTATCCAGCCAGTTGTAATGAGTATTTATACAGATCAGCGGGCAGGAAAATTTTTGGGGCCACTCTTTTTCCAGACCGTTTTCGCTCAACAGCGAGATCGCGCCCTGCAGCGGGATCTCCTCCAACAGTTCCAACATGCCCGGAGTGATGATGAACGAGCGGAAACCCTGATTGTACAGTTCGCTCTGCAAAGCCTGCAGCATGTTGGAAAAATAGACCCCGAATCCGAACGTGATCACCGCCACATTGCGGCATTTGTGCTGATAGTTGCACGCATCGGCCAACTGAATGATTTTTTTGCGCGTGGCACTGCTGATGCGCTGCGACCCGGCCAGCGCCCGCGATACGGTCGAAATGGAAAAACCCGATTTTTCAGCAATGTGCTGCAAGGTAGTTTGTTTTTTGGTCATCATTTTTTTGTTTCTCCCGGAATTACCAAGGCTAATATAGCCATATTTCCGGAAAAAGCAATGATTTTTTGCGCTTTTTTGCATAAAATTGCATTTTCAGGTCTGAAAAATGCCCTTGACACTATTGAAAAATTTTTTATTATCCAGTATAATAGTTGACAGAAAGAGTATTCCGGCCATGTAACGGTATCTACCGAAGACTCGATCAGGGGTCAACGGCATGTCCGCCGGGGACGGTACGCCGGAAGAAAAAGTGTAAAAAGATAAAAATCAAGTATAAAACCAGAAACCTTATCAAAAAAGGAGATGCTGAAATGAAAAAACAATTCACCCTCATCGAACTTTTGGTGGTAATTGCCATCATCGCCATTCTGGCGGCCATGCTGCTGCCGGCCTTGAGTGCCGCGCGTGAACGCGCCCGCGCTGCCAGTTGTGTAGCCAACCTCAAGCAGTTGGCGTTGGCCCAGACCATGTATTGCGATGCCAACAAAGACTGGCTGCCGCTTTTCAAGCGCCCCGGCAGCGATAGCTATATGAACCGTATGTGGCACATGTCGATCCATGAATACATCAGCCCGGATAAAGATCTGACCTACGAAGCCAAGAGCAAAGTTTTCCTTTGCCCCTCCGCAACCGGTGCGGATGCCGAAGGTAACAACTTCCATGTAAGTTATGCCACTCCGCAGTATCTCGGCGCCACCAACGACGGTAAGAGTTGGGATTACAATGACAAATATACCGGCCGCAATCTGGCTGCTGTAGATAATCCTGCCAGCGCACTCTATTGCATCGACAACGATTTTAATACTTCGCGTGCGCTGGGTTGGTACGGTATGCCTGACGGTAATGCCGGAATCCTTATCTACAAGGACGCATTCCGCCACAGCAAAGTTATGAACGGCTCCTGGATCGACGGCCACGTTTCCAGTGGTCAGGCTACCCAATGGTACGGCTCGGCAAAGAACTACGGCTTCAATGCTGATTTCTGCAACGAAGATGCTCTGAATTGGATGATCGACTGATCCATCGGGTTTGCAGTAACTTTTCAAGCCTGTTCCGGCGTGTGCCGGAGCAGGCTTTTTTGCTGTACGCCGTCATCTTTTCGGGGGAGGCAACCCGTGCCCGACTATTCTTTTTGCATAGTTTTGCACACATTTGCATTTTTATGCCGCATAAAATGGCGAAAAAGTGTTGAAAAAGTTTGATTTTAAATTATACTTTCTAATAAATCGCGATCAACTGAAAAAACATCAACCAAACGCCATACAACAAGGAATAAATTGCAATGAAAAAATTAATGACGTTTCTGGCTGTAATATTGCTGACCGGCTCGCTCCGGGCGGCGCAGACCAAAATCAACGTGCCGCTGCAGGAACACGCCGCAGCTTTGGATCAGCTGGCAGATCCGGCGCATCTCTTTTGGCAGCAGGCGGCCCGGCTTTACGGCATGACCGAATTTACCAAAGGCGTGATGGCCAAAAATGATTGTACATTGTCGCTGGCGGCAACTGCCGATGCGCTTTATCTGCAAGTGGTGGCATTCATTCCGGAAGGTCATCAACTGCGGATGGCCGAAAAAAACCGCGACGGCAAAGTCTACTTTGACGATTGTGTGGAAATAGCGCTGGCACTGCCGGGCAAAAAGGACGATGAGTATTATCAGATCACCATCAACCCGGCCAACGTGCTTTACGATGCCTACCGCATCAACCGCAGCTGGAACGGTCAGCTTACTACTGTTACCAAAATCAAAAAAGATTGCTGGGTGGCCACTTTCCGGATCCCTTACAGCGATTTGGAGTTGGATAAGATGCCCGCTGAACTCCGGTTCAATATGGCGCGCACGCTCTGCGGAGCAAATATGGAACAAACCGTGCTGGTCCGCAATCACACCGGGCTTTATTTCGGCAAACTGCAGGATGCCGTGGCGCTGAAGTTCGGCGTGGAGCGCCCGACAGTGAATCTTGCCAAGCTGGATAGCGAAAACGGCGGCATCCGGGCCGCTGCCATTGTGCTGCCGGAAGAAAAATTTGCCGATTTTACGCTCAAAGTATTTGACCTCAAAGGTAAAAAGGTTTTTGAAACCACCGGTCAGGCGCGTTTTGACTCCAAGCAAAGCGACCTTGAATTCCCCCAGCTGCCCGACGGTAAATACAACGTTGAATTTGCCATGATCCAGGCCAGAGAATACATTATTCCGGCCTATTACGGCGGCGGCAGAGAGCCGAACCCCAAACTGCAGAATGGCGAAAAGCCCCAACAGTATTTCTTCCACCGCTGGCCCATAACTGTAGACAATGCGCCGATGATCACCACTGCCGTAAAACTGCGCGACGAAGGGCGCAAACTCCTTGCCGAAATCAAACCCCGGGCCGTGATCTGTTCGGAAGAAGCATTTTACAGACTTTCGGTCCGCACAACGGATGGCAAAATAGTTAAAGAACTCGGCACCAGGCCGTTCAAAAACGGAGTATTGTCTTTCAGCGGCGATTTAACCGGTTTCCCGGAACGCACCCGCTATGTGCTGCACACTGAACTGGTGGATGATAATGAAGTTTTGCTGACTGCCGATACCGCTTTTGCCACGCCGCCGGCGCCGGTCTGGAAGAAACAACCCAACCCCGACCGACCCGATGTCAACAAAGTTCCGGCTCCGTGGACTCCGGTGGAACTGAATGGTCTTACAGTCAAATGCTGGAACCGCGAGTACCGTTTTGCGGCCAATTCGCTGGTGCCGCAGCAGATCGTCAGCAGCAATACAGATTTGCTGGCCGCCCCGGCGCAAGTGGTCAGTGAGCCGGCAATCAAATGGGAGCTGGTCAAGGTTGCCAAACTCAATGCCGGTACGGTTCGTCTGGATTATCTCGGCAAAACCGCAACCGGAGTTGAAGTCAAGGCGTTCAGCGAAGTCTATTACGACGGCGTGGTGCGCACCGATCTGGAAATACCCGAAAATGCGGTTTTCAGTAAACTTTATCTGGAATTGCCCTACCAAAAAGATGTTGCGCTCTTTTCGCATCAGGGGCCCGGTATTTTCGGTGGCATGTTCAATATCCGCCAGATCAGCAAGAGCGAAAAATATACCTTCATACCCAACTACATGCTCGTGAACGACAATGTCGGTCTGGGCTGGTTCGACGGTATGCCTTTCAACTGGCCGCTGGCCGATGTAAGCAAGGTGGTGGAAATGACCCCGCAGGCCGATCGCAGCATCGTCCGGGTCAACTATATAGATAACAATAAAGCCTATCCGGTGGCGCGGCGCTATTCGTGGGGGTTGCAGAGTTTTCCGGCGCGTCCGCTGCCGGAAAACGAAGAAGCCATGCGTCTGTGCTATATCATCCGCTATGGCGACGAAGATCGCGCGGCGTGGTACTCGCAAGTGGAATACTTTGCCCCCGGCAATGTGGATATAACCAAAGGTTCGCTGGAAATCAAATTCATGGTTCCGGCCAACAGCGGCGAAGATTTTATTGCCCAGATGCGCCACGGCGATGCCAGCGAGTTTCAGCTGATGGTCAGCCCGGACGGCCGTTTGCAGCTGCGCGAACGTGAATACTTCAGTGTCCGCTGGAATCTCTTCAGCCGGAAAGCGCTGACTCCCGGCGTCTGGCATCACGCCGCCGTCAACTGGGGCAACGGTCAGATCGAACTCTATCTGGACGGTAAGCTGCAAGACACTCTGAAGCGTGAACAATTGCTGCGCATCATGCCCACGCGTATTCTCGTTGGCGGCAAAAAGACCACGGTCGATGAGCTGCGTATTGATAAACTTCCCCGGAAGAGTTTTGCCGTAAATTGCGCTCCGGTGCCGGAAGCAAATACCCTTTTGTGCGATAACTTTGATACGATCGACTACTGCAACGGCCGCCGCGCCACCGTGCCGGCCAAAGTCGATGACGAGGCCGAAGCCGGTTATCTGATGTTTGATACCAACATCGTGCCGGGCATCCGTTCGCAGGCGGTCGGCCCGATGACCGTGCCGGTGCGCAATATGGTCGAAGGCTACGCCATGATGGGCGTTCAGGCCATGTGTTACCACGCCAGCCAGTACACCGACGAAGCCTTTGCCGGACTTTATATCAAAGACGAAAAACGCTTCAAGAGTTCGCTGGCGGCAATCCACAAATACGGCATGAAAGCACTTGTGTATGTGGGCAACAGTGTGTCGAACTTTGACCGTGCGTTCGATACTTATGCCGATGAATGGGTGATCGAGCCGCGCGGCGTACCTTTTGTTACTCCGCGCGTACCCAACGAAAAAGGCTATCAGGCCTGTCCGCGCAGCGGTTATATTGATTACTTCTACTACCGCATCGGCAAACTCATTGATGATTACGGTGTGGACGGCATCTTTCTGGATGGCCGCATGGAATCCGAGTGCCGCAATACTCTGCACGGCTGCGGTGTGAAGAATTTTGACGGTGAACTGGTAGCCCAGCGCGATGTGTGGGATGGCCTTTACAAAGCCCGTTTCCTCTACAATGTGTTCGAAAACCGCAACTGCTACGGCGAACAGCACAAATCCGGCAACTGGAACATTCCGGCCTGTTTCTACTGGGATGGCGTCTGGGAAGGCGAACAGACCATGGGCGTGAGCCTCAACGGCCGCCGCAAACTGGATTTTTATCCGTTGGAAGCCATGCGCGGCGAAATCAACGGCATACCTTTCGGGATGGCGTCGCGCAACACAGCTTACACGCTGGCGCCGTTCACCCCGCTGGAAAACTGCACTTACAGTTTTGTTCACGGCACGACCTGGACCATGACCTACCGGGCCGAAGAAGGGCTGGTGGTATCGCCCTACTGGCTGGCCAAAGATAAATTCGGCGCCACCCGGCGCAACTTTATCGGGTACTGGGCGCCGCAGCCGCCGGCCAAGGCAGTTTGCAGTGATCTGTTGAAAGTTTCGGCCCACGTCAAGCCGGGTCAGGCGTTGATCATGGTGGCCAACTTTGATGAAGACAAAAAGTTTATCCAAGGCAAAGTAACGCTGGATCTGAATGTACTCAAGATCAAAAAACCGGTCTTGCGCGATGCGTTCAGCAACCGGATCGTACCCATTGCTGACGACGGAACGTTTGAAGTCAAAGTCAAAAGTTTCCGTCAGGCGTGGTTTGTTTTGAGCGAAAAATAAGTGCAGGAGAATGCTGGAATGAAAAAGTTTTGGAGCATAACAGCTTGTGTATTGCTGACGGTCTTGCAGTGCGCGGGCGCGCCGGCCAAAGCCAAAGTTGATTTTACGCTGGATCTTGCCGACCACGGCAAACTTATGCAAGGCACAGTCAAAGTGCCGCGCAGTATTCCCGGAAAAAATATCTTTTGCGAACTCTCGATCATTCCGGCGGGCAAAAAAGTTGCCGAAGATCAGCGGATAACTTTGAACAAGTGGAAAGTTCCGGCCAACCGAACGCTGGTGTTCAAACAGCAATTGGCGCTGCCGGAGCGCACCCGCTATGTGGCCCGGATCCGGGTGTTGAATAAATCCGGCAAACAGCTGGCTGCGGCGGATACAGCTTTTGCCACGCCGCCGGAACCCAACTGGCAGGGCTTTACCGGCGGTATGCCCGACGGAACTGTTCCGGCACCGTGGACCAGAGTGGAGCGCAGCGGTAACGAAGTTTCGGTCTGGGGCAGAAAGTTTGTTTTTACTGACAGTCCGCTGCCTGAACAGCTCTTTTCGCAGGATCAGGAACTTTTGCAGGGCCGGAGCCGGCTTCTGCTCGACCCCGCCCCGGAAAAGTGGGTGCTTAAAGAGTGGCAGGATGTCGATGATACCACTGTGCGCTCAATCTGGGAAGGCCAAATCAATGGACAAAATGCCTATCGCGCGGTGGTGGATGTGTACTTTGACGGCGTGGTGAGATTCGATCTGGAACTGCCCGAAGGTATGACCGTCAAGCGCTTTGCCCTTGAGTTCCCGGTCAAAAAGAGTGTGGCCCGCACGCTGCACCGCGGCCCGTGGGGATTCGGCGGTTATAAAACCAGCTACCATGTCAAACCGACCCCGGATTATCACCCGATCAGACCTCAATTGTTTTTGTACAACAACAATATCGGCTTCGGCTGGTTCGACGGCATGGAATTTGACTGGCCGCTGGCCAAACCCAATCGGGCGCTGGAAGTTCTGCCGCAGGAAAATGCGGTGCTGTTCCGGGTCAATTACATTGATAAAACCACCCATCTGAAGCAGAAACGGGTCTACTCCTGCGGTTTGCAGCCGCTGCCGGTGCGCCCGCTGCCGCAGCAGGAAAAAGGTCTGCGCATGTGCTATGCGTTCAATTACACCGCCGTGGATACTACGGCCTGGAAAGGTACCGTGGATTATCTGCCCAAAGGCAATATTCTGACTGACAAGGGTACGGCCGAAATGTCGGTGCGCTTTGACTTTGACCCCAAAACGCATAAAAAAGAAGAATTTTTCTTTGAAACCACCCACGGCCCGCTGCATTTCCGCTACGGCTGGAGTCCGCATTACGGGATCTTTGCGCAGGTTTACGAGCGTTATCAGAGCCGCGCCATTGTGGCAACAAAGCTCAACCCCGAACCCGGCAAGTGGATCCACATGGCCCTGACCTGGGGCAATGAACTGGCCGTTTACATGGATGGCAAAAAAGTCGGCAGCACGCCGTGGAAAGGCAGCAGCGCGGCATTCCCGGCCATGATCCATGCCGGCGGGGTTAATGTGGCGGTAGATGGTTTCCGGATCTCGGACATTGCCCGGCAAAAGTTTGTTATTGATCGGGCGCCGGAAGCAGATGAACACACGTTGCTGCTGGATAATTTTGAAAAATCTATTTACTGCAACGGCCGCCGTGCCACCGCACCGGAAAAGATTTCCGATTTTGCCGAAGCCGGTTATCTTACGCCCGATGCCAACCTCGGCGAAGGCCGCTGGGGACAGGGCGTGATGCCGATGACCGCTGAACCGCGCAATCTGATCGCCGGCTTGCGCCATTACAAGATCGATACATTCTGTTTCCACGCCAGCCAGTATACCGATGAATCCATGGCCGGTATGTACATAGCAGAACCGGAACGGATGCGCCGGATCGTGGACGAGATCCACAATCACGGCGGCCGGGCGGTCATTTATATCAACAACAGCCTTTCCAACCTCGACCGCGCGTGGGATACTCACAAAAATGATTGGCTCATCACGCCCAAAGGCCACCCCTTTATTGCGGCTATCCGTCCGCACGAAAAGAGCTATCAGGCCTGTCCGCGCAGTGATTATATCAATTACTTTTTCTGGCGGCTGGATGCGCTTTTCAAAGATTATCAGCTGGATGGAGCGTTCCTCGACGGGCGTATGTACAGCAAGTGCGATAATGCGCTCCACGGCTGCGGCGTGGTCAACTTTGAAGGCAAACGCGTACCCCAGCGCAATGTGTGGGATGGCCGCATGAAAGCGTGGCGGCTTTACAATATCATTGAATCCAACGGCGGTTACGGCGAACAGCACAAATCCAGTATCTGGGATGCTCCGACATGTTTCTTCTGGGATGCCGCCTGGGAAGGCGAACAGTTTATGCTGCAAACAGTCAAGCCGGGGCAGAAAAAATTGGATATGCTGCCGCTGGAAGCTATGCACGAACATATCAACGGCCGGGTCTACGGGCTGCCGTCGCGTTACACGGCTTATCTGGAACAACCCTTTTCGGCGGTGGAAAACTGCACCTACAGTTTTGTTCACGGCACCACCTGGACCATGACTTACCGGATCCACGAAGCAGCCTTTACCGCGCCGTACTGGCACGCGCTGGATAATTTCGGAGCCGACAACTGGAACTTCCGCGGGTACTGGGAAGCTACTCCGCCGGCAGCGGCCGTGCCGGACGAACTCGTAAAAGTTTCGGCCCATGTCAAAGAGGATTCGGCGCTGGCGATCATTGCCAACTTCAACGAAGACAAACCTTTTGTGGAAGGCAAGATCCGCTTTCAGTGGGATAAACTGGGCCTGACCGGGCCTTTCCGGGCATACGATGCGTTTTCCGGCGAAGAGATCCCGGTCAATGGTCAGGAAATTGAAATCAAAATCAAAAGTTTCCGGCAGAGCTGGATAATTTTTGAAAAAATTGCTCAATGAGTTTAGTGAAAGGATGATTCTTATGGAGCAGAAAATCAAAGTCGGTATCATCGGTTGCGGTTCGATCGCCGGAGCGCACGCCGGTGGTTGGAAGGCCTGCGGTGCAGAAATCGTGGCGGTATTTGATACCAATACGGAACGGGCCAAAAGTTTTGCCGAACAGTTCGGCGGCGAAGTCAAAAGCGATTTGACCGCACTGCTGGATTGCGGCGTGGATGCTGTAAGCATCACCACTCCGCCGGTTGCCCATGCCGACTGCGCAGTGGAAGCGCTCAAGCGCAATATCAACGTACTTATGGAAAAACCCTTTGCGTTGAATCTGTCCGATGCCCAACGGGTAATGGAAGCACTCAAAACTTCTGAAGGCAAACTTATGACCGCGTTCCGCCACCGCTATCTGCCGGTGAATCAGAAGATCAAAAGCATGATCGACTCCGGTGAACTGGGCGAAATCGTTTATTTCTTCAACCGTTTCTACGGCAGCAACCCGGCTTTTGCCAGTGATTGGCACAGCAATCCGGCAGTTTCCGGCGGCGGGGCGGCCATGGATGTGGCTACTCACTCGGTCGATTTGTTCCGCTTTTTCTTCGGCAAGATCATCGACAGAAAAATGCAGTGCGCGTGTCACTTCAAAGGGGCGGTGGAAGATACGGCCATGATCCAGCTGCAGAGCGCTTCCGGCGTGATGGGCCAGATCACCGTCGGCTGGACGGCCGGAGTCGGCAGCGATATTGTGGAAGTTACCGGCACCAAAGCGACTGCGCTTTATGACTACAAGGTGATCGACGAACTGAAGATCTACCGCCAGGGCGCCGCCGAACCGGAAGTTCTCAAGTTCCCGCGCACCTGGGCATTCCCGGAACAGATCCGGGCGTTCCACGATGCGATCAAAAACGATACCGCGGTGCCGGTCACGGCCGAAGACGGTCTGACCAATCTGCAGGATATTTTTGAACTTTACGCGACCCAGGCGTAAGTGCGATTCTTTATAAAAGGAGGTTTTATTATGAGCAAACTCAAGATCGGTATCATTGACTACTTTATTGATGAATTTCATGCTACATACTATGTGCCGTGGATCCGCGAATCCAAACTGGCCGACGATTTTGAAATTGCGTTGGCCTGGGAACACCATGCCCGTCCGGATGGCCGCGACCTCAAAACCTGGTGTAAGGAGCTGGATGTAACGCCGGCTGATTCCCTGCAGCAGGTGTTGGATAGTTGCGACTGCTTCTGCGTGCTGGCGCCCAGCAATCCGGAAGTTCACGAATGGCTGGTCGAACCGGTACTGCAAACCGGCAAACCGGTTTATCTGGACAAACCTTTTGCCGCAAGCAAGGCGGCCGCCGAACGCATTTTTGCCATGGCCGATAAATATAAGACCCCGTTGTGGAGTTCCAGTGCATTGCGTTTCAGCGACGAGATCATCAAGGCCAAAAACGAGCTTTTCGAAGGCAAACCCTGCGAATTTGCCTCGGTCATGGGCGGCGGTTCCAGCATGGAAGAGTATCTGATTCATCTGGTGGAAATGCTGGTCGTGCTGCAGGGGCCGGATGCCAGACAAGTCATGTACTCGGGCAAAGAAAAGAACGATGTGCTGTTCCTTGACTACGCCGACAACCGCCGCGGCATGATCACCATGCTGCCGCGTCTGGGCTATCTGATGCTGGCCCGCGACGGCGAAAAAGTGGTCTTTGAAAACAGCGCAGCCACCGATATTTTCGGCCGCCTGATCCGCGAAATGCTCACCTTCTTCAAGACGGGTGTGGAACCGGTCAAGCGCGAAGAAACCATCGTCATTGCCGCTATTGTGGAAAAGATGCTGGAAGCTGCCAAAACTCCCGGCCGGTGGGTTGCACTGTAATGAGTAACTCTGCTGAAAACAACCGATCCCCCGTGCGGGGATTGGTCGTCGGCATGGGCTTCATGGGGGCGGTTCATTGCAAAAATATGCTTGAATCGCCCCGGTGGGAGCTGGCCGGCGTTGTAGAGCCGCGCGGCAAAGCGGTCTTGGAAAATCTGCAGAACAGCGGTAATCAGGGGAATCTGGATCTGCCGATGGAAGCATTAGCTGCCACGCCCTTTTTTCCGACTCTTGCCGATGCTGTGCAGACAACCGGCGCCGAAGCGGTGGTGCTGGCAGTGCCGCTGACACTGCACGAAGACCTGGCGTTGGAGGCATTGCGTTTGGATTTGAATGTTTTGCTGGAAAAACCCTTTGCATTGGATCATGCCGGCGCTCAACGGGTGATCGCTGCTGCCCGTAAAGCGCAAAAAAAGTTGATGATCGCTCACTGCGTGCGATTTTCGCCGATATGGCACTATTTAGCCGATACCTACAAACAAAATACTTTGGGCAAACTCCGCTGTCTTTATATCCGCCGCGCCGCCGGGTTCCCGAACTGGGGCGTGTGGCGCGATCCGGCAGTGCGTCAGAATTGCGGCGGAGCGCTGATGGATCTTTTGATTCACGATCTGGATTTTGTCCGGTCGCTGGGCAGAATAGAATCATACCAACTGGAGTGGCAGCACAACGAATACCGCGAAATAAGTTTGAAGTTGGCCGATTCCGTTGCCGCGATCCGTATTCATGGCGGCTGGCTGGAAGCCAACGTGCCGTTCTCCAGTGAATATGTTGCCGAATTTGAACAAGGCACTCTGGTTTTTCACTCGATGGCACCCGGAAAAGTCCAATGCTGTAGCGAAAATGGAGTTGAAGTCAAAGAATTTACCGGCAGCGGTTACGCGATCGAACTGGATTACTTTGCAGAGTGTATTCAAAATAATTGCCCGCCGGAACTCTGTCTGCCGGAAGAATCTGCCGAAATAGTTGACATCTGCCGGAAAATCCAGCAGAATTACTCTGTTTGAGAGTTTATCCGGTAAAATCACTGCGTAAACAGAGTAAAAAAATTTGCAAAAATTTATAAACAGGTTATTTTTCTATTGGTTTTAACAATCTTTACCGGGAGTTTATATTATGAGCGAAAAAATCCTTAAATTGAAACGTTACGAAAAGAACCCCATCATGTTGCCCCGCGGCGATTCCTGGGAATCAGCCCATGTATCCAATCCGGCCGCAACTGTTTTTGACAATAAAGTCTATCTGATCTACCGCGCCGAAGGCAAAGATCTGCGCCGCGGACCGGGTTCGTGGCCGGTAACACGCCTCGGTTTGGCGATTTCGGAAAACGGCTTTGATATTTCCGAACGCTACGATCTGCCGGTTTTTGATAAGAGCGAAACTGACCCGTGGTGTGAATTCGGTTGCGAAGACCCCCGCATCAGCAAGATCGGCGATACATACTATATTGTATATGTTTCCATGTCGCGTTTCGGCCACTTCGGCGACCGTCTGGCGCTGGCCAGCACCAAAGATTTCAAGACTTTTGAACGGCACGGTCTGTTGATGGACGAACTCGAACAGCGTACTTCCGGTCTGCTGCCCGAAAAAATCAACGATGAATTTGTGTTGTTCCACCGCCCCATGCCCAATATGTGGCTCTCGCGCAGTGCAGATTTGAAAAGTTGGCACGATTACCGTTGTATTTTCAAGACTGTTCCCGGAACGTGGTACGAAAATAAACTCGGTATCGGCGCGCCGCCGATCAAAACCCCCTACGGCTGGTTCCTGGTCTGGCACGGCAAAAACAACAACTGCGAATACGCTTTGAGCGCCATGCTGCTGGATCTGAACGATCCCGGCAAGATCCTCAAAGTGCAGACCGAACCGATGCTCAAGCCCGAAATGGACTACGAACGCGAAGGTTTTGTCAACAACGTTGTTTACACCAACGGGGTGGTCGAGTTCAACGGTAAACTTTTTGTTTACTACGGCTGCTGCGACTTGAGTCTGTCGGTCGGTACGCTGGAAATGGACGATGTTTACGCCTGGTGCCGCGATATTTGAGCTTGAGAAAACCATACCCGATCCGGTTGGCCGCTGAACCCGGCAGACCGGATTTTTTTTATCCGGGGGCGGGGACGAGCCGGGAACGGGGCAGTACTCCCCCGGAAACTACTCCTTATTTGAAGCCGAGTAAGGCAATACCCCCATGCGGCATGTGCCGCCACGACTTGCGTTTGCTCCTCTGAACGACTGCCTGCAGTATTCCACTTGGCCACCTTACGACCCCCACTAATCCGGCAAGGTATGTTGTATACTTTTGTATTTTGTCGCTTGACAAAAGCATTTTTGGATGTATATTTTAAATATCGGAGATAAAAAAGCAACTAACTGTAAAGGAATCTGAAGATGTTGAAAAAACTGAAAACCATGCTGTTGCTGGTGTTGGCCCTGATGGCGGTACAGCTGTTCGGCGCCGCCAACAAACCCAAGTATATATTTTTGTTTATCGGCGACGGCATGGGCGAAAATATCCGTACTTACTATCAGCAGAATTACCCTGACAGTTGTCTGGAAAAATTTCCGGTGATCGTCAAAACCGGCACCAACAACTGTTTTGACAAAGTTACAGACTCCGCAGCATCCGGTACGGCGATCGCCTGCGGTGTAAAAACTTACAATGGTGCCGTCGGGCTTAATGCCGATAAGCAGCCGGTAACCAGTCTGGCCAAGATCTTCCGCGACCGCGGCTACCGGGTCGGCATTATCACCAGTGTGGGGCTGAATGACGCCACCCCCGGGGCTCATTACGCCAACCAGATCAACCGCAAGGATTACGCGGGGGTGATGTCGGACTTGTGCGCCAGTAATTTTGACTTTTTTGCCGGCGGCTGGCTGTTTTATCCACCGGATTACCAGGAAAAACACTACAGTCATTTGCTCAAACAGTGCAAATACGAATTCCGGTCGCAACTGAAATTTGATGACAAAGCCCCTTATAACCGGGTGGTCTATGTGCAGTCGATGTCGCCCTCGTGGCCGGATGAACCGCACAAGCATCATTATCTGGCCGAAACCACCGCCTTTGCGGCCGAAAAACTCAGCCGCAAGGATCGCGGATTTTTCATTATGGTCGAAGGCGGTGCCATCGACCATCTGGCGCACGGCAACGATTTGGCCGGAACCATGCGCGAAATGCGCGAATTTGATCTGGCCGTCAAAGTGGCGCTGGATTTTATGAAAAAACATCCCGATGATACCTTGATCGTAGTTACCAGCGACCACGATACCGGCGGCTTGAATCTGCTTAAAGCCAATCAGCCGCCGCTCTGGAAAAAACAGCTTATCAGAGCCGGTGCGATCGAAAGTTCTTTCCAGAAATATTTTGCTTCCAACGCTTCCGATGCTGAACTTATGGAGTATTTGCAGTGCAAATTTGCTTTGGGCGAACTTAATAGCGAAGAAGCCAAACTTATGCAGGAAGCCATCACGGCCCAGCGCGACCCTGAACTCCGCAAGAGCAAACGCAAGCAGTACCGCAGTATGTACGGCAGCTACAACCCGGTGGTGATCCAGGCCATGCGCATCCGCGATGCCCGCTGCGGCGTCAGCTGGACGGGCTTCAACCACACCGACCGTCAGGTGCTGACCAACGCCATGGGCAACGGTGCGGAATACTTTAAAAACGTCAAAGAAAACTCCGATATAGCTACGGCGATCAGCATGGCCGCCTTTGGCGAAGATGTGATGGTCGAAGCCAGAAAAACCACTCCGCATCTGGTGCCCGGCAATGCCGAAGAGTATTTCAACTTTATTACCGCCACCGGCAGCAGCCTGACCTTCCGCTACGGCCAGAGCAAGACCGGCGAACTGGAGTTTGAATTGAGCGGCAGCGGCCGCAGCGAAATTGTCAAACGCTCCGACCGGGCCGGCCGTATTCTGTTCAAAGATGCCAAACCCGGCTGCGAATACGTTGTAAAAGTCAAACGTGCCGGCAAAGTCATTGCTGAACGCAAAGTAACCGTGCCGGCGGCTTCCAAGGGCCAGTTGATCGCCCGGGTGGGGATCATTGCCGACCCGCATGTTTCGCTGATCCCCAATGCCCGCTACGGCCGTATGCACATGATCAGCGGCCCGATGCTGGATCTGGCGATCAAAGATCTGTTTCAAAGTAATGTCGATTTTATCGTCATGCCCGGCGACGTAACCGATGCCAGCCGCCCCGTGGAGATCGAAAGCGTGGCCAAGATACTCAAACAGTATCCCAAGATGACGTTCTACGCCGTCCCCGGCAACCATGATTATATGAACAAAAAAGATTTCAACAAATCGTGGGTCAAAACTTTCGGCGCCAGCGCCAGATTGGAAAAACATGGCAATTTGCAGATCCTGCTGCTGGATACCTACAACGGGCTGCTGGCCGATAAAGAAGAAAACCTCAAGGCGATCGACGCATTGAACAGCGATTTGCCGGTGATCGTTATTACCCACTATCAGCTCAAGGCCGATACCTTTATGACTGACCCCGACCGGGTGATCCACGATGCCGACAAAAATAAAAACGGTCAGGAAAAAACTCCGGAACTGGCCAAAAAGTCTGCTTCGCGGCTGGAAAAACTGGCCAAAATGCAAGGGTTCATTCTGGTGGGACACAAGAACGTGGCCACCACGCAGAAACTGGGTAATCTGGTGCAGATCAATCTGCCGCAGCTGACCCAGTTCCCGGCCGGTTACTGCTATGCAGATATTTACACCGATGGTATGCGTCTGGAGTTCCGCCCCGGCTTGAACGAGTTTTATGCCGAATACAGCCGTTTGCGCTGCGCGGTGTACGGTATGGACAGCCGCGTGCGCGACACCCACAGTTTGAAGGTCTGGAACAACTTCTACCCCATGGATTTAAGCAAGGGTAAAAAATAAGCAAACAGCTTAAAATCCTGATTATCCGGCCAACTTGAGTTGACCGGATAATTTTTTGCATAAAATCCATACCATGCTATATTAACACACCTGTATATATTTCAAAGGGTGGGTGAAAATTGGGCGAAACGGAAAAATCAGATCATGCAATACCGGATAACTCCGGCAGCGAACGGCCCGATATGGGCATGACCATGCCGGATATTATAAATCGGCATGAACATGATTCCACCGCAGAGTTTAAGCATGGCGGCCGCCCGACTATGGTGAATATTGATCTTGACCGGCCGGACAAAACCGGGAAAATTCTGCTGGGCCGCTATAAAATAGTGCGCGAACTCGGTCAGGGGGGCATGGGGGTGGTCTACGAGTGCGTGGATACTGTTTCCGACGTGCATGTGGCGGTCAAAACGCTGACTCCGGAGCTTTCCGGCAGCGTGTGGGGCATGGAATCGGTCAAGGCAAATTTCCAGCTGGTACATAAACTGCATCACCCCAATATTGCCAGTTACAACACGCTCGAACGCGATCCGGAAAGCGGACTTTATTATCTGGTAATGGAATACGTTGAGGGCGTGGAACTGCGCAGTTTTCTGCAGAATAAGCGGCAGAAAAACGCTTTTTTCGAAGCACTGGTCTGTAATTTGACCGATCAGATCGCCGACGCACTGGATTACGCGCACAGCGAAAAGATCCTGCACCGCGACATCAAGCCGGGGAACATATTTGTCAATAAACAAGGCCGGGTCAAACTGCTGGACTTCGGTCTGGCGGCCGAGATCCACAGCACCTTGAGCCGGGTTTCCATGCAGAAAATCGACATCAGCGGTACATTGCCCTATATGGCGCCGGAACAGTGGCGGGGACGGGTTCAGAGTGCGGCCAGCGATCAATATGCTTTGGCAGTAACTCTTTATGAAATTTTTTCCGGGCGGCTGCCTTTTGATAACCCCGATACCGTGATCATGCGCGAGTGTGTGCTTAATGAAACTCCCGAAGCGTTGACTGGCGTGGCGGATCATATCAGCCTTGCCATCCGCCGGGCCATGAGCAAAACCCCGGCAGAGCGTTTTGGCAGCTGCGGCGAATTTGCCCGGGCGTTGCGCGGGATCGCGGCGGGTGGAAAAGCTCCGGTAACAGCTCCGGAAGCAGGCACTCCGGCTGAAAAGGCGGTTAAAAATCCTCTGCTGCGGCGGGTGGAACTTTTTCTGGAAAACAATGATTTTGACGAAGCCGTAGCCTATTGCGAACGGGTTTTGGACAATGATCCGGAAAATTGCTGGGCTTATTTCTACCGTTTGCTGGGGCAGCTGAAGCTGAATAAAGCCAATGATTTGATCAAAGTAAAAACACTGGAAACTCAAAAAAGTTTCAAGCTGGCCAACCGCTTTGCGGATGATAAACTCCGCAGTATCCTGCAGGATATTCTGTATCAGCGCGAGGTTGTGCGCAATTCCGCCGAAGGTGCCAAACGCAAAGCCGAAGCCGCGGCCGCACAGCAGCGTGCCGAAGCCGAAGCCAGACGACAGGCCGCCGAAGCCGCCCGCCGGAAACGCGCCGAAGCCGATCGTCAGCGCCGGGAAGCCGAGGCCCGGCAGGCCGAAGCCGAGGCTGCGCAGCAACAGCGAAAGGATGATGCCGGGCAGGACAGATTGCGTTCAGAATCTGTTGAACGCTGCAATGTTTTAACTCAATATTACAATGCAGCTGAAAAATTGAATGTCAATTCCAAACAAATATCTGCACTGAAAGAATTGATCAAAAAGGAAAAAATACTGCAGAAAGAAAAGTATATACACACGGCGCCGGCTTTTCTGGCCGCCCGCGAGTATGAAGATTGGATGGCTGCTGTCGGGCCGTTGAGTGTCAGCATTGATCAGAAAGAGCAGCAGAAAAAGAGACGCCGTACTTTGATCAAAATTGTCGGGTTCAGTATGGCCATAATATTGATCGCTCTGATCTGGAGTTTATTGACCCCATCCCGGGGCGTACCGGCAGTATTTGCCGGCGATACATGTATTGCCACTCTGCCGGGCGATATAAAAATGGAACTGAAACTTGTAAACGCCGGTGATTTTATGATGGGCGCTCCGGCCGGTGAGATCGGTTCTATGCATGATGAAACTCATCACCGTGTAATCTTGAGCAAAGATTATTATATAGGGGCAACGGAAGTAACGCAAGCTCAATATCGGGTAGTTATGCAAGAGAATCCGGCGAAAAACCGGGGAGATAGGTTTCCGGTGGAAAACGTCAGTTGGAAAGACGCCATGAAGTTCTGCCAAAAACTCAATGAACTCGGATATGCTCCAAAGGGCTGGAAGTTTACACTGCCGACCGAAGCACAGTGGGAATTTGCCGCCCGTGGCGGCAATAAAGACAAAAATACCTATTATGTTTACAGCGGCAGCAATGATCTTGACTCTGCGGGGTGGTACAGTGATAATTCAAAAGATCAAACCCATCCGGTCGGTAAAAAACAGGGCAACGCATTAGGCTTGTATGATATGGCCGGTAATGTTGCAGAGTGGTGTCTGGATAATTGCAATTACAGAAATGGTGAAGGAATAGTATCTGATACCTATCGGGATGGTATAATTGACCCATTGTACAGAACTGGAGCGTTTCGTATTTTCCGTGGCGGCAGTTGCTCTGTGAGTGCTGTTTTCTGCCGGTCTGCATCCAGACAGTGCCGGGATGCTGCCATTCGCGATGGCTCCGTTGGCTTCCGCGTGGCGCTGGTGCGGAGGTAATACTTGCCTGACCGGTCGGACAAGCCGGAGAGGCAAAACTCTGCAGCCGATATTCGGGCCGGGGGAAAGTTTTTTGGGCAAAATTTCGTGAAAAACGAGTTTTCAGCTTGCAAATAACAGTTTTTTGATGTATTTTAAGTAGAAACAAGGCTGGATTTTTTGCGTTCAGGCAAAAGTCCGGCAAAATTTTTAACCCAAACACGGAAGCGAGGTTCAATTCCGAAACTTATAAGGGGCTGTTGCGATGGCACTTAATAACGTCCTTGAGGACATCCGCTCCAATGGAAGCGGCAACCCGGTAACTAACAACGATTATATGATCCGGCAGGAAGCTACGGAATCCAATGCCAGAAGTTACCCGAGAAAATTTCCCTTCTCTCTGGTCAAAGCCCAGGGAGTGTGGGTCGAAGATGTGGAAGGCAACCGCTATCTGGATTTCCTGTGCGGCGCCGGTACGCTCGCGTTGGGCCATAATGACCCCGAAATCAATCAGGCCATGGTTGATATGATCACCAGCAATGCTCCCTTGCATACTTTGGACTTGACAACTCCGGTAAAGGACGCTTTTGTTCATAAACTCATTTCGCTGCTGCCCGAAGCAATGCAGGGCAATGTGAAACTGCAGTTCTGCAGCCCCTCCGGTACCGACGCAACCGATGCGGCGATCAAACTGTGCAAAACTGCTACCGGCCGCAGCTCGGTTATCGCCTTTGGCGGCGGTTATCACGGCATGGGCCACGGCGCGATGGCGCTGACCGGTAATCTGGGCGCTAAAGAAAAAGTTCACGCTCTGATGCCCGAAGTGCATTTCTTCCCCTATCCCTACAGCTACCGCTGCCCCTTCGGTCTGGGCGGCGAAGCCGGGGTCAAGGCTTGCTGCGAATACTTTGAACGCACGCTCAAAGATCCCGAAAGCGGCATCACCAAACCGGCGGCCGTGATTCTGGAACCGATCCAGGGCGAAGGCGGTGTAATCCCCGCTCCGGTGGAATTCCTGCAGACCGTGCGCCGCGTTACCGAAGAGCTGGATATACCCATGATCGTGGACGAAATCCAGTGCGGCGTGGGCCGTTCCGGCAAATTCTATGCGTTTGAATACGCCAATATCGTGCCGGATGTGATCCTGACCAGTAAAGCTATCGGCGGCACCCAGCCCATGTCGGTAGTTATCTATAATAAGAAGCTCGACAAGTGGCAGCCCGGCGCTCATGCCGGTACTTTCCGCGGCAACCAGCTGGCTATGCGGGCCGGTCTGGTGGTTATGAACCGCGTGGCGGACGAAAAATTCCTGGCCGAAGTTGTGCGCAAAGGCGAAAAACTGCGCGAGCGCATGTTGGAACTGAAAGCAAAAGTTTCCATTATCGGCGACATCCGCGGCAAGGGTTTGATGTCCGGTTGCGAATTTGTTGACCCCAAGGGCACTCCCGACAGCCTCGGCTCGCTGCCGGCTTCCGGCGAAATCGCCGCCAAGGTGCAGAAAAAGTGCTTTGAAAACCGCCTGATCATGGAAAAAGGCGGCCGCCACGGTTCGGTCATGCGCTGCTTGTGTGCGCTGAACGTTACCGACGAAGAGCTGGATACCATGCTCGATATTTACGAAAAAGTAGTTATCGAGGTGGATCGTGAAGCAGGCAAGTAAGTTGTTTTTGACCCCCGACGCGGCGGACAAGGCTTCTTACATTGAAATGATGACTGCGACGGCCCAGGCGGTCGCCGCAGCCATGGATCACCCCCATGCTTATGCGGGGATGGAGCCTTACACGCTGCGTGATGCTGTGCATACCGACGAAATGCTGCCCGAAAAGGGCAGCGATTTTGCCGCCATTCTTGAAGAAGTCAAAGCCAGGATACTGCCCAACTTGCTGCGCCCGATGTCCACAAATTACATGGCGCATTTGCACAGTCCGGCATTGTTGGAGTCGATCGCTTCCGAACTGATCATTGCCACGTTCAATCAGTCGATGGACTCGTGGGATCAGTCGCCGGTGGCTACCGAGATCGAGGTGGAAGTCATCCGCAATCTCTGCAAGATGTACGGTTATGATGAAGAGCTTGCCGACGGGGTGTTTACTTCCGGCGGCAGTCAGTCGAACTTGTCAGGATTGCTGCTGGCACGCGATTGGTTCTGCAATACCGCGCTCAAGTGGGATGTGAAAAAATCCGGGTTGCCGGAAAATTTCCGCAAATTCCGTATGTATTCTTCGGAAATCGCGCACTTTTCGATGGAAAAGAGCGCTCACCTTATGGGGCTTGGCTACGAATCTGTGGTCAAAGTTCCGGTCAATGATGCCATGCAGATGGATTTGGCGGCGCTTAAAGCGCTGATTGCCGAAGATGTTAAAAACGGCAATCTGCCGTTCTGTATTGCCGCCACGGTCGGTACGACTGATTTCGGCAGTATCGACGATATGAAAGAACTGCGCAAGCTGTGCGACGAATACGGCATGTGGCTGCACGCCGATGCCGCTTACGGCAGCGGGGTAGTCATGTCGAAAAAATATGCGCACCGGGTGGCCGGGCTGGCGGATTGCGACTCAATTACGGTGGACTTCCACAAGATGTTTCTGCTGCCGATCAGCTGCAGTGCGTCGCTGGTCAAGGATAAACGCAACTTTGATGCGCTGACCATCCACGCCGATTACCTCAACCGCGAGGAAGACGAAGAAGACGGCTACATCAATCTGGTGAACAAATCCATGCAGACCACGCGCCGGTTTGATGCGCTCAAAGTGTGGATGTCGTTCAAGATGCGTGGCGCCGAAGGCTGGTCGGAAATCATTACCCGCTGTATTGATAATGCGGCTTATTTTTACGACCGTCTTGCAGTCAACAAAGATGTGGAAGTTTTTGTCAAGCCGGAAATCAGTTCGGTGGTTTTCCGCGTGCTGCCGCTGCCTGACAGCAAGGAAGATGCCGATACGGTCAATAAACGTATCCGGCGCGAGCTGCTGCACAATCGCGGCGTCGTGATCGGTCAAACCGTCTGCAAAGGCCATGTGAGCTTGAAATTCACACTGCTCAATCCGTTGCTGACGCACGAAAAACTCGACGAACTTCTGTCGCTGATTTTAAGTTTGCGCTGAAACGGCAATTTGGCTGCAACAGTGTTTTGCGGGGAGCGAAGAAACTTTTTTTGAGGAAAAAGTTTCTTCGCTCCCCGTTTTGTCGCGGAATACGCCACTTTCGCTCTTTCAACACCCTTTTTCTGCCTTTTGCCGGCAAAAAAAGGGCCGCTGCCCAACCATTCCGGTTGGCAGCGGCCCTTGAAGTATTGCTTTATGCAAGCAAATCAGCTTACTTCATGTAGGCAGCGGCGACTTTCTTGAAGGCGTCGATCATAGCCTGGGTGTGTTCTTCGGTGTAAACCGGGTGGGTGAAGAAGCTGATGGTGCGGTCGGTCATCCAGTTCGCCATCTTGCAGTTGAACTTGGTGTAGTCGATATTGCGCGAACGCGGATCGTTGAACGGATAACCGGCAACGCCGAAGCCCTTGCGGTCGGTGTAAGCCTGTTCCTTGTACATTTCCGGCCACAGCACGCTGTAAACCGGCACACCTTCAGCGGCAACCGCCTTGATGAAGTCGGCAACCGAAACGGTCAGCTTGTCGGTATCCAGCACAAACGGAGCCCACCAGAAAGAGTTCTGGCGTTCTTCAGTATCCACCGGGCAGTATTTGACCAGCGGGTGATCCTTGAGCTGGGCGATCAGCATTTTACCGTTGCGGATACGGTTGGGCAGGTTCCAGGAGTCGAAGCGTTCGAGTTCCATCAAACCGATCATGCTCTGGATTTCGGTCATACGGAAGTTGAAGCCCACGCGACGGTGGATGTAAAGCTGTTTGCCTTCCATTTCCAGCAGATTGAGCTTGGCTTTGACGTCGTAACCGTGGTCACGGAAAGAACGGCATTCCCAGGCCAGATCTTCGTCGTTGGTCACGACCATACCGCCTTCACCACCGGTGGTGAAGTGCTTGCTCTGGCAGAAGCTGAAGCAGCCAACGTTACCGATGGTACCGGCTTTGCGGCCTTTGTACACACCGCCGAAGCACTGGGCGCAGTCTTCGACCACATACAGATTGTGCTTCTTGGCGATTTCCATGATCGGGTCCATATCCGCAACCATACCGTAAAGGTGAACCACCACGATGGCCTTGGTGCGTTCGGTGATATTGGCTTCGATCTTGGTGGGATCGAGCAAGTGGTCAGTGCCGACGTCGCAGAAGACCGGCAGCGCACCAGCCTGCAGAGCGCAGAAGCTCGAGGCAATAAAGCTGTAGGAAGTACAGATCACTTCATCGCCGGGGCCGACGCCCAAGCTGGCCAAAGCGGTGTGCAGAGCGCAGGTGCCGTTGGCAACGCTGATCGCGTGATTCACGCCCAGCCATTTTGCCCAGGCTTTTTCAAATTCCATACCGACTTTGCCGGTCCAGTAGTTGACTTTGCCGCTCTTGAGGATGTCAACGACCTTGTCGTAGACTTTTTCGTTGAAGCTCGGCCACATCGGGAAAGCACCATTGTAGGTCTTTTCGCCGCCGTCGATCGCCAGTTTACTCATTGTTTTGTTCCTTTCATTAAAAATATACTGCCGGAAAAATCCGGCACCTTGTTGTTCTGTAGTTATAACAATACCGCAGAAAAAGCATTTACGCAAATATTCTGCTTTGTTAATTCCTATTTTTTAATTGTAAAATCTTACGATGCGATATTTACTTGCCGTTGGCTGCAGCCTTATCCATACTGCGGGCTTTGCGGCGCAGAACCGTCAAAACTTCCGGCGGGTACTTGTAAATATAGTTGAGGATTTCCACCACATCCAGACAAGTTTCGATCTTGCGGTTCTTCTTGATCTTCATTTCGCGCAGCCGGTCGTTAAGCTCAAAAACCGTTCCATTGGCCAGCAATATATTGCAATGGCGCGTGTTGGGTTTATCGAACGCCAGCACCATATCCGGGCACTGCCGCAACGCTTCATCAAGATTGGCCCCGCCAAAATAAACGTATGGAATATTTTCGGGTGCAAGATCCGAGCGCTTGCGGATCTTTTTGCCCTTGGCCACTTCGCAGAGAAAATGTTCCGGCAAAGCTCCGTAGCGCAGCAGTTCCATCAGCCCGACTCCGTTATCGGCGGCCGGCAGCTTGCCGTTGTTGCTGTCGGCACAAAACTTCAGACAATTGTACAAATGAGCCAGATTCTGACTGCAGCGCTCTTTATGCACCCGCGTATAGCGGTAGTAGTCGCGCCGGTCGCGGCCGTAAGCATTGCTCCAAGCACACGATATTACGCCAAGCAGCAGTAAGATCATAAAAAGTTTGTGCATTCGACCTCCTTATCCGGCGCAAACAAGCACGTTTGATTACAATTTATTCTGCAATGCCGCTTTCAATTCTTCGGCGCTGACAGTTGCAGTACCGAGTTTTCTGACCACCACCCCGGCGGCATAGTTCGCCAGTTCGGCGCTGTTTTTGGCATCGGCGCCGGCGGCCATGGCCAGTGCGGCGGTGGCCACCACTGTATCGCCCGCCCCCGAAACATCGTAAACTTCGCTGGCCCGGGTGGGGATCACCGTAGACGTTCCGTCATCGTTGAACAATGCCATACCCTGGGCCGCCAGCGAAATCAACAAATGTTTCACCTGCCAGTGTTCGCCAAGCAGCCGGGCCACTTCCTGCAAACTCTTATCGCCAGCGGCATCGCCCCGGGCGGTCGTAGCCGGCAATCCGGCCATGGCAAAGGCTTCGGAACGGTTGGGCTTCATGACCGTAAGTCCGCGCAGCCGCATACGGTTGCGCGGATTGGGGTCAAGTACGGTTATGACATTGCACGCGTTGGCACAGTCGATTATTTCCTGGGTCATTTTTTCGGAAAGCAGACCTTTGGCGTAATCTTCGATGATCAATGCCTGCAGTTTGCCGCTCTGCAAATATTTTTTGACATCGCTTACCAGCTTGCAGCGCAGTTCTTCGCCGGCGGGCTGCGGATTTTCGTAGTCGATGCGCAAAAGCTGCTGACTGCCGGAAATCACCCGCTCCTTGCGGATACTGGGGCGTTCAAAATCGGTCAGCACGCCGGCCGGATCAATGTTGTAATCTTTGAGCATCTGCCGGATCAGCACACCGTTGCTGTCGTTGCCGACCAATCCGAATGCCGCCACTTGCCCCCCCAACGTAACGATATTGCGCATAACGTTGGCCGCACCGCCGAGGCAGCAGCTGGTTTTAGTAACCTGAACCACCGGCACCGGAGCTTCCGGCGAAATACGTTCCACACTGCCCCAGACGTAGCTGTCGATCATCAGATCGCCGATTACGCCGATGCTGCATCCGGGGAACTTATTGATTGTATCAAACAAACTGCACATTTTTTTGATCACTTTTCTCAAACGCGAACCTTCAATTCAGCGCTGCAGCAGAACAGTTTTTTCGTAATCTTTGATCGCGCTCATGTAATTGCAGCCGGTCGGCACATTGTTGCTGGCGCAGAAGTAATCCCACACCGCGCCCCAGGGCAGACTCTTGGCAGTTTCCTGCAAAGCCAGACGGCTGGTGAAGTCGAAGCTGTTTTCCGCATCCATCAGCATCTTTTTAGGTTCAAGCAGCGAAATCAGCAGTGCCATCTGGAAACTGCGCGCGCCGATGACCCACGCCGCCACGCGGTTGATCGAAGCATCAAAATAGTCCAGCGCGTAGTGGATCTTGTCGCTGTAGCCGTAGGCAACGCTTTCGCGGGCGATCATCATAAGTTCATCGTTGATGACCGTAACGTGGTCGCTGTCCCAACGGACGCCGCGGCTGACGTGCAGCAATATCTCGTCCATAAAGGTGAACACGGCCGAAAGTTTTTCGCCGATGCTTTCGGTGGGGTGGAAGTGGCCGGCATCCAGACAGAGCATCTTGTTGCGGGTGGCGCCGTAGAGCATATAAAACTCGTGCGAACCGACCGTACAGGATTCTGTGCCGATGCCGAAAAGTTTGGCTTCCACGGCATCGCGTTCAAACGCCGGGTCGATCTTTTCGGCAAAACACTTATCCAGCGACTCGGCCAGACGCTGCCGCACGCCGTAGCGGTCGACCGGCAGATCTTTGAAGCCATCCGGCGCCCAGAAGTTGGAAATACAAGGCGTACCCAGCACCTTGCCGAACTCTTCGCCGATTTTGCGGCAGGCAATACCGTGGTTGATCCAGAACTCGCGGATGCCTTTATCCGGGTGCGAGAGCGACAGACCGTTATCCAGTTTGGGGTGCGAATAAAACGCCGGAGCAAGATCCATGCCGATGTTTTTAGCTTTGGCCCAATCCAGCCAGCCGGAGAAGTTTTCGATCGTAAACGCGTCGCGGTCCACGCCCGGCAGCATCTTATCGACCTGATGACCCTGCAGGTTGACCCGGTGTTTGCCGGGGATCAGCGCCAGTGCCAGATCCAGATCTTTGCGCAGTTCTTCGCTGTTGCGGGCGCGGCCGGGGTAGTTGCCGGTAACCTGACAACCGCCGGTCAGCGCGTGGTTGGTATCTTCGAAGCCGACCACATCATCGCCCTGCCAGGCGTGGATGGAAAGGCTTATTTTGTTCAAATTTTCCACTGCTTTGGCGACATCGACGCCATATTCAGCATACTTTTCACAGGCGAGTTGATAGCTTTTTGCAATGCAGTCCGACATGTTATTGCCTCCTTGATGTAAAGAATAATTGTGTTATTGGAAACTATAGCACAAATTCAGCGCATGTGCAAATCTTCAGGTGCATTTTTTGACGCTCTTCAACTTAAAAAACAATAAAAAACCTCTCCGGACAACTGAATTGCTCCGGAGAGGCTGACTTTATATTGTTATATGGGTCAGGGTTCGCTCAAAGTGTGGCTTTCCAACACTGTAACCTTGAACTTGCACTCTTTGTCGTGCAGCCCGCGGCGGCAGTTTTCGGTATCCTTGCAACTGACAATTTCGCGCCGCAGCCGCGCCACCAGATAAGTTGTGCCGGTGATCTTGTCGTAGTAAACTTTGGTAACACCGTCTTCGACCAGACTTTCCACCTTGCCGCCGTGATCAAGCCCGTCTTTTTTGCCGGAAATATTGCCGTCTCCGTCAAACTGATAGACCGTACCTTTGATGTCTTTGACCGACTGCGCCACCACAAATGCCGTAAAGTATTCGTAATTTTCGCCGCAGCGGGTCAGCGGAACGATCTTGCCGATGATCTCTTCGATATGGATTTCGGCCAGATGATCGCGGAACGGCGATTCGCTGCCGTGCATGGCCCAGTCGGTGATCACATTGGCCAGCTGGGCGCGGCTGATGTAGCGCGGATAAACCGAAGCCGCCGGATCTACCGGCTTGCCGCCGTTGGCCTGATAGCACTTGTTGGCGATCCAGCTGCGGAGTTCAGCTTCGGCATCACCGGTCAAAGTATCGGTATTTTTTGCTTCGGAAATATCGTAACTGTTCATAGCCGGAGTCACAGTATGGTATTTGAGATTTTCCAGCAGCAGCGCAAACGCGCCCTGCATGTTGGCCGGGTAGTTGATATTGAACTTGTCGCCATTTTCTTCATCGCGGAATTTCAATTTATCCCACAGCATACCGTCATTGAAATAAGTCAGCTGATCGCTGCCGGTCTTGCCCGGTTCGATCGCACTCTTGAGGTTGAGTGTCTGCCACTTGACTCCGCGGTGGATCAAGCCGAGTTCCCACGGCGACTCCATGGCTCCGTTGCGGATATAGGCGTTGGTCAGTTTGGCCGGGTCGTCGTTGGGTTCCAAATCCATTTCTTTGGTCAGATCATCATTTTTAGCGCTGACATCGCGGTTTTTGCCGTTCAAGGCAAAATCGCCGGCAATAACGTCCCGGGCCAGCGCCTGATCGGAGACCTTCCAATCTTGTTTCCACTCGGCAGCCTTCAAATTGCAGCGGGGATCTTCCACCGCAAAATCGGCGTAAATGCTGACATGTTTGTTCGTTTCGGTATCCGAAAATTTCCATTCGATTTCAGTGCCGCTGCCAACGACCGTGCGCGGCAGCGCATCTACGCTCATGCCTTCCACATAGTCGACATTTTGGTCATTTTCATCCACCAGCACGGCCCGGTCGAATTTAAGTTCGGTGATTTGAACCGTAACCGTGATCGTCGGTATAGCTGCATTCCGGCCGATCATCCCCACGTTCATAACCGTGGTCTGCTGAAGCATCTGCTGCAGCTGATTGACTGTGATTTCCCCCTCCAGCACGGCATAGCCATTGGGTGATACAGTGCCGGTATGATTCAAGGTCAAATTTTCCTGATTGATTTGCTTCGAGCCATTCATCACCGTGCCGGTGCTGGCAGTAACATTTATCCGGGCTGAAAAGTTGCGCAGTACCACGCTTTTGGCCGGAAGAGCTTCCGGATAGATATTGATCAACTCGACAAACACCTTTACACTGGGATTGACATCAACAGTCTGGGAGATAAGACGATTGTTGATGATTGGTATTCTCGTATCGGTAAAGGTGTATTCCGCGGTCAAGCCCACCGACGGAACTATCTGATTGATGTAAGGCGTCTTTTCGTTGCCGGTATAAGTCGGGTGCGTACCGGCGGTCTGGGTCAGCCAGGTATCCGGCTCCAGGTCGGATGTAACAATTGAATCCGCATCCATATAATCGCGCAAATTGGCCGCCACCTGATTGCGGAGCGCGGCCGGTTCCAGTTTGATGTCGCTCATCAAAGTCTGATAATCCGTAAAGCTCCTGGCCGTGGCAATATCAAAGAATATGCGGTCATTGCCCAGATAATCCTCTTCCCGACTGATCTGCTGGTTGGTGGTAAAATAGAGCGAGGCAAACTCTTTGTATGCTTCGTTGGTGTTGCCGTTGGCCGCACTTTTGCTGTCGGTTGCACCGATCCCCCGGACAAAGTCGTCCTGGATCTTGCTGAAATCAAAGTTGCTGTTTTTATTGTCGGCCAAACCGTCTTTGCCGAGCATCCAGTCCAGCGTCAGCCAATTACTGTATTTCTGCAAAGAAGCAACACCGTTATTAGTGGTGTAGGCCAGCAAATTCAATTCCGGGTATTCCAAGCCGATCTGCGGATCTGTGCCTTTGCCCGGCAAAGTCGGGTCGATCCCCAGATTGGGTACGATCACATAAGCCACGCGGCCGGTGATCATATCTTTATCAGGATTGTTGTAGTAATAGATCCACTGCGGATAGTCCACATTGACTCCATCGCGGAAGAAACTGCGCCAATGCCAATCTTTTTTGATGTCGTCCGGCGCAGGCTTGTCGCTTTCAGAGCCGCCGAAATATCTGCGCAGCAGCGGTTTAAGCATCTGATATGCATCGCCGTCTCCGCCATTGTCTGCGGGGTTGTCGTTGGCCGCCTGCTTCAAGTTGCCATCGTCAGCGATCGAAACGATCGGCGCGGCGATCAACTCATCATCCGCAGGCCGGTTGCGCATCCAGATCAAATCATCCGCCGAATTTTCCAGCTGGCCGGTGATCCGCACCAATGCGCCGCGTGCCAGCAGCCGCGACGAGTTATTTTCGCTGAACGCATAAGCCACGCGCTGTTCCAGCAGACTGCTGGCCAGAAACCCGATCAGCATTATCAACAGCAGCGCCAGCAACGCCAGAGCGAAGATCAGGGCTGCACCATCTTCATTTTGCCGGGGGCAACAGTATTTATTTTTGCTCATAATCTTATTCTCCTGCGCTGATCTTGCTCTATGGCTTTATCCAATATGTACGGCTGAATGTCCGGGCATGTTTATGCAGAAAGTCCTGCTGGGCACACCAGTCTTTGCCGCCATGCACCTGGCAATCGAGTTCTTCCTGATACTCGTTGCGGAATTCATCAAAGTGACCATCCGGCAGCATCGTCATTGTTACCTTAATGGCCCGGACCTCTTTAAGACCGGCATTGTTGTCCAGTGCATCGGGCGTTTCGAACTTATTGCTGCTGGAATTAAACTTGAGCGGCTGCACTTCGAACTTCACCACTCCGCTGATGACCTCTTTGGCCAGCGTGTAGTCAAAATCAAAATAATCGCTCATGGTTTGATTGCCGGTGAATTTGCCCGGACTGTCTTCATCCAGCAACACGCGGACGATCACCCCGTCATTGCGGCGCGGCACATAATCATCGCCGCCGTTTTTGCCGATATTGTTATAAACATTACTGTTGGCAGCCACCGGCGGGTAGTAGATATACCCGACTTTGCAAATATCGGAATATTCAGCCTCGCTGTCGCGCCGGGTATGAGTTACCAAACAGAGCATCGTACCGTTTTTAAGCTCATTACCGTTGATATTGAGTGCATCTGCGGCGTTATTGCTGAAAGTCGATATGCTCAACGGGGCAAAAATTTTCTTTTCATCGTCGGAATTGCTGTAATCGTAGATCTGGTTGGAAAATTCTTCTTCCAGCAGGTCGAACAGCACTTTCTGATCCACATAAACATCGCTTTGTTTATTGCTGTAATGCCAGTAATCACCGGTCATGGCCAGTACTTTGAGCAGCACCACCAGCACAATGATCAACAACGCTGTGGAAATAAGCAATTCAAAGAGCGTAAAATTTTTCCGCGATATTTTCATAGTAACTTGCGCTCCTTATTCCTTGACATCAAAACTGTAATAAACTTTTTTCCGTTCGGCATAGGGCAGCGAGAGCGGAAAACTCAACTCCATATAGACGGTCGCGCCCTTGATTTCTTTTTCTTCGGCATGGAACTTGGTGTGATTGGCCCCGCACTTCAGATTGCCGTCGGAGTCAAAACATTCGTGGCCGGAGGGCGGTGTACTGCCGGAAGTTACACCGTCGTGCGTGACCGCAGCAAAAGTCCCTTTGCGATCAGATCCGGTTTGCTTGCAGACCCGGATCATGCCCGAAAAATCCACATTACTTTCTTTTTCGCCGCCTTCAAATTCCTGTTCGGAACCCATCACTACCACATAAACATCGTCAGCGCCCTTGTACTTGAAAACCCCGCGGGAAAACCAGACGAAATCACTGTTATTAAAATTGTTGTCATCCACATGGCTGATCAGCGCAAGGTAATTGCCGGTAACAGCTTCATCATCGACCACGCCATCGTCAAAGCCGGTACTGGTAACACCCTGACTGCCGTAAGTTTGCAGATGGCCGGCCAGCTGGTCGATCACGCTGGAGGAATAAGTAACCGTTGAAGAACTTCGCGTAGCCTGCAACCCTTTGGGCAGCATACCCAGAATAATCACCACCCCAAAAGCCACCACGGCTACCGTCAGGACTATTTCGATCAGATTAAAGTGATATTTTTTTATTTTCATCATTTTATTCCTCGTGATAGGTTAAGGTGATCCGGCCGGTGAACTTATTGAAAACGATCTTGTAATAAGGTTTATTGCCGTCAACCATTCCGGTTGCCTGATCTCCGGGGGCCAGATAAAACACATCCAGTTCGCTTGGCGAGTCAGCGCTCAAACTGCCGTCGCCCCGGAAAATCACCCCCCGTTTGGCTGCGGCCGGCCACTGGACGGCCTCGGCGCTTGAACCGGGCTTTTGAGTGGTAAAGACCACACCGCGGGGCAGGGTTTCCCAATCTTCGCCGGGCAGAAGTTTATCTTTTTGGCCATACTCACAAACCGCCATGGCGTAGTGGGTGCGTTTGCCGTTTTCCAGATTAAAATGCAATCCGATCTCTTTGCGTTCGGAAATAGCTTTAATGCGGGTCATTTCCAACTGCTGACTGACCAGTTTGGCTGCATTGTGCAAGCGCGTTTCCTGCCCGGAACTTTGCCAGGCGGCGGTGATCAGAGCCAATATGATCATAAACAGGGCAACTACCATCATCATTTCGCCGATGGTAAAGTGCCTGATTTGCTGCAGAGTATTGCTGATTTTTTTCATTGCCATGCTCTTTCGGTAAAATATTTACTGTGCCATCGGCTCGATTTCGCCGGTAATAGTGCCGTCTTCGTTCACATTGCAGACATAAAATCCGCTGCGCAGATTATGGCCGTCATGACCGTGCGGAAGAAAAATAATATCATCGTCGCCGCCCCATTCGCCGTCTTTGCCCATACTCATGAGCATAAATGTATTGCGGCTTTCCAGCGGCGAGATATAGTAGATTTCCTGCGGAGTTTTGGGCGGTTTGTCGCCGAAGTCATCAAATATTTGCAGCGTATTGCCATTCATGTACGACAACGGACTGCAGGCCTGGAGCAGTTCTTTTTTCAGCGTTTCCTTATCGTGGACGATGCTGCCGAGCGTGCCTTTGCCCGCCGGGTACACTCCGTTATTTTCCTGCTTATACTTATCCAGCGGCTGCTGGGCACTTTTCATTACCGCGGCCGTATTGCCGGAGGCCCAGCTGCGGTAAACTCCGTTATATGCGATCAAGATCACCGCCATGACCAGGCAGATCATGGCTGCCACCATCAATATTTCAACGAGTGTGAATCGGCGTTGAAGCTTTTTCATAATTCCACATCTCCTTATTCAATACAGTTACTCACGACTAATGTAACAGCCTTTTTTGCGCTGTCAACTCCCGAAAGGGCCAAAAACCATTTTTTTTTAAAAAAAAGCTGTTTTTCCACCCCGAAAACCACTTTTGCGGGTTGTATATGGTGATTTTTATGTTACTTTATGCTGAAGGCACACCTCTAAACCAAGGAGTTCGATTATGAAACAGTATTACCGTTTGGACTTTTATGTACAGCAAACCCAGGCCGCCACCGTGCGCAACGCGGTACTTGATGCCGGTGCCGGACGGCTGGGCCACTACACCAATTGCGCGTGGGAAACTGCCGGCCGCAGTCAGCGTATGGTTCCCGGCAAATTCGGCCAGCCCGGCAGCGTGCTGACGGCCGAAGAAGTCAAGATCGAAGTCATCGTGGCCGAAGATTTGCTGCAGCATGTAGTGGATGTACTGCTGGAAAAACATCCGGCCGAACAGCCGGTATTCTGTTACTACCCGGTCGGGATCGGCTTCCCCCCGGATGATGACACTGACGAATAAAGCCTTGTCCGAATAATAAGTATCCGGCAGTTGACGGGAGAAAAAATTGTTTATCAACGCACTTTTCAGTGATCCGGTATATTTTCTGGCAGTGGTGATAGCGGTCGGCTTTTCGGTCTGTCTGCATGAGTTTTTTCATGCTTACACGGCTCTGAAATGCGGCGACAGCACCGCCGCCGACATGGGTTATCTGACCTTGAATCCGCTCAAACAAATGGGCGTTATCAGCCTTATCATGCTGTTGTTGCTGGGGCTTTGCTGGGGCGCGGTACCGGTGGATCCCAACCGGCTGACCCGCTCCAAACGGGTTCTGGTATCGCTGGCCGGGCCGCTGACCAATCTCTTTTTGAGCTTTACCGGCGTGATCGCCGGCAGTATATTCCTCCGGCTGCGGCTGGAACCGGGAGTCTTTTTCTTCATTATTTTTGCCGGACTGAATATGGTATTATTTTGTATAAACATTGCACCGGTGCCGGGTTTTGACGGCGGCAACATACTTATGGAGCTTATCGGCCGGAATAAAATAAAATCCAGCGAGCTGGGCAAAGGCTTTATGATCGGCGCGTTCCTGCTGCTTTTCTACCTTATAGACTACATCTTTGAGTGGTCGTTCCGGATCACTGAAACGCTCATTGCCGTGCTGGGAGGTGTGGTGTAATGGCGCAAAACGAACCGGTCTGGAGTATTACCGAAGTCAATGCCGCTGTGCGCGAAATGCTCGAAAACAGCCTGATGCCGTTCTGGCTGCACGGCGAAGTCGGTACCTTGAATGTCTACAGTTCCGGCCACGTTTATCTGACGCTCAAGGATCAGAATTGTCAGCTCAAATGCACCTTTTTCCGTGGCGCGGAGCAAGTCCGCAAGCTGCAGTTGGCGGTGGGATGTGCCATCGAAGCCTACGGCAAGATCACCGTTTACGCCCAGCGCGGAGAATACCAGTTCAATATCAAAAGTCTGCGCATTGCCGGCGCCGGAACTCTGCAGCAGCAGTTTGAAGAAATCAAATCCCGCCTGGCAGCCGAAGGGTTGTTCGATCCGCTCCGCAAACTGCCGCTGCCTGCCTTTCCGCGATCGGTCGGCGTGATCACCTCTGCCGACGGCGCGGCGGTGCGGGACTTTGTACAGATCGCCCGGCGGCGGGCGCCTTATTTACATATAAAGATCTATCCGGCCGTGGTGCAGGGCAGCTCTTGCGCTGAATCAATCATGCGCGGAATCGACTTTTTCAACCGCACCGGCAATCAGCCGGATGTACTGGTCATCACCCGCGGCGGCGGCTCGATGGAAGATCTGTGGGGATTCAACTCCGAAGCTCTGGCGCGGAAGATCGCCGCCAGCGCAGTACCGGTAGTCAGCGCCATCGGCCACGAAATCGACTTTACCATTGCGGATTTTGCCGCCAGTCTGCGCGCCGCCACCCCCAGTGCGGCTGCCGAGCTGGTCGCGCCGGAACTGGCAGCGCTGCAAGCGGAACTGCAGCACAAAGCTCAACAGCTCCTTCAGGCGTGGGAACTGAACAGCTTACGCGCAGAGCGCCGGTTGGACAGCATCGCCAATCACCGGACTTTCCACGAACCGGAATTTCTGCTGCGCAACCAGACTCAAAAACTCGATGAGCTGACTGCTGCGCTGCAGCGCGCCTGGCAGAATTGCTTTGTCCATCAAAGCAACCGGCTGCAGATCGCCCAAACAAAACTCAATGCTTTTGACCCCTCCGGTGTGCTGAAGCGCGGGTTTGCCATTCTGCTCAAAAAAGATCGCAGCGTAGCTGATTCGGTCAGTAAACTTACTGCGGGCGAACAAGTTACCGCCCGTCTGGCCGACGGAACACTTGAGCTGACCGTTAATTGATTTTCACCTCCACAGCTATCCTGTAATTGGGCCGGAGGTATTTTTCAGTAAATGTTGAGCTCCGGGAGAAAGTTTTTTGCTGCTGCTTAATTTTTGCTGTGTACTCCCCTGGTTGCGCGCATACCGGATCGTGCATAGCAAATCCGGTAAATAATGTGGGATTTTGCGGTCGAAAAATCAGCAAAATATTTGAAAAATCAGATTTTAATGTTACCTTAACTGCCATTGCATAAATAAGTTTTTAAGGCCGTTTTTAAGTTCAAACCAAAGAAAATTGCGTGATGATGCGATTGGATAAATACCTTTCTGATGCTACTGCTTTCAGTCGCAGGGAGATTCGCGGATTGGTCAAGCGCAGAGCGATCACCGTGAATGGTTGTGCTGCTGCCGGCGCGGATATGAAAGTTGACGAAAAACAGGATACAATTTGCGTAAATAACCAAACTGTTCTGTACCGGAAATTTATTTATCTTATGTTGAACAAACCGCAGGGCTATTTGAGCGCTACAGAAGATGACCGCGATCCGGTCGTGGTGGAGCTGGTGCCGGAGGAACTCAAACACTTTGCGGTTTTTCCGGTGGGGCGGCTGGATAAGGATACCGAAGGCTTGCTGCTGCTGACCAACGATGGCCAGTTTGATCACGAACTTATGTCGCCGCGTAAAAATCTTTACAAGCGTTATTATGCCTAATTGGATGCACCCGCCACGGAGGAGGATGTCAAAACTTTTGCCTCCGGCATGGTGTTTAAGGATTTTACGGCCAAACCCGCCCGGCTGGAGATCGATCCCGATGATCCGTGTAAAGTCTGTGTGGAAATCGCTGAAGGCAAATATCATCAGGTCAAGCGCATGTGTGAGCAAGTCGGCAAAAACGTGGTTTACCTCAAGCGGGTGGCGATCGGCAATTTGCAGTTGGATGAAACACTGCCGTGCGGGCAAGTGCGGGAGCTGACCGCACAGGAACTGGCGATTTTTAATTGGGCTTGAGAAAGATATGGTACATCAAAACAGCGGTCAGGCCGCTGGCAAACCGGATCTCAACTGGCCGGAACAGAGTTGTATACAGCATGATTTTTTACGTTATATCAGGAATTTTTAATTGTAATTTATAAAATACGATCAGGAGTTTTTTATGACTGAAAAACGAACACTTCAGGAGATATTTTCCGAAATTAATTATGAAGAATCCAAAGTTCCGCGGCACGATATGCTTTCGGCATTGATCATGAATAACGGTCAAAAAGTTGCCAACGCATGGGAGTGGATGAATCAACGCCGTCCGGAGATCATGGATTTTTACCGGCAGGAGGTTTTCGGTGAGCTGCCGTCGCTGCCCGGAACGATGAGCCATGAAGTCTTGAGCTGTAAATCAGATGCGCTTTGTGATCAGGCGATCCGTAAAGAGATCAGGATCACTTTTACGCAAGGCAGCCGCTCCCGCAGTTGGATCATGCTGCTGTACATTCCCAAAAATGCGGTCGGGCCCGTGCCGGTAACTTTGGGGTTGAACTTTAAAGGAAATCACACCACCACCTTGGAAGATGACGTGCTTATGACCGGCAAAAACTGTGCCGGCGAGTGGGTGGATCCGCAGCGCGGAGTGCAGTGCGAACGCTGGGAATTTGCCAAGGTCATCGGGCGCGGATTTGCTTCGGCAACGGTGTGTTACCACGATATATTCCCGGATTTTGCCTGCGATGAAGCCTGGCAGCAGAGCATATACAGTGTTGCTTATCCAGATCTGACTCCGGCACAGCTGCACGAAAAACACTCGGCTATCAGCGCCTGGGCATGGGGATTGAGCCGGATGCTGGATGTATTGAGCAGTGAAGCAAAAATAGATTGCCGCAAGGCAATGGTTACCGGCCACTCCCGGCTGGGGAAAACGTCGTTGTGGGCCGGGGCCAACGACAGCAGATTTCAGGTGGTGGTTTCCAATGACTCCGGCCATGGCGGGGCGGCGCTTTTCCGGCGTTGTCTGGGCGAAAATATCGAGGCGCTGGTTACAGCATTCCCGCATTGGTTTGTCAGCGCTTTTGCCAAATACGCTCAAGCAGATGCAAATTTGCAGTTCGATCAGAACTTTTTGCTGGCGCTGATCGCGCCGCGGCCGCTTTGCATCGGCAGTGCAACGCAGGATTTGTGGGCCGACCCGCGGGGGGAATTTCTGGCCGGAAAGTATGCGTCCGAAGTCTACCGGCTTTTTGGCGTAAATGGTATGCCGGGCGATGAACCGCCGGCAGCGGATGTAAATATCTACGGCGAAGTCAGTTATCACATCCGCAGCGGTGCGCACAATATATTGTGGCAGGATTGGGAACACTATTTGAGCGTGGCCGGAAAGGTGTTTGAACAGACGATTTAATATTCTGTATAATTTGAAATTTGCCAAATATGCCAATCGGTCATATAGCCCGATATGGTAAATTTGCATGGATGAAAATTTTTACGAAAGAAATTCTGCAATATGTCAGGCTGTCTTGATTTGGGTATGGTTATCGCCGCTGGCGGCAGTGGATCGCGTTTCAGCAAAACGGTCAATAAACTGCTGGTGGATTTTCGTGGTAAGCCGTTGCTGGTACACTCGTTGGAAACTTTTCTGCCGCTGGTTGCTCCGGGCAATCTGGTGGTGGCCGCTCCGGCTGAACTGCTGGACGTGATGCGTTCGACCGCCGGGGAATATCTGCCCGGCAACTCCATACGCTGGACGGTCGGCGGTGCTACCCGCGTGGCATCAGTGGTCAATGCGGTCCGCCTGATCGACCCGGCAGTGCAGCTGGTGGCGATCCACGATGCCGCGCGGCCGCTGGCGGGGCGGGAACTGCTCAACGAATTAGCTGCCGCAGCGCTGGAGTATGGCGGCGCGATTCCGGGTATTCCACCGGTAGACACAGTTAAAGTTATTGACAGTAACGGGGTTATAACTCAAAACCTTGTCCGGAAAAATCTTGCTTTGGTCGCCACTCCGCAAGTGTTTGTTTTGCAGCAATATCTTGCTGCGCTGGCTGTTTTGCCGCCGGAGATCCTTGATGGCCGCTGCGAGGACGCCGTATTGACCGATGATGCGGCGGTTTTTATGCAGAATGGCGGTCGGGTCAAGGTGGTATTCAGTGCGCAAAACAACCTGAAAATCACTTTGCCAAGTGATATAAAAAATTGATGCTCAACGGAATCGCTTTGAGTTATACGATTTTTGAAGGCACTTCGCTGATCAATTTCCGGAAATTTTTCAGGATCTGCGACTGGTTTTTTTCGTCCCATACAGCACAAATGATGCGTTTGAAGTCAAAGGGGAGCTGGCGGTAGACGATATTTTCCTGCTTGTCGAGCGAAGATGGCTTGATGACAAACCCGATCCCGAGTCCGGCCGAAACCAGCTGGCGGGTGGCGCGCAAGCCGAGCGCTTCCTGTTCCACCCGCAGCGGGGTGCCGCACTGCTCCAGAAAAATTTTTTCAAAATAATTACGCAGCCACGGCGCGTGCTGGCTGGGCGGCATGATAAAGTTGCAGTTGATAAAATCACTCAATTGCAGAGTTTGTTTATGCGCCAGCGGGTGTTGGGCGGGGATCGCCAGCGATAATTCCAGTTCCGTCAGCGGCAGATGTGCTACATGTTCCGGCGGCTGATGGTGGTTGCTGATAGCCAGAAAACCAATGTCGGCATTGCCGGAAATAATTTCGTTATAAATCATCGGCGAACCCTGAAAATCCCGGATCGAAAGTTTGATCCCGGGATATTTTTTGTGCATCTTGCGCAGGATCTCCCCCAGCGGCAAATGGTCGTAGACCATGTTGGAAACCGCTATCGCCAGAGTTCCAGTTTCGCCGCGGGAGGCCCGCAATGCGCTTTTTTGTGCCAGATCCAGCTGTTGCGGCAGATTTTTGACCTGATTGAAGTAGGCGCGGCCGGCGGCCGAAAGTTGGATGTTCCACTTGTCGGAGCGGTCAAGCAGACGGCAGTTGATACTTTGTTCCAGCGAGCGTATTTCTTTGCTTAAAGCGGCCTGGGTGATGCCCAGTTTTTCGGCAGTACGGGCAAAGTGCAGATTTTCGGCCAGCTGCAGGAAAATTTCGATCTGACGGATTGTTGCCATTCGTTGATAACCTTTTATTTATGTAGATTGTTTATATAATATATTGTATTTTTTGCATTTTGCAATTATTTTCTGCAAATGTATGAATTTATTGTTTTTTGAGGAGGATCTATGAAAAAAATTATATTGTCCGGCGGAGCGGCGCTCCTGCTGCTGGTGATTGTTACCGGCTGCAGCAAGCCGCAGAAAAAAGATTTCCGTGAGCGATCCGTGCGCGTGGAAGTTCAGAAGCTGGAAAATCGCACCTTCCGCTATCAGCTGCCGCTGCAAGGTACAGTCATGCCGCTGGAACACGCCACCATTTCGGCCAAGATCAGCGGTACTGTAGAGCAGCTTAAAGTCGAATCCGGCGACCATGTCAAAGCCGGCGACCTGCTGTTCGAAGTCGATCGCAAGGTGCTGGAAAATCAAGTGGTGGTCAAAAAAGACGAAATTCTGGTCAAAACCGCAGCGCTGGAAAGCGCCAAACACGCCAAAGCTACGGCCGAAATCAAACTCAAACAAGCTCAACTTGACCTCGACCGCGCCAGAAAACTTGATCAGGCCAACGCCACCAGCAAAAGTAATTTTGAAAATGCTCTGACCGCATTCAAAACCGCCCAAATGCAGGTTGAAGATGCCCAGGCCAATATCGTTTATGCCGAAGCCCAGCTCAAACAGGCCAGAAGCAATTTGGATATTGCCGAAAAAAATCTGGCCGATTCCAAGGTTTACGCTCCGTTCGATTGTGTGGTAACGGAAACTTTTGTTGAAGAAAACGAGTTTGTCAGCGTCGGCAAAAATATCTTGCGTCTGGAAAATCAGAAAGAACTGGAAATCGTAACCTTTATCAGTGCCGTTTACTATCACCAGGTCGTTCCCGGACAGACCAAAGTAGAGATACTTGACCATAACGGCAAGGTGCTGGGCAGCTGCAAAGTAACTTATAAATCCCCCAGCGTGGATCCGGTCAGCCGGACTTTCAAGCTCAAAGCAGTGATCCCGGAAAATGTAAAAACGGTCAGCGGTATGCTGTGCGATTTTAATCTGGTGATGACCGAAAAGGTCGCTCCCGGGCTGCCGGCAGACTGCATGATGCTGCGCGGCAACGGCCGCTACATTGTCTTTACTGTCGATGAGCGCGGCCGCGCCATAGCCAAAGATGTGCAGCGGGGGATCATCGACGGCAGCTATTGCGAAGTGGTCAATTTCAGCGATTTTGAAAATATTGATGTTGTGATTTCCGGCCAGACCTTTGTCAACAACAATACTTTGCTGGATATTGTCAAAAAGAACGCACCGGCGCCGGCCGGCCAAGGCAAGTAAGGAGCCGAAGATGTTCCTCAGTCGCATAAGTGTCCGGCGGCCCATCGCCATGAGCGCATTCATTATTGTGCTGGTGATGATCGGGTTATCGCTTTACCAACGTTTGAGCATCGACTTGCTCCCCAATATGGAAATTCCGACCGTACTGGTCCGCTGCGAATATCAGGGCGCCAGTCCCGCGGAAATCGAAAACGAGATCATCCGCAAGATCGAAGACGCGGTTTCGTCGTTGGATGGTATCAAACATATCACCAGTGTGGCGATCGAAGACGAAGCGCGTATTTCTCTGGAATTCAACATGGGGACCGATGTGGATATTGCGGCAACCGACATCCGCGAAGCGTTGAATACCATCCGCGATCAGTTGCCCGACGGCGCTAAAGAGCCGCGCATCCGCAAGATCGACACCAACGCCACGACGGTGGTGCAGCTTTTTCTGGTGGGCGACCGCACCCAGGATGATTTGTATGACTTTGCCGAAGATGTGATCGCCGATAAATTTGCTTCGGTGCCCGGGGTGGGCGAAGTGCGCGTATCCGGTGCGAATGAAATGCAGGTGCATATCTGGATCGACCGCGCTCAAGTAACCTCCATGAATTTGAATATCAACGACATTGTCAACAAACTCAAAAATAACAACGTGCGCCGTCCGCTCGGGCGCGTACAGATGGATAAGAGCGAAAAGAACGTTACTTTTACCGGCGATTATAAAGATTTTGAAGAAATCAAATCTCTTGAGATCGGCGTGGTCGATGGCAAACGCATCTATTTGCGCGACATTGCCGAAATCAAACTCCAAAGCCGCGAAGTGCGCAGTAAAGCCTATGTGAACGGCCAGCCCGCCGCGCGGTTCAATATCGTGAAAAAAGCCGAAGCCAACGCCATCGAAGTGATCGCCGGCATCCGCAAGCGGGTGGAAACGATGCAGAAAAACGGCGAACTGCCCTCGGGTATGGAGCTGGTGTGGTTCCGCGACTCCGGAGAATTTATTCAAGCCTCGGTGGACGATGCCAAAAGCAGTATCATTATGGGGATCGTGCTGACGGCGGTATTGCTGTTTTTGTTTTTGCACGATCTGCGTTCAACATTTATTGTGATGATCAGTATGCCGATTTCGGTGATCGTAACTTTTGCGGCGATGGTGGCGCTGGATTACTCGTTCAATATCATGACGCTGTTGAGTTTGGGTTGTTCAGTGGGGGTGCTGGTCACGAACAGCATCGTTGTGATCGAAAATATCTTTAAACACCTTGACCGCAAAGAAGATATAAAAACCGCTGCCGAGCGCGGCACCGGCGAAGTCATCGCCGCAGTTTCGGCCAGCGCCTTGACCAACGTGGTGGTGTTTGTGCCGGTAATGATGATGACCAGCCGTATCGGCAGCATGATGGTGCCGTTTGCAGGGGTGATGGTGGCGGCTACGCTGGTATCGCTGTTTATAAGTTTTACCCTGACGCCGATTTTGAGCTGTGTATTGCTCAAAGGCGCGGCCAGGCAGCCGGTGGATGAATCGGGTCAGGTGAAAAAGAGCTGGCTGGAAAAACTCTTTATTCCGTGGGACATCGGATATGATTTTATTACCGGAATGTTTGTTAAAAGCATCCGCTGGACCGGCCGGCACCCGTTTGCGGTGGTCATAACCGTTTTTGCGGCGGCGGCGCTGGTTTATACCCTGATGGTGCCGAAAGTCGGGGTGTCGTTCCTGCCGTTCTGCGATCAGGGCGAGATCCGGATCAAGTTCGAGTTCCCGACCAATTATAATCTGGAAACCACCGAAAAACTGATCCAGGAAGCTGCCCAACGGCTGCAGAAGCATGATTTTATTACCGGTACCAGCGTAATGATCGGTAACTCCAACGGCGGCCGCGGTCAGGTTTCGGCCGCAGTCTACATCGGGCAGATCAACTTGAACACGACCAAAAAATTCGAGCGGCAGGAGTCGATCTATGAATTGCAGGAGATCTTGCGGCAGGAGCTGGCCTATCTGGATAACTGCCGTATAACCATGAGCATACCCGCCACCTTCGGCGGCAGCAGTGCGGAAATCAACTGCGTTATCACCGGCCCGGAGCTGGAAGTGCTTGAAGAAGTCGAAGTCAAGGTTATGGAAACGCTGCCGCAGATGGCGATCACCCGCGACCTGGACAGCAGCCGCCGCGAACGCAAAGTCAATATCAACATCACGCCGGACCGGACGATCCTGCAGAATCTTGATATGAGTGCCAACGAGCTGTATAACTACATGCTCGGCTCGCTGGACGGCGTGGAAGTCGGTGATTTCCGTCAAGGCACCCGAACCTACGACATCCGGGTGCGCAACTCCAAAGAGTGGGGCGAAAATCAGCTCAAACAAAATGCTCCGGCCGTTAAAGACAACAATCCGTTGAATACCGAAGTCGTGGCCCGGATCACCGAAGAGGCCCGTCCGGTCATCATCAACCGGTACGACAAGCTGCGCACGATGTGGATTTTTGCCAATACTGCTCCGGGGATGGCGCTGGGCGATGTGTCCGGCAAGATCTCCGAAACGGCCAAATCCATTCTGCCGCCCGGTTACAATATCCGCATGTCCGGTAATGTGGAAATGATGAACGAAGCCTTGCGGGAATTCAAGGAAGTCATTCTGCTGGCGGCGCTGCTGACCTATCTTCTGATCGCCGCGATCATGGAGTCGTGGACCCGGCCGTTTTTGATCATGTTCACGGTGCCGCTGGGTTTTCTGGGGATGTATTTTACGCTTTACTGCTTTGGCATGTCCATGTCGATGATGGGCTTGCTCGGCGGCGTGATGATGATCGGGATCGTGGTCAATAACGCCATTCTGATCCTCGATGAATGTACCAATTTGATCAAATCGGGCATGACTACCCATGCGGCCATGCTGCAAGCCACCGAATCCAAGTTCCGGCCGATCGTTATGACCAGTATTGCGTCGGTGGCCGGTATGCTGCCGATGGCATTCGGCAGCGGGTTGGGTTCGGAACTGCGCGCAAGCTGCGGCGTGGGGGTGGTCGGCGGTCTGGCGATCGCCTCGCTGCTGACGCTTTATGTGATCCCGGCACTCTACTTTGCTTTTGTTCACGATACGGCCAAGCCGACACGCAAGGAGCTGCGGGCGCAGAAAAAAGCCGCCCGGAAATAAGTGCGTAACCGCCGCAGCCGCTGCAGTCCGGCCCTTTACGGCTGCGGAGTTTGAGTTTGCAAGTGCCGGGCAAAACGCCTGACCAGATTGCGCTCCATCGTTTTCAGATATGGCGGCAGTTGAAAGCGGGGGTACTGCTCAAGGATTCTGGCGGCCTGTTGCGGTTGATTGCCGGATAAAAGCGCATCAATATAAAGATCCACCGCCAGATTCCAGCTTAATGCAAAGGTGGAAGCCGGATCGTTCAGTTGCGGCTTTTGCGCCTCCAGCAGCGCCGCGCCGGGAATGGCGGCACCCAGTTGGAATCGCATTGATCCTGCTGTTGGTTCCGGCGGCATTTTTTTCAGCATATCGAGTAATTTTTGCGCCAGACGGGCCTGATTTTGCCAATCATCTTGTTCGGCAGCCACCAGCAGCATGGTAACTGTTGCCGGGATGGTTGACGCCGCCTCCTCCGGGGTTCGGGCCAGCAGCGCATTGATTTCGCTGTCGGTCAGGCCGTAGAAACGCAGCCGGAAAGTTATTCCGCTCAAAAAAAACTTCTCCGGATCGTTCTGTAAAGTTTGGGTAAGCAAATTGCGGGCGCGTAACGCTCTTTCAGCTACCGGATTGACCAGATCGACCAGCTCCAGTTCCATATCCTGACAGCAGCGGCGGAAATCATAACGGCTCTGCAGCTGATTCTGCCACATGACCAGCGCGGCCATTGCCAGCTGGTGCTGTTCATCAAGTTCCTGCAGCAGTTGGTACGATTCAGCCCTTCCGCCGGAGAGATGGACTTCCAGAATGGCCGCATTGATCGCCATCAGCGGCTGTACGGCCGGTTTTTCCTGATAAAAAAATGCCAGCGCAGCGGGGGCGCGTTCGTGCCCGTTTTCCAATGCCATGCGCAGGAACTTCAGTCGTTCAGTCGGCGCAATATTTTTCTGCATGGCAAAAAACCACGCCACATCGGCCGCGCGGTCAGCAAAGATCCGGGCCGTCGCCGGATCGTTCCGGAGTGCCAGAACTCCGGCCGCATTGATACTGCCGCCGGCGGCAGCTTTGCTCAAAACAGCTTCGGCGCGGGGATCATTCTGCAGTTTATAGAGCTTATAAAGGTAAAATCCGGCTTCGGGAAGCTGCTGCTGCCATGCGTACTGCAGCAGAGATCCGGCCAGCGGCAGGTTGCTTTTTATACCATCACCGGTCATCAGCATAGCGCCCAGACGCATGGCCGCCGGCGCAAATCCGCGTTCGGCACTGTAGCTGTAAAGCGCTGCCGCCAGCTGACGGTCAAAAAATCCGGTCGCCGGTTCGCTGCAGACTTCGCCCAGCACAAAGGTGTTGAATACATCGGCATCAGCGGCAACTTGAGCGGTCAATGCCGGAACTCTTTGCTGCAGGATATTGCGCTGCTGTTCGGCTTCTGCAACTGTTGCGGCCCGGCGCAGCCGGTGCAAGGCGCAGAGCGTTTGAGCGCTGTTATCCGGTTGTTGAGCCAGCTCCGCCAGCGCTTCGGAATCGCTCTGGACGCTTTGCCAGTTGTAAAGGCCGCTCACCCCCGGCGGCAGCCATGCCGGAGGCGGTTCGACCGTACTGCGGCATCCGGCAGTTACAAGTGTACCGGCCAGAAGCGCGGCAAAAAAGCTGGGGCCAAATTTCATGGCGCACTCTGAAAACGGGATCAGAAGCTGAAGCCCATGTTGAAGTGGAAACGCAATTTATCGCTGACGTTATCCTGATTGTTCAGCACCGGATAAGCCAGATCGAGTTTGACCGGTACCGGCACCATGGGCAGCTTGAGCCGCAGACCGTAACCGACGCCGATGTTGAAGCGGTTGAACCCGAAGTCAAATTCATCCTTGCTGACCCCGCCGGCATCGGCAAAGACAGCACCGCGGATAAAGTTCCAGATCGGGTGCGATACTTCCACGGTAAATACGCTCATGCTCTGACCGCCGATTTCGCGGTTGCGGGAATCCAGCGGCGAAACTTCCCGGTAGGGGAAGCCGCGCAGCGTGTTGCCGCCGCCGAGGAAGTAGCGTTCGTAGATCGGGGCCGGTTTGCTGCCGAAGCCGTCGACCGTACCGAGCCTGGCACCGGCCGAAACGGTAATGGCATCATCAAGGAAGCTCTTTACATACAGCACTTTAGCTTCCACCCGGTAGAAGTTTTCCGACGAACCGAAGATCTTGGGCGAGATCGCGCCCAGCAAATTGATCTGATAACCGTCTTTGGGGTCGGTCATACTGTCCAGCGTGGTGCGGTCAAGCACCAGCGAGAATTGGCTGACCCAGTCGCGGCCGCGTTCGCGGCGGGTTTCCGGGCCGACTTTATCGGACATTTCGTGAACATTGACCTGCTCAAACTTGTATGCAACGGTAGCGCTGGTAAAATCATCAAAGAACTTTTTGGAGAGCGAAATTCTGGTGCCCCAGCGGGTTTCGTCCCAATACTCATACAGCGATTCGCGCAAATATACGGAAACATCGAGCCGCAGCGGTATATCAAAGAGCCACGGTTCAGTGAAGTCAAAGTTCAGCGCGGCGCGTTCGATACCGAAAGCCCCTTGCAGTCTGACCCGCTGACCGCCGCCGCGGAAGTAATTTTCGGGATTGGTGAGGTCAAAGTTGCGGCTGCTGGCTTCGATCATACCAAAGAGGCTGTCCACATCCGAAAAACCGGCGCCGATGCGCACATCGTAAGCATTTTTTTCGCGCACTTTGATCACGGCATTTTTTTCGTCGATCTTGTCGGCATTGGTAAAGTTGGTTTCCACCGACTCAAACATATCCATATTCATCAGGCGCGATTTGCTGACATCCAGCAGCGCGGCATCGGCCGGATCGCCGGGATAAAGCACCAGTTCGCGGCGGATGACTTTGTCCTGCGTATACTCGTTGCCGACGATCGTAACCTGATTGATCTTGTACTGGCGGCCTTCGCTGATAACAAAGACCAGATCGGTGGTTTGGCAAGTAAAATCCGCATCGCGGCGCACGGTACAGGCCGCATCGGCATAGCCTTCGCTGTGCAGCAGCGCCAGAACCCGGTTACGGGCGGCGTTTTCTTTTTGATAATCAAAGGTTTCACCGGTGGGAATGTTGATTTCGGCCAACAGTTCTTCGGCGGTGAACACCGTGGTGCCTTCGACTTTGACGGCGCTTACAGTGTAGGGTTGGCCCTCGTGGAGTTTGAACACCAGATTGACAAATTCCGGGTCTTCCGGATCCTGAACGATATCGAGTTTTTCGATCTTGAAGTCCAGATAACCCTTGTCCCAATACATGTCGCGCAGGCGCACTTTATCCACTTCCAGCGCTTCGCGGTCGAGCAGACCCATGTTCAGAAAGCCGATCCAGTTCAGATAGCTGTAAGCATTAGCCAGCGAATGACGCAAATTCCAGCTGCTGTAGACCGTGTTGCCTTCAAAGATCACATCGTTGACCTTGAGTTTGAGATTTTCTTTGATCTTGAAGATCACTTTTACGGTGTTGTCGCTGCCGCGTTCAAACAGCGGCGTGATCTCGGCATCGTAATAGCCTTTGTCGCGGTAAAACTCGCGCAGAGCAGATGCTCCGTCGCGCAGGGCGCGTTCGTTCAGCGGCGAATCCACGCCGATATTGATCAGTTTGGCCAGATCGGCAGTTTCGAACTTCTGATTGCCTTCAAAGGTTACAGCGGTAACTCTGGCGTGGAGTTTGAGCGTCAGCCGGAGCGTCAGCGTGCCATCCGCCTGGGGCGTAACGTGGGCGGTGATGTCCGAAAAATACCCGAGTTCGTGCAAGCGTTTGATGTCTTCGTCCAGCACCTGCGGCTGATAGACACTGCCGGGCTGCTGACGGACATTGAACCGCAGCAGATCTTCCACCACCGGCTTGCCGCCGATTTGTTCAAATACCAATGTGCTGATTTTAGCCGGCGCTTTTTCTGCGGCCACTGCTGCGATGCTCAAAATGAACGCCGCCGCCATCAAAGTATATTTGCTCCAACTGACCAGACGATGCAAAACAGATCCCATTTTCATACCCTTATATCTATTTGGATGAACTATTTAAAATATAATCTATTCAATATAATACCATTTAGTTAAAAAAACGAATATTTTTGAGAAAAAAACGCTTTTTTTCTTGCAAAACACTATCTTTTGAACTATTTTTCCAAAAATAAAACCATTAATACTTTGTCAGGAGTTTATCATGTCTGCAAAAAAATCCATGCTCCGGGATCGCGGTGCCATTGCGATCATGACCAGCGGCGGGGATGCCCCCGGAATGAATGCCTGTCTGCGCGGGTGTGTGCGCAGTGCGCTGGAGGCCGGATTCAAGGTTTTTGCCATTCTCGAAGGTTATCAGGGGCTGATCAACGGCGATATAAAGGAGCTGCATTGGGATGATGTATCCAACATCATTCAGCTGGGCGGAACAGTTATCGGTACGGCCCGCAGTGCGGAGTTCAGAGAGCGCTCCGGGCGGCTCAAAGCCGCCCGCAATCTGCTGGAACACAACATTGACAAACTCGTGGTCATCGGCGGCGATGGTTCGCTTTCCGGCGCCGAAGCATTGCGCGCGGAGTTTCCCGGTCTGGTCGATGAACTGGCCGCGACCGGCGCGATAACTCAAGAGTGTGCCGCCCGGCACCGGGAACTCTTTATTGCCGGTGCGGTCGGCAGCATTGATAACGATATGGCCGGCAGCGATTATACGATCGGCGCCGACTCGGCGCTGCACCGCATTGTCGATGCGCTGGATGCCATTACCAGTACGGCCTACAGCCATCAGCGGACTTTTATCATTGAAGTCATGGGACGCAACTGCGGTCATCTGGCGCTGATGGCCGCGCTGGCTTCCGGCGCTGCCGGGTGCTTTATACCCGAAGCTCCGCCGCCGGAAAACTGGGCCGATGTGCTGTGCGAACATATTGCCGATGGGGTCCGGGCCGGCCGCCGGGTCAATTTGATCATTGCCGCCGAAGGCGCCCGCGATATAAACAACAACAAACTCGATGCCCAGCAGATCAAAAATGCCCTTGTTCAGCGGGGGATCGACCCGCGCATTACCATATTGGGGCATGTGCAGCGCGGCGGAGTGCCCAGCGCTTACGACCGTTGTATGAGTACACTTTTCGGCGCGGAAACCGTCAAGATCCTCGCCGGCGGCAGTTGTGAATCGCAGATCGCTGTTTTGCAGCAGAACCGGATTGGCCCGACCAGTTTGAGTCAGGCGGTGGCAAAGACCCGTGCGGCCGGGCAGGCGTTGGCTTCCGGCGACAGTCATGCGGCGGCCGCCGCCCGCGGCGACGAGTGGATGCGCATGGTGAATATCCAGAAGACGCTTATGCGGATAGCTCCGCCGAATGAACAGACAACACCGGACACCAGACGCACACGCATCGGAGTGGTAACTGCCGGGCGGGCGGCTTCGGGCGTCAACAGTGCGGTGCGTACGATCATCCGTATGGCGCTGGCTTCCGGTGCGGAAGTTCTGGGTATAGAAGAAGGCCCTGCCGGATTGATTGCCGGCAAGGCTCACCTGACCGGCTGGATGGAGCCGGAACTCTGGAACGCTTTCGGCGGATCACGATTAGGGGCAGGTGTTTACCGCGAAAAACACGGCGATTTGACTGCCATTGCCGGCAACTTCCGCCGGTGGCAATTGGATGGCCTGATCGTTATCGGCGACTGGGGCGGCTACAAACTTATGGGCAAATTGCTCAAGGCGCGCAAACGCCATAAGGAATTCGATATACCCATGATCGCGCTGCCGGCTTCGATCAACAACGATTTACCGGGCAGTGAATACAGCATCGGGTGCGATACAGCCTTGAACAATATTGTTGACGCGATCGACAAGATCCGCAACTCAACTGATACAGCTAAACGCACTTATGTGGTGGAAACCATGGGGCGTTATTGCGGTTATCTGGCATGTTGTGCGGCGCTGGCTTCGGGTGCGGAATATTGTTACACGCCCGAAAAACCGCTGTCGCTGGATGATTTGCGCAACGATGTGCGTGAACTGGCGGCGGCGTTCCATGCCGGCAACCGGCACACCGGGTTGATCATCCGCAACGAAAATGCTCACGATGAATATACGACCGATTTTATCGCCACGCTGTTTGAAGGCGACGGCGGTGATGAGTTTGACGTGCGCAAAGCAGTACTCGGCCCGCTGCAGCAGGGCGGAACGCCTTCGCCCATCGACCGCATACAGGCGGTGCGGCTGGCTTACTTTGCCGTGCGTAACATGTTGGAATCCATTGCTATGGGCGTTGCCGGCGGATATTTTATCGGCAGCGTTAAAGGCGAAGTTGTCATGCACAATTGGTCGCAGTTGCGCCATTATTCCGATCCCTGGCGCCGCAGCGTAAGCAAACGCTGGTACAGCGATTACGAAAAAGTCATCCGCAGACTTGCGATCGCGCCGGAAATAAGAGCATCGGGCCGGCGGTGAATTTATAAAACGCGGTCAGCCGGAATGGGGGATTTTCCGGCCGCCGCGGTAGGCTTTTTCAGTAAGTTATCTGGTCGAGGAACTTCCAGCCGTTGCCGGAAGCTGTAGTGGCATCGTAACTGTCAGAACTTTTGATATTTTTACTCTGCACATCGCCGCCCAGATAGAGCGCATTGACCATGCCGGGGTGATTGCTGGTATCATGGTTCAACCCTTCGTGACTGTCGAACCAGATGACGCAACCGGGATTGTCGCGGCCGGCGATCAGGCGTTTTTCGGAATTGGCGGAGGTGGTTTTGATCGCCGCATTCCAATAGCTGATTTCAGTACCGTCGGTGTAACTGCTGTCGCTCGGACATTTGAACGCCTTTTCTTTGACACTTTTGCTTAAATATTCCGGAACCGATCCCAGGTAGCCGCCCATGATGAGTTTTTCCGGCGGATTATCCGGCGTGTAATTGCTTACGGCACCGGTTTGCGCGGCAATCGTAGTGTTGCCGATATAGTCGCTGCTGAAAGAGTTGGGAACCGGCACATGATCGCGGTTGTCGTTGCAATACATGATTTCGCCCAGACCCAGCTGTTTCAGCTGGTTGACGCACGAGGCGTTGCGGGCACGTTCGCGTGCGGCGGAGAGTGCCGGCAGCAGCATAGCGGCCAGAATGGCGATAATGGCAATAACCACCAACAGTTCGATCAGCGTGAACGCTGATCGAGTGAAGATGTGAAGGTGTGAAGAGCAGTTTTGACAATTGTCAAAACTGCGTGAAGTGCGCCCTGCCGGGCGTAAGGATGTGTTGTTTTTATAGATTTTTTTGAGGTAATACAACGGCAAAACACCTATTTGACAAGTTTTACTCACCAACAGCTCGATCAGCGTAAAATGTTTTCTCATAATTTTTTCTCCTTTACGGTTTTATGTTTATATATTGTCAAAAAATCATCTGTCAACTGTCGCGCAAGATCAGTTTTGCTTCAATTTTAATATGTTTTACTTCCGGCTTGATCTTTGCCCTGCCGAGCATGGATTCCACTTGCATTACCGCCGCGGCGGCCTGGGCGTTGACCGGTACTTCGATCACGCTCAACGCCGGATTATTTTGTTCACTTTCCGGCAAACCGGCCGTACCGATAACCGATACATCTTTTTTTAAGGTCAGTTTGCGTTTGAGCGCCTCCTGACACAAACTCCAGCCCAGTCCATCACCGACCACCACAAAACCGCAAGGGGTCTGTACCGAATCCAAAAGTTCCGCCGCCAGAACCGCAACATCGTCATTTTCCATACATTGCGGACAAATATGAATTGAACAATTTATCTGCAAATATTTTTCCAGCGCTTTTTTTACCACCGAAAAACGTTTCTGCCGTCTGGCCTCACAAACCAGCACAATATTTCTGGCACCGCGCGCAGCCAGCACTGTAGCGGCTTTTTCAAACGCATTTTCATAAGCTATATAATTGCACCACTCCGGTAATGTATCCGGCTGCTGATTAAAGCAGTAAACCGTGCGCGGTCCGGAAGCAGTTTCCGAATAGCGCCACGCACCGTCGGTATCGCGCAAAACGATAGCGCCATCCAGTTTCGGCAGATAAGTTGCCAGATCCAGATCCGGCGGCATACTCAACCCGGCATACCCTTTATTGAACAGCTCCAGCTGTACTGCGTTGAACTTCATAAAAGTAGTTGCCGCATGAGTATAATCAAACGGCGGAAAATCTTTCAGTGCATCATCGACCACGATCCCGATCTGCCAGCGCCGGTGATTACCTTTGACGATCCGGGCCCGCCTGCCGTTCCGCCGCAGAATGATACCTTCTTCGCCCAGCAGCCGGACTGCTTCGGCCACACTGCAGAAACCAACTTCGTAACGTTTGGCCAAAGCGGAGATGCCGGGCAGCAGATTATCGCCGCTCCAAACCCCTTTGAGTATGTCCCGAAAGATTTTATCGCGCACCAGCAATGGCGTATTGATTTTTTGGGGTGACTGCATAAAACTTTTCCTTACCGGAAATAAGTATACATGAAAAAAACGTCTTTTGCAAGCAGTAAAAGCCAAAAAACAGCCAAAAATAGATTTTTCCGCATAAAGGTATGACGCAACAAGTTGTTTATTAAATACATACACACCGAAAGGCTTATTTTTTTGCTCTGCTTCCAGTAATGTTCGGTACTTGAGGCGGAAAAAAATGGGGTGTTGCAAAACTATTCAGAGTTTTGCAACACTTTTTTTCCAAAACCTTTTATTGGCAACGGAGCATATTTTTTATAACCCGACCGTTATAAAAAAAATAACCGTACAAACATATTTGCAAAAAAACATTCCGGATGTATCTTAAAAAAACAAATTAGATTTACTGCAATACAGAGAGTGGTCATTATGGAAAATCTGCTGGAAAATAAAGTTGTAGTTCTGACCGGTGCCGGCGGCGGCATCGGCCGCGCCATCGCCATTAAACTGGCCGAGTGCGGGGCCAAACTGGTTTTGCTGGGCGGCAATAATGTGGAAAAACTCAACCGGACAGCTCAAGCGTTGGCAAATCAGACCGATCACCTGGTGCTGCCGGGGGATTTGACCGATCCGGAATTTCTGAAAGCCGGGATCAATCGGACAGCAGCACATTTCAACTGTATGGATATATTGATCAACAACGCCGGGGTTACACTCAATAAACCGTTTGCAGAAGTTACGACCGAAGATTACGACAAACTCATGCTTATCAACAGCAAAGTACCTTTTCTGCTGACCCAGTGCGCCATACCTCATTTGCTCCGGTCAGACTCGGCGACCATCATCAATATAGCCTCGGTGGTGGCGCATGCCGGCTATGCCATGCAAAGTGTTTACAGCGCTTCCAAACACGCCATGCTGGGGTGGACAAAAAGTCTGGCCGCCGAGTATTACCGGCACAATATAAGAGTACACGCCATTGCGCCGGGCGGAGTTTACACCGATATGGTCAAGATCTCCCGGCCTGATTTAACGCCCGAAGGCATGATCATGCCGGAAGAGATCGCAGAAATCGTCTGGTTCTTTTTAGCACATCGCGGCAATGCTGTGATCGACGAAATCATTGTCCACCGGATGAACAAAGAGCCGTTTTTAGTATAAAATGTAAGGTGAGTTCTTCCCCACCCCATTCCCTTTTCAAAGCCTTTCCTGCCGCTTGATTTTTTGATCGACCCAAAATCAAGCGGCGGGTTCTTCAAAAGGTTTTGGTACAAAAGTAAAACTTAATCCCAGTTGTTGAACGAACAGACTTCTTCCAGAGGCTTGCGCACTTTGGTCTGGATCGCACTGCCGGGGGCAGCGTAACCGATCGCCAGCACCAACCGGGCATCGCAACCGGCGGGAATGTTGAAGTGTTGTTCCATCTTGCGCTGATCGTTCATACCGATTATGCAAGTATCCAACCCCAGCGAGTAGGCTTCGTGGCACATATTCATGCAAGCCGCTCCAATATCACCGGGTGCAAAACGCTGGGTATCCTTGTAGTATTCAACAACCATGGGCATGACTTTGGCAGTCCGTTCCACCAGAATGATGAAGGCTGAAACCTGTTCGCGCCACGGCGCACCGGTTTTGCCGCCATCGACTACCACGGCATCACAAAGTTTGGCCTTGGCTTCGGGCGAATCCACCACAATAAACTTCCACGGCTGGGAGTTGCACCCGCTGGGCGAAAGCCGGCCGGCTTCCACAATTTTCAGCAAATCTTCGCGGGCAACACTTCTGGCGGGATCAAAACTCCGGCAACTGCGGCGCTGACGCATAATTTCCAGAAAATCCATATTTTTCCTCCGTTCAATCCAACATAAATGGTTGGGTAAAAAGTTTTTCTCCGCTCTCTTTATCCATCGCCGTTACGCGCAAAAATACATCTTTACTCCGGTCGGCATCCGGCACGGTATAGACCAGTTCGCGGCCCGTCCAGAGTTCCACCAGCACACCGCGATGGC
>SUWA01000095.1 GCA_015061695.1 Lentisphaerota bacterium
TATTGATATGACATATACGAATAGAGTTCCTGATATTGCGTGTAAATAATAAAAAATTTACGGAAGTCAAGCATGAGAAAAGCCGGATTAAAATAAATGCCGGCAACGCGACTGTTTTCCGGGGCGGTTTTTATTCTATCGGAATTAACAGACATTTACTTTGAGGTGAAAGCCGTTCTCTGTTTGGATTTTTGTGCGTTCAGAGATGTTTTCCGAGGAAACGGCATAGTTCCGCAAAATCGCATTGTCGGCAACCATTTTGAGTTTGAGAGAACTATTCCGAAGAATTAAAACACTCTCCACGTTTTACGGAAGCGCAAACTGCTGCGCGGCACATCAGAGTTTGGACAATAATAATATTATCCGGCTTCAGCACAACCAATGGTATTTTATCGTCCACGCCCCGCCACCCGGGCGTGATCTCCCGCAAATACCGGAACAGCCTCGCCAACTGCTTTATCCGCACTGAACCGGCAGATTTTATATTGCCAAAACGTTTGACAAACGCTGAATGCGGTACTATATTAAGTTTGCACAGACCGGTGATCCATCCGGAACTGTGCAAACACGGTCGCCAGTTTCATGTATCAATACACCCAGGAAAATCTGTTCAAAAAAGGCGTTCCGGTAGCCGTGGCGAGGGCCAGCGGCAAGTACCGGGAGTCGATCCCTTATCACTGCCATGACTTTATGGAGCTGGTATTTGTCGCCAGCGGCAGCACGATCCACACGGTACAGTTTGCAGATGAACAGATCTCTTATGCGCTGGTTTCCGGCGACGTTTTTGCGGTGCTGCCCAACGAAGCTCATGCCTATGTGGAAAGCCGCAATATGCACTACTACAATCTGATGTTTGATTTCAACTTTGTAGCTGATGCGCTGGTGCCGTTGAGTTCGCTGGAGTCCTATCAGGCACTGTTTGCACCGCACCGCATCCGCCACAAGATCCATCTGCCGCTGCACGAAAGAAAAAAGCTGGAAAATGTTTTACAGCTTATTTCCAGCGAACTTGCCGCAACCCAAACCGGTTATGCCGAATTTGTCCACGCAGCGCTGATCGAAGCATTGATCATGATCCTGCGCAACGATCCGGTCAGCAGTGTGAACAATCCGCATCACGATTATTCAGGGATCGCAAGAAGCATTGCTTTGATGGAAAATGCGCCGGATAAACTCCACAGCGCTGCCGAACTGGCGCGCGAAGCGAATATGAGTACCTCGCTTTTCTACTTGCGTTTTCAGGAAATCACCGGCGTATCGCCCAACGAATATCTTATATCCATACGGCTCGCCAACGCCTGCGCCATGCTGCTGCAAACTGCCGGAAGCATCGGCGAAATCGCCTTGCAGAGCGGATTCTGCGACAGTAATCACTTTATCAAATCCTTCAAAAAACGCTACGGTGTAACTCCGGGCAAATTCCGTAAACAGTTCCAGCAATAAACCATTATATTTGAAATTCCGACTGTACTTTTAGAGGATCGTACTATTTTTTTAGAATTGCGCTCTATGCACTGATCTCTTTTGGTGGTATACTTACAACATATCAGGAATTTTTCAGATTCCACGGCTGTAAAAAAATACCAATTAAGGGAGATATTTATGAAACTCAATTACGCAACTTATCTGGATAAAGTCCGCGGCTGCTGGGCGGGCAAAAACATCGGCGGAACGCTGGGCGCCCCGATGGAAGGCAATATGAATATGCAGAATGTTACCTTCTACACGCAGGAACTCAACGGGGTACCCGCCCCCAACGATGACCTCGATCTGCAGCTGGTCTGGCTGGGGGCAGTGGAAACCCGCGGCATCGACCAGATCACGCCCGGCTTGCTGGGCGAATACTGGGATCAATGCATCATTGCCCCGTGCAGCGAATACAGCATTTGCAAGATGAACATTGCGCAGGGCTTTATGCCGCCCTTGTCCGGTGCGGTTAACAACGATACATTCAAATACAGCAACGGCGCCTGGATCCGCAGCGAGATCTGGGCGTGCCTCTGCCCCGGTGCGCCCGATGAAGCGATCCGGTTCGGCTATATCGACAGTTGCGCCGACCATTGCGAAGAAGGCATTTGGGCAGAAATGTTCACCTGTGCGCTGGAATCCGCCGCCTTTGTCTGTGACGATGTCAGAACGATCATCGAAATCGCTTTGAGCAAGATCCCGGCAGATTCCGAACTTGCCAAAGCCGTAGTCCGCGCCATGGAGTGCTACGACAATAAGATGCCGTGGCAGGATGCCCGCCAGGCGTTAATGAAAGAGTTCAATGTCAAAACCCACCGTGCGGCAGTGAATATCGGTTTTGTCATCATCGGTTTGCTCTACGGCGAAGGCGATTTTGATAAATCCATCTGTACGGCGGTGAATTGCGGCGACGATACCGACTGCACCGGCGCCACGGTCGGCGCACTTTTCGGCATCATGCGCGGCCGCAGTGGTATTCCGCAGCGCTGGCTCGACCCGATCGGCGAAAGCATCAGCACGATCTGCATCAGCCATTTCCCGTTCAACTTTATTTACGGATTACCTAAAACGCTGGAAGCCTTGAGTATGCGTACAGCCAAAGCCGCGCTGGCTTTTTCGGCGATCAACCCGCTGCTGGCAACGATCACCGGCGGCGAAAGCGAAATTTCTGCTGAAGAAATCGAAAAGCTCAAAGGTTCCGAAGCTGCCGGACGGCTGTTGAAACTGCCGCTTTATTATCAGGATTATCCGCTGCCGTGGTCATCGACTTTGCGCGTGGAATATGTCAACGGCCCGGTCAAACTCCCCGGCGACAAGATGCCCATGAAGTTCTATATAACTGATTCGGTACATACCAACGCCGTATTTACGCTGCGCTGGAAGAATCTGCCGGAAAACTGGAGTGCTGAACCGAGGGCATTGACTTGTTCGCTGCGCGCCGATTGTCAAACTATGGTGGCAACTGAACTCACCGTGGGCGATTTGAACGATGTAATGACTGATATCGAACTGGAAATTTCCATGCTCGGCCGCCGGCAGACTTACACGGTCAAGCTCCCCGTGCAGCTTAAAAACACTGTTTCGTACAACGTTTATTCTGAAAGCAATCAGTCCTACCGTTGCCGCACCCGTATCATGGCGGGCAAAAATGCCGATGCCAAACTGGATGCCGGTATCCCGCAAATGTGATTTACTCGAGGAGCGCATTTTTTTATGAGTATATTATACAGCGAACACCCCACGCAGATCCGCGATACAATCACGCCCGGATTCCCGTGGACACGTTATCAAAGCCGCAGATTCGTCTGGGAAGATGCCCTGATCGACGGCAATTATCTGACGGTGTTTTCTTCCGCGCAAGCCATGGGCAGCAGCCGCGAGCGGATCCTGGAACTGCTGAATTTGCAGAGAACCGACCACTTGAGCCGCCACTTTGCTTTTGAAGTGGCGATCGACGGCATGATCCTGCGGCGCGGTTTTGAACTCGTTAAGCAGGAAACCATTCAAACGCCGGAAGGTTTTGAAGAACACATCGTAACATTAAACTATCCGCGCAAGCAAGTTCAGATAAAAGTGCATACCCTGCTGGATGGCTCCAGTTTTATGACCCGCTATCTGGATATAGAAAACAGATCTGACCGCGCCGTGGCAATCACCGGACTTTTTCCGCTGGCGGGGGCGATCTATCCGGAAGTGCTGGGCAACACCTTCAAGGCTGAACATTTGCGTGCCGATTATCAGATCGGCAGTTTTCTGGATAATCACTACCTTGCCGAAGGCGAATTCCAGTGGCAGGATCTGCCCAAAGGCACGCTCAAATACAACTTCGAACGCGCACTTTTCAACCCGCCGATGTATGTGATCAAAGACAATGACTATTGCGCATTGACTCTGATGCACATTGAAACGACCATGATGACCCAGGCGGAATTTTTCCGCGGCGGCGACACCCGCTACAACCGCTGTTCGGTCGGCAGCAACGACTATGTGCATTTCAAAGCCGGAGTGGATGAACGCGCCTGTTACCGCACGATCCAACCCGGCGAAAGTGTGGAATCGCCCAAGATCCACATCGGTCAGATCTACGGCGATCTGGATACGGCAGTCAATGAGTTCAACGAGCATTTACGTTTGTCGGTCATTCCCAAACGCAATCAGAAAATCCTGTTCCCGGTGGAATTCAACCACAGCGGCTACACCCAGTGCAGTCAGATACCCTATGAACGGTTGATTGAAGAAGTCGATATGGCTGCCGCCGTCGGCGCCGAGCTTTTTGTGGTCGATGCCGGTTGGTTCGGTCATAAAGAAAAGAGCTATCACGGTCAGCGCGGCGACTGGTTTGAACACGAACTGCTGACTGCCGGAGGCGGTTTGAAGGGTATTTTTGACTATGCGCGAAGCAAAGGCTTGATGTGCGGATTGTGGGTGGAAGTTGAAGCCATGCAGTTTGCTTCTGAACTGGCACAGAAGCATCCGGAATGGGCGGCAAAGGCTTACGGCAGAAATCTGCCGCACTTGAATCTGCTGATCCCCGAAGCATATGACTATGTATACAACACGCTTGATCGGGTGATCTCTGAATACAAACTGGATCTTTTCCGCATTGACGGCGGTTTGAAAGAACCGTTGGAAATGGACTGTGCTGACCGCATCGAAGGCGCGTCGTGGGCGTATTTTGAAAAGCTCTATGAAATCATCGAACGTCTGCGCCAAAAGTACCCAAATTTGTATCTGGAAAACTGCTCCGGCGGCGGCGGACGCAGCGATCTGGCACTGATGCGCCGTTTTGACTGGTTGCAGGTAACGGATAACTTTGCTCCGGTTGCACAGTTGCGTACCGTTTACGGTATGAGTCTGGCGCTGGCGCCGGAGCAGGTGTTGAGCTTGACCGGCAGTGGCATGAAGCACCAGACCGATGCGGATTTTCAGGCGCGTACAAGTATTTTCGGGCGTCCGGAAGTCAGCGGCATAGCCGATGCTGCCGACCGGATCAATCCGGAAACGCTCAAAGCGTGGCACAAAGCGCTCAAGCTCTATAAAACAGAACTGCGCGATATGCTCAACAGCTGCAAGATCTATCACCACACACCGCTGGAACGCTATATGGAACGCGGGCAGTATCTTACTTTGGAACTTGCTTCAGCCGAACGCGACAAATCATTTACCGGGATCTTCCGTTTGGAAGGCGCCGAAAATGACAGCTGGTGCTTTATCCCGCGCGGCATAAGTATAACCGGCAGTTACTCTGTTTACTTTGATAACACGGAAGAAACGATCGAGCTGAATGGTTATCAGTTGTTAAACGAAGGCATTACCGTGCGTTTGCCGGGCAAATTGACCAGCGAAATCATCGTTATTAAAAGAATTGAAAAATAAACTGTCAAAAACCAATAAAAAGAAAGGTTGTTGTTATGAAAAAGAGCTTTACCCTGATCGAACTGTTAGTCGTCATCGCCATCATCGCCATTCTGGCGGCAATGCTGCTGCCGGCACTTTCTGCTGCGCGTGAACGCGCCCGGGTCGCCAACTGTATAAGCAAACTCAAACAGACCGGTCTGGGCATGACCATGTATGCAAACGACAACAAAAGTATGCTGCCTTGCAACAAACACTGCAATACCTGCAACGGTATCTGGCGGTCCGGCAACTATTCGTGGACCGGCGATCCGGAACACGCCATCTATTACGGCGGCTATATGGGCGTAACGCCCCCGGAAACGATCACTACTTCGAATTGGGCGGAAGCGATCAAACGCTATTTCCAGTGCCCCAGCGACACCAAAACTGCTGATCCGGCAGGTCAGAAGACCAGCTATATATCTTTCATTTGCGACAGTGCCGGTGCCACCACGCACGGTGCAACCACTTACAATAAAATCGGCCAAAATTATCTGCGATACATACTGGGAACGCACAATCCGGGCAACGGTATCATGGTCGATCAGGTCGGTGTCGATGCTACCCACCAGAAGCAGGCGAACGTTCTCAATCTGGGCGGCGATGTCAAGAGCGTAACACTCATCAATACCACGGATAATCACCATAACGTTATTGTTTTTATTTCGGACGGCAATCCGCGGTAATCCGGGGAATAAACAATTTTAATGCGCAAGCCCTGCGGCAGCAGAAAAATATTGTTTTCAAAGCTGCTGCCGGATAGCTTGCGCCTTGACTCAACAGGATAAAATATGAAAAAAACTCTGATTTTTGCCATCGGAACGCTGATTTCGTCCATGGTGCTTGCCGCCACCGGCGGCAAACCGGTGGTCATGAAAGGCGCAACGCAAACTGCTGACGGCTGGTCAGTCAAGTCCGGCGGATATTTTTCGGAAACGATGTTTGAAGTCGATACTTCGGCGGATTATCTCTTGAGCGGCACGTTCCGCGGTGAACCCGGCGCGGGCAATTTCAACTTCGGGTTGCAATGCTTTGACAGCAAAAAGCGTACCATCACCGGGCACAGCATCAACCCCATTGAATACACGCTGACCGAACTGGTGCAAGCCGCCGTCAAAGGTAACGACTATATTGTAGTAAAAGACGGTTCGCGCTGGCTGGAAAGCAAGGGCAAGATCGTTATGTTCAACGCTCAAGCGGATTTGAGCGATCTGCCCAACTACAATCAGCACTATTACCTGAAAAGTGTGGAAAAACACGCCGATGGCTGGAAAGTAACTTTTGACCGCCCGCTGAAGGTCAATTACCCGAAAGCTTGCCCGGTGCGGCTGCATGGCGGCGGCGACTGGCTCTGCCACATAGCGTACACCACGCCGACGGCAGAGTGGAAAACGTTCAACGTGCTGATCACCGGCGAAGGCGTCCACCAGATCCGCGGCAATAAATTCGGTTACGGGACAAAATTTGTCAAACTTGCACTCTACACCTATCCGGGGAAAAATGTGCAGTTCAAAGATCTTGCCTTGCGCAAAATAAGTCCAGCCGAAGCGCAGAAACTCCGCAACCGCGCCAACAGTATGCTGATGAAAAATTTTCATCCGACTTCGCTTTTGACTTTTCAGAAAAACGATGGCGAATTAATATTCCAGGCCTATCCTTGGGGCGGGATCGGAGCTTCCAAACTGAATTTGCAAGCCGATAAAATCAAAGCCGTCGAAATCGATGCGGCACTGACCACTGCGCCGTGCAATCTGGTGCTTTTATTCAGAAGTGTCGATGCCAACGGCAAAGTACGCAACGGACGCATGGATGCAGATATCCACATGGATGGAAAATATCACACTATACAGTTCCCTGTATCTGCCTGTGCCGAATGGCGGGGTACGATCCAGAATATCGAATTCAGATGCGACAGCAGCGATGTTGTGGATATGCAACTGCGCGATCTGAACTTTCTGACCGAACGCAATCTGATTGAAGGCGCAAGCAATTTTGCCCCCGGCAAGGCCCGGATCGTGCGCAACCTCTGGCCGCGCGGCAAATACACTTTGCGCTGGTCGGGCGAAGCCAATCCCGGCGCCACGCTCAAGATCTCTGACCGCCACGGCAATTTGCTCGAAAGCGTGGAACTGCCCGCCGGAACAGTTGACGGCGTGACTTTTACTGTACCTTACAACGGCGTACAGAATACGCTCACGGTCAACGGCGAAGGCAAGGGCAATGTGGTGCTGGATCTGGTTTCGTGGAAGAAATTTTACACTCCCGAAGGCAAGATGAACGGTTCGTGGATCTGGTGTCAGGATGCCCCGGGGCCGGAAAAGACTTATGTGTGGTTCAAGCGCGATATCCAGCTTGACTCGCCCGTCGAACAGGCGCTGATGGCACTGGCGGTGGATGACAGTTTTGACCTTTATATCAACGGCAAATTTGTCGGACACGGCTACCCCTTCACCTCTACATTCCGCTACGATATAGCGCCCTATCTCAAACCGGGAAAAAACGAAATCAAGATCCGTACTTTCAACGGTGCCACCTGGGGCGGCGCGTTGTTTGACGGTTTTATCCGGGCAGGGAAACAATATATCAGCCTTGCCAGTGATGAAAAATACCTTTTTGCCATCGGCACCCAAGATGCCCCGCAGGGCGAATTCAAACCCGCCGTGGTGCTGGGTCCTGCCAATACAACGGAACCCTGGAGTGGCCGGGTCGAATTCCGCTATATCGGCGAAATGGGCGAAATGGAAATTCTTGACAACAGCACTTTCGGCAGTTTCAAAGCCCAAGTCAAACATATTCCGGTGATCAAACGCGACCGGATGCAGTTCAAACTGATCAGCGATTCCGGCAAAGTCATACAGCTGGATCTGCGCATAAAATTCGATCCGGCGGATTACAAAGTCGGCGATACAGTAACAGTTACCTACGCCAAGCCGCCAATTATGCTGGAAAAATACCGGATCATTGCCTTTGATGACTATATCAAATTAAGCGCCAAAGATGGCGTAGTCGGCATTGTTCCGGCTCACAAGGGTCCGGTCCGCCCGCTGGCTAAAGTCAAGCTCACCAATACCGATGCGATCCCCACTCTGTTGGTAGACGGCAAAAAAATGTCCCCATTTTTCTGGCAGATACAGATGGGGAACCCGCAAGCCAATCACAGCCAGATCATCGGCGATGCTGTCAATGCAGGCAGCAATATCATCAATATCCAGGTCAGCCTTGATCAAAGTCTCCACAAGGATATGAGTTATGATTTCAGAGCTTTTGAGCAGCGTGTGGCGGTGGTTTTGAGCGAAAACCCCGACTCCTATTTGATGACTAATGTATATTTACATATGCCGCAATGGTGGCTGGATGCCAATCCCGACAACATCACCCGGAGCGAAAAACATGCTATGCCTTATCCGGGATATAATACAGCTCTGGGCAGTATGCAATGGCGGATGGAAGCGTGCAAATTTTTGAAAACATTTGTTGCTTATGTACAGAAGCAGCCGTGGGGACACCGCCTGCTCGGCGTAAACTTCTGCAACTCAAGCAATGGCGAATGGTTCTGGGAAACTTCCAGCGCCTGGGGTATGCAAGGCTATGAAAAAGC
>SUWA01000096.1 GCA_015061695.1 Lentisphaerota bacterium
TCCATAATGGAACGCAGTTCGGCGGGCTTTTTGCGGTAGTAGCGGCTCATCATTTCGATCTCACGATCGACTTCCGCCGCCGTTACGGTGATATTTTCCAGCTTGGCGATCTTGCGGAACACCAGTTCGCGGCGCAGCTTGGCGCTGGCTTCGACCTTGGCATCGGCACGGTGCTGTTCGAGATTCTTCTTGAACTCTTCGGCATCAGCTTCGCTCTTGACGGTTTCCTGCGCTTTGCGCTGGACGGCTTCGTCAGTTTCAGCTTCCAGCAAAGTCGGGGGCAATTCAAATTCGCCTACCGCGGCGGAAATTTTTTCGTAAACCGCAGTGCGGACAGCTTCGCGGCGTTTGCCTTCGGCTTCAGCCTGCAGACCGCTCTTGAGCATGTCGCGCAGTTTATCGATCGAATCCATGCGCAGTTTGGCGGCCAGTTCTTCGTCAGTCAAATCCTTGCGGCGCTGCACGTTGACCACCTTGACGGTGTACTTGACGGTCTTGCCGGCCAGAGCGGCTTCGCGGTAATCTGCCGGATAGACGCTGTCAAAGGTGTATTCTTTGCCGGCTTCGGCACCGGTCAGCGCGGCCACACAGCCGGGCAGATATTCCGGTTCGGCCAGCCACAGGAAAGTGGACTCGGCTTTGACCTGACGTTTCAGGCTGGCTTCAGCATCTTCGGGCAGTTCAAAGTCAGAAGTATAATCAACTTTGAGCATATCTTCTTTAGCAGCCGGTTCGCTGATTTCAACAAATTCGGCATACATCTTGCGATACTGTTCGACGCGTTCGTTGAGTTCTTTTTCGTCAACTTCGGCGGCAGGAACTTCCACTTCCAGACCTTTGTATTCAAAGTCGGCAATCTGGGGAGCCAGGTCGATCTGCAAGGTGAATTTGTATTCCTTACCCAGTTCAATCGCCTTTTCTTCCGGCATACGGCAGTAGACTACTTCCAGCTTTTCGCCATCGGAAAGACGTTCAAAAGCCGCCGCCATAAAACGGCGCTTGAGTTCATCCTTGAGATCAGATTCAAAGCGTTTGACGATCATGGCTTCGGGAGCCTTACCGCGGCGGAAACCGGGCACAGATACATAGTTGGCAAAAGCCTGACAGGCGACCGAAGTTTCCGCTTTCATACGATCGGCGGCAACGGTGAAGTCGCAATTACGGCAGAGTGCGCCATCTTCGCGCACTTCCAGAACGAGAGCCTGGGACAGAGTCTGTTTGGCCATTTTTTAACTCGCTTTCTTTTGATATTTTTGATAAAATGGTTTTTCTTGCTTTTTTCTACAGATCGCTGAAAAAATCCGTATGCAATCTGAATTGGTTAATATAGCACTATTTTGCTCATTTTCCAACTCCGGCGATCATATTTTTTCATAAAAAATCGCACCTTACCAGTCGTTGCCGAACTGCATACGGTAATATTTGGCGTATATACCATTGTTCTGCATCAATTCTTCATGAGTTCCGGCTTCGGCAATGCGCCCGGAGTCAATGGCAATGATCCGGTCGGCGTGGCGGATGGTACTCAAACGGTGGGCAATAACCAGCGTAGTCCGGCCGCGGGAAAGCGCTTCCAACGCCGCCTGAATGTGCCGTTCGCTCTCGTTATCCAGCGCACTGGTAGCTTCGTCCAGAATCAATATCGCCGGATTTTTCAAAAACACCCGCGCTATGGCAATGCGCTGTTTCTGCCCGCCGGAAAGCCGGACGCCGCGTTCACCTACGGCTGTATCGTACTGCTGCGGCAAGGTCATAATAAAATCGTGGATATTGGCCCGTTGAGCCGCTGCAATGATTTCTTCGTCGGAGGCATCCGGCTTGCCGTAAATTATGTTGTCGCGCACCGTGCCGGAAAACATATAAATATCCTGCTGAACGATCCCGATATGATTGCGCAACGCCTTGAGCTGCCACTTTTTCACATCCAAACCGTCAACTGTTACCGAACCGCTTTGCGCGTCATAAAATCTCGGCAGCAATGCGCAGATCGTGCTTTTGCCGCCGCCGGAAGGTCCGACCAGCGCCACGGTGGAACCGGGCTTGATCTCAAAAGATATATCGTTTAAGACTGTATTATCCTTTTCGTATTCAAACTTGACCTGCTTATACTCGATGGCACCGGATAATTTTTCCGGAATGGCGGCATCTTTGTGCTGGATGATTTCCGGAGCGGTATTCAACACTTCAGCAAAACGGCGAAACCCTGACCAGCCGCGTTGAAACTGCTCGGTAAAGTTGATAAGCATTTCCAGCGGATGCACAAAAATACCGATATAAAGCGCATAGATCGCCAGTTCGCCCGGTGAAATCACCCTTTGAGCAATAAACACTCCGCCAAAAAGCAGGATCGCCACATAAAGCAAGCCTTGAAAGAACGAGTTTCCGCCATGAAACCGCCCCATGATCCGGTAATTGTCGATCTTGGAAGCCAGAAACGCCCGGTTGCAGTTATTGAATTTATCCTGTTCAACATCTTCATTGGCAAAGGATTTTACTACCCGGATACCAGCCAGCGAGTCTTGTATCTGCGAATTGACCAGCGCCACTTTTTTGCGGTTGTCCGCAAATACGTTCCGCATATATTTACGCATAAATACGCAATAAAAGGTCATCGCCAGCGTTACCACAAGCAGAATCAAAGTCAGACGCCAGTTGATGGAAAAGAGAATAATGAATGCCCCGATCACTTTCAGGCTCGACAGCAGGATTATTTCCGGCCCGTGATGGGCCAGTTCGGTTATATCAAAAAGATCCGCCACGATCCTCGACATCATTTCGCCGGTATTATTGCGATCAAAATAGGAAAAACTCAACCGCTGATAGTGCTCAAAAATATCCCGCCGCATATCTGTTTCCATTTTGGCGCCCATAATATGCCCCCAGCAGGTTATGAAATACTGGGCAAACAACCGTATTATATACAGCCCCGCCAACCCGGCGGCTATGTAGCTGATAACGGTGATTATTTCGCCTGGACTGCGCTGAAACACCCCCTGATTGAGTATGTTCAAGAGCTGCGGAAACGCCAGATCTACCACCGAAACCACCACCGCACAGAGCAAATCACATATGAACAGCGTTTTATATGGCCGGTAATAGCCGGCAAAGCGCCGGAAAAGTGATGGTGTTTCTTGAGTTTTATTCATAGATAATATCTTGATTGGGGGAATAACTTATTTTTGATTCAGCAGAATCACTTTCCATAAAGAGCAATCGTTTTTGCGCACATAAACAAGCGGAACAGCCTTGGCCAGCCTGTTCCGCTTGTCAGGACGAGAAAAACTGCGAGCAAGCAAATTAACTTATTCGACAACTACACGCAGATCTTCCATGATTACCGTAGCTTGGGAGTTGCTGTTACGCAGATCCAGCAAGTTCAAACCATCCGACTCGATCTGCGAAGTTATATCGAGCTTGAAATCCCAGGGATTGTTGTCTTTGTAAGTAACCGGAAAATATCCATTATCGGCCGGTATCGTCATAAATGAATTGCAGAAGAACACCACAAAACCATTTTTATTGGCAATATTAACCACCTTTTTCGGTGATCGCTTCAGCGCAACCTGTTGGCCGGGCAGAACTACATTTTTCACACCGATATTTTTGCCATTGACCTTGACCATCAGACTGTTGGCGTATCCGCCGGGGCCGGCCTGTTTGCGATCGCAGCGGGCGCGGAATTGCAGATAAACTTTTTTGCCACGGACTTCGGGCAGGAAAAAGACAAATTTGTCATCTGTGCCCGGTGCCATTATCAAACGTTTGATTGGAGTAACCGGTATCACCGTATCGCTGGCGGCAACGTTGGTGTCTTCGTTGGCCGGATAAAGTACGCTGGTCGCTTCGCCGGTACGGTCAAAAACTTCCACCGAATAGCTGCCGAATGCCGGCACTTTGAGCGTTTTGCTGTACTCGCTGCCGGAAATATTTTCTTTAAGCACAACCCCGGTGATCGAGTTGCGCACGGTAATACTCTGCAAACCGCCGCCTTTAACGCTGATATTCAGATCCGTAGAACCGTACTTGAAGACCAGATCATCAAAACAAATTGCGCCCTGCTGTTTATAATAGCACAGATAAAACGTTCCCAGTTTGCCGTCGATCGGCAGATTGCCGGTACAGCTGAACGCAGTCCAGTCATAATCATATTTAGGTTGCTCCGGAGTCTGACTGTAGACCGGTTTGCCGCCGTTGGACGGATCAAAACAAAGGGATGTACCGCCGCTCACATTCCTGATCCCGCCGCTGCGTTTAGCGCGGAAAGATATGTAGTAAGGTTCGCCTTTTTTGAATCCATCCTGCAGGCGGAGGCGGTGGTAAACATTGGGGCTTTCAGCCGGATTGCCGGTCAGTTTCAGTACGCCATCCCCCACGCTGACCAATCCCGGCGCCGCCTTGTTGACGATCCAGCTCTTGAGATTGGCATCGGCAAAATCACTCTGCAGAATAAAATTACTACTTGGCAGTGCCGGGGTGCTGTTGACAGAAATTTCGACTTCTCCATAAGCTGCAGCCGATGCCAAAAGCACAACAGCTGCACTCAAACCGAACTTTTTCATGGATTCACTCTCCCGTTATAAATAATGTTATTTTTCGATTTCAAACTCATAAAAACGGTTTACGCCCTCGCAAGCCACAATCCCGGCATAATACTCGCGCGGCAGCAAATCGTCGATAAAACCGAACTTTTTGTCGCCGACCGAAACTTCCATCACCGGGCCGCGGCCGGTAAATTTGATTTCAACTTCCAGCTCATATTTAACATTGGGCAGGAATTTTGCGTTGAGATACCCCACCTTGCGCCACACCTGTTTGCCGTCTTTGAACCAGTGGCGCCACACATTGATTCCCTGATCGAACAACACGATTTCGTAATGCGTGCGGAATTCCGGATAACCGTCGGCATTGGTTCCGGGTTTTTCGGCGATCACGATCGAGGGAGCCATGCGGTAATCGAAGCTCATTTCTGCTTTGATTTCGCTGTTGCCGGTAATGGGATTTTTGTAAATCATTGCCGCGTAGGTTTCCGGCGCCCGCTTGCTGAGCATTTCCTGCGGGGTGGCATCAACCGGGCAAATATTGACAATGTGGGTACTTTCCTGCTTAAAATGGTTGATATTGGGCCAGCGGGAACTCTTCACTTCAATAAAATCAGCTTTATTCCAACCGCCTGGGACAAATTTACATTCCAGAATATCATCTGCTGAAACCGCACTGCCCAACATGCAGACAACACCCAACAGAACCGGTCCGAGTTTGAATTTCATACCTGATTTTCCTTTCACTTATATATTGCCAATCTGTTATCAACGATAAGTTAATATACACCAAACTTGACCAATTGCAAGCAGTTCAAGTTCCGCTTATCAATAAATCAGCCAATCGTAAAACGGAATGGAAAACTCCGCATCAGTTTCGATCCCCGGATCGAACAGCGTTGCATCCATGCGCACCGAAGGTGTATTGCCGGCACTGGCCTTTTCGATCGTTATGCGGTAACAACCGCTGTTGGCTATGGTGTAATAATTGCGCAGATTAGCCAGCAGCAGCGGATCAAGTTCTTCGCCGAGGATCGGTATTTCGCCGGCGGGAGCGTTCTTGAACTCTCTGATAACGCGCAAAGTTTCCATAGCGTCCTCATGGCTCAAATTACTGTAGTTGGTCAGCAGGGAGTAGCCGGCCTGCAGCAAATCCGGTTTGCTCCGCCGGTTGCCGCCCATGCCCAAAGGATTGATCATAGTCAGGCGGCCGTTGCGGTCGGGCGGAAAAAACTTTATGCCGTCCGGAATGAACCAGAGTTCCTCGCGGTAATATATATTTTCGTTGCGCGGCAGTTGGGTATATTCGTCAAGTTCTTCATAATCCTCGTGTTCCATACCGTCAACATTAACATTATCGTCGGTGTCGATGTAGTCCCGGTAGCGGTTTTTGAATATGGTCAAAGCCTCACTCATATCCTCTTCATCCACCGCCCGCACCCGGGTCAGCTGGGTCAAAGCAGTGTCTATATTGCTGTCTATGGATATACCGCCCATACCGTTTTCGATCCGGTATTTTACTGTTACGCCGTAATAATCCAGTTCGCGCAGACGGCCATCGGGCAGAAAACGTTCTTCATCTTCTTCGTACTCGCTGTAATCAAAATTGACCAGATCGGTCGTGTTGTAAACATAATTATCGGCGGCCACCAGCCAGATCACCCGGTTCATGGCGCCTTCGGCCACATAGCGCGACCGCAGGATTTCCGCATCGTTGCGCACACCGTAATTGGCCAGATGCGAGTAAATGACCATCGACAATACCAGCAAACTTACCGACATAAGCATTGCCAGCACCGCCACCAGCGCCACACCGGATTCGCGTTCGGAAAGACGGGAAATTTTGCAAGTTGCGTGTTTATTCATTGTGCCAACCCCGAAAATGCTGATATGCCGGCGGTACGGCGCATGTATGAGAGTTTTTCGCCGCTTTCAAACTCTACTGTAAATCCTACTGCCACGGGCATCCGGTCAAGGTATTCATCATCTTCCTGATCCCAGACTTCCAGCCAATCGACCTGATCGTCTTCGTTGTATTCGCCGTAAATAAAGGTCAATGCGGCCACCTTTTCGGCCAATACAGCGGTTTTAACGCCTTCATCCCGGCCCTCATCGTCTTCTTCCCACGGCAGCAAGGGTGTATCTTTATAGTCGCAGACCAGTTGATTTTCTTCATCCACATACAAATGTACAAAAATAAATGCGCCCCTGCCCTCGCTGTCCGGCAAGCGCATGGCGGTAAAGTAGAGCTCATCTTCCCGCCCGTCAAAAACCAATGTCTGCCCGCCGTCTTCGACTTCGTTGCGCCAATAAAACGGAATCATATTGCTCATCAGATCCGCCACTTTGTCCAGCTTGCGGTTGCGCTCAAGTTTCTGACTCAAACTTGCTACTTTGCCGTGGCTGCGGTGATAACCGAACAAAGCGGCCGAGGACGCCAGCCCCACCAACGCCAGAATAGCCATAGCCACGATCAGTTCGATCAGTGTGAAATGCGAAATTTTCATTCGTATTCCCCCGCTGAATCGTTATAACTGATGCGGTCGATGCGCAAAGTATCGACCACTTCCCGCGTGTTTTTATCGACCAGATTCAGCACCAGCGTGCGCAGTGGAGCCTGATTTTCCAAATCGTTGAGATCTTCGGGCAAGCCTTCGGCATCTTCGTAAAACGCCTCGATATCGTAACGCGAACTTTCAAAGATCTCCGGCGGGATCTCCGGAGCTTCTTCATCCGGCAGCAGCAGACAAAACTCTGCGGCCTGACTCAACAGGTGCATACGTTCCCACTTGTTATAGGCTTTATCCACCCGGTTGACGGCCGATTGCGACAGCGCAAAATACCCCGTCAGCGCCAATGCCATGACCGCAATGGCTACCACTACTTCGATCAAGGTAAACCGTTTTTTTACCATACGGTCCGTTCCTCTGTTCCGGAGTTGATCCTGACTTCGACGATCCCGGTAAAATCCGAGATCGTTACGTTGTAGACTTCCTCGCCGCGCTGTACGTTCAAACTGTGGGTCAGGCGCCCGGTCCCACCCCGGTTGTAACGCCACAACTCCACACTCTCTTCTGTGATTTCTTCGTTTTCAAAATCAGGCAAAGCGAACTTTACTTCCAGTTTTTCCGGGAATTTCCAACTCAAAAAACGCTCTTCAATGAGTTCATCAGCAATGACATCTTCGCTTTCTTCGCCATCGTCGACTGATTCCAGCGCCTCCAGCACCACATAACCGCTGTTGCCGGCTTCCACATCTTCGGCCAGCGCGACTGCGCCGGACTCGTTCCACGACTCAACTTTTTCGATCCGGAAAATATTTTCTTCCGGATAAAAAACGATCTTTCGGACAAGCCCGTCTTGCATCGAAGCCGCACGGGCCCGGGCGCAAAATACCTGAAAATCCCGCAGTGAGCGCTCAAACTCGCTCCCGCGCCGGTCGCGCCCCAAATAGACCGAGGAAACGGCAGTCAGCAATATGAGGATTGCCACAACTACCGCCAACTCGATCAATGTAAAATTATGGCGCCGGAAAGACATTCTGCGTTTTTATTCTTCGGATTCGCTTTTCCAGTTGGTTATATCGGCATTTTCTTTTTCTCCGCCTTCCACGCCGTCAGCGCCGTAACTGCAGAGGTCATAGCTGCTTTCGTTGTGATCGCCGGGGGCCTGATAATGATAATCGTTGCCCCACGGGTCTTTCGGAATACCTTTTTTGGCTTCCAGATACGGACCATCCCACTTGCTTTCGTCATCCATATCCTCGGGTCTTTCGAGCAGATCTTCCAGCTTTTCCGGATAAGTGTTGGTATCAGTATGATAATCGCGAATAGCGGATTCAAAACTCTGGATCTGGGCCTGGGCCGACGCAATACGCGCGTTGCGGATATGCCGGAACACCATCGGCGTGGCGATACTGGCCAGCAGCACCAATATCACGATCACGACCATAAGTTCGGTCAGCGTAAAGTAGCGGCGGTTCATCTTGCGGGATTTTTTCATTTTTCTACTCCTTTTATTGTAAGTTGATTTTTTATGATTCGATCGTATTCAATTCCATGATTGCCATAAAGATAGCCAACACCACGGTCATTACCACCAAGGCCAGCGCCACAATGACCAGCGGCTCAAACATACTCAACAGCCGTTTGATATTCCGCCGGGTATCTTCTTCCACATGGTTGGCGGCTTTCATCAGCATTTCGCCGGAAGTACCGGATTCTTCGCCGACGCGCAATCTGCTGGCCAGACCTTTAGGCAGATATTCATTGTCTTCCAGAGCGGCAGAGAGTTTTTTGCCGCTTTTCAGCCGTGGTTCCAACTCATTGAAACTGCTGCGGATGGTAGGGTCCTGCACTACTTTGGTGGCAATA
>SUWA01000006.1 GCA_015061695.1 Lentisphaerota bacterium
AGCAACGGTCATGTAATAGGCTCCGTATACTGTTATATTGGATATGCGGTTATTGCGGACTTCAACCGCTTTGCCGTGCGATGTTCCGGTCAGATAAGTAGCACCATCTACATCCAGATAAAAATTTCCGGTATTTTCAATATTGACATTCAAAGCCGAACCACCGGCTTTCATTGTCATGACACCGCCGGTTTTAACTACGGTACTGTTGGTGTAAGCTCCTTTGCTTACAACCAGTTCTGTACCATCATTACGCACAAAGGTGCTGACCGCAGATCCTCCGTTCTTGACGGTCATCAGCGAATAAGTCCCATCCAAATAAGTACGCGAGGCACTGCCGCCGGCTTCGATCGTCATATCGCCTCGCTTATACCCCTGACCTAAAACAGTGGTATCAAACGCAGTAACTCCATTGGCAACAGTAAGCTCTTTTCCACCTTCAACGGTTTGATCATAAAGATTAGCCATGATATACCCCTTTTATACTTAATTTATTGCAGAAAAATCTTTACGTTGAGAAAATAGCATTTAAACTCATAAAATGCAAATTTTTACACAAAAAAAACGCCCCGGAAAATCTATCTTCCGGAGCGGCAAAAATCAGTTTTTTTTTCAGAGTTGCGCCAGCGCCTGTTCAAAGTCGGCTTTCAGGTCTTCCACGTCTTCGATACCTACCGAAAGACGCACCAACTCCGGCTTGACCCCCGCGGCAACCAACTGTTCTTCGGTCAACTGACGGTGAGTCATACTGGCCGGATGCAGCACACAGGTACGCACATCGGCCACATGCACCACCAGCGCCGCCAGCTTCAGCGAATCCAGCAGTTTCGCCGCCGCTTCTTTGCCACCTTTGACGCCAAAACTCAACACGCCGGAGCCGCCGCGCAGATATTTTTGCGCCCGCTCATACTGCGAATCGCCCGGCAGCATCGGATAACTGACCCACGCAACTTTGGGGTGATTCTGCAAAAATTCTGCCATGGCCAAAGCGTTGGCGCTGTGCCGTTCCATACGCAAAGCCAGCGTTTCCATGCCCAGATTGGTCAGCCAGGCGTTCATCGGCGCCTGAATGCAACCCAGATCGCGCACCAGCTGTACGCGCATTTTCACCGAATAAGGAGCGCCGGGGAACGCTTCGGTGTAAACCAATCCGTGATAACTCGGATCGGGTTCGCTCAATTCCGGATATTTGCCGTTGGCCCAGTTATAGTTGCCGCCTTCGACCACCACACCGCCCACGCTGGTGGCGTGGCCATCCAGATATTTGGTCGTGGAGTGCGTTACAATGTTTGCCCCGTGTTCAAAAGGATTGCACAGCACCGGAGTCGGGAAAGTATTATCCACAATAAACGGCAGATCAAAACGTCTGGCAACATTGGAGAACTTTTCAAAATCCAACACAGTAAGTGCCGGATTGGCGATCGTTTCCGCAAAAATCGCCCGGGTATTGGGCCGCACCGCCGCCGCGATTTCGGCTTCGCTGGCTTCGGAATCGACCAACGTTACTTTGATCCCCATTTTCGGCAAAGTTACAGTAAACAGATTCACCGTACCGCCGTAAAGCGCCGCCGATGCCACCACATGGTCGCCAGCCTTGGCAATATTCATGATCGCCAGCGTGTTGGCGGTCTGCCCGGAACTCAACGCTACGGCCGCGACCCCGCCTTCCAGCGCGGCGATCTTCTTTTCCATCACATCCACTGTGGGGTTAGCCAAGCGGCTGTAGAAGAATCCGTCACGTTTGAGGTCAAACAAATCAGCCACACTTTGGGTGGTATCGTAACGGTAAGTGGTGCTTTGCACGATCGGCGCCACCCGCGGGCCGCCGTCTTGAGCTTCATAACCGGCCTGAACCGCCAAAGTGGCGGCTTTCCAATTTTTATTCATAAAAATTTTCTCCCTGTATATGTAGTATAATGTCAGAAAAAAAGCCGGTGCAAACCGGCTTGGGCTTGATTTTATAAATCACTCGTGTCCAGCGAGTTTATCCAACTCATGCAGCATCACCCCGGTACCTTTGGCCACCGCCAGCAACGGGTCTTCTGCCACCGAAACCGGCAAACCGGTTTCCTGCATCAGCAAGCGGTCCATACCGGCGATCAGCGCGCCGCCACCGGCCAGCATGATCCCGCGGTCGATCAAGTCCGCGGCCAATTCCGGCGGACAGCCATCCAGCGTCCCCAGCACCGTTTCCACGATCGAAGTAATCGGTTCCTGCAAAGCGTTACGGATTTCGTGCGCGGTTATGCGCACCGTTTTGGGCAGACCGGCAAAGAGGTCGCGCCCCTTCACATCCAGTTCACGATCATCCAGTTCCGGAATCTGGAAAGCACTGCCGATTTCGATCTTGATCCGTTCTGCAGTACGTTCCCCGATGGTCAGATTGTAGACCTTTTTCATGTGGTTGATGATTGCATTATCGAACTCATCGCCGCCAACGCGCACACTGCGCGCCCCTACAATACCATCCAGCGAAATAATCGCAACTTCGGTGGTACCGCCGCCAATGTCAACGATCATGTTACCGCAGGAATCATCCACCGGCAACCCGACCCCGACCGCCGCGGCCATCGGTTCTTCCACAATATAAACCATACCGGCTCCGGCGCGTTTGGCACTGTCTTTGACCGCGCGGTTTTCCACTTCGGTGATCCCGGAAGGAACTGCGATCATCACCCGCGGATTCAGCAGACGCTGCCGCCACGGAACCCGGCGGCGGGCTTCGTTGATAAAGTAGCGGAGCATTTCTTCGGTAACTTCAAAATTGGCAATCACCCCGTCTTTCATCGGCCGGACCGCCCGGATATTGGCGGGGGTACGCCCGATCATGCGTTTGGCAGCACTGCCGACTTCCAGAACTTCTTTGGTATGCTCATTGATGGCAACCACCGAAGGTTCGTTGAGCACAATCCCGTAATCACGCACAAACACCAGACAGTTGGCTGTCCCCAGGTCGATGCCGATGTCAGCTTGAAAAAACTTGGACAAATGCGAATTAAACATAATAATACCGAAACTCCGTATCCTTATTATTTACCAAAATAAAACATATTCAACATAATGTATATCGGTTTGGAATAAAAACAACACCGCAAAGTGATTTTTTTGCAAAAATCTTTATTTTTCACCTTCCTTTGCCCTTAACCGGGCTGGTTCCGGGCGCCAGATGCCGCGGCAAAACACCGTAATTACCGCTGTGGCCATTGTTTTTGACTACAGTCGGACTGTTGACAATGCGCGGATGCACCGGCCGATTACCCAGCGTGCCGCGGTTGGGTCTGGGTTTAGGCGCCGGCTTGGGTCCTGGTTTGTGTCCCGGTTTCGGGCGCGGTCTGCAACCGGGACGGCGCGGCGGCGGCCGGCGCGAAGGCCTCCGGTCAACCACGATCGGGAAACTGTCATCATCATCCTCTATGTAGTAGTTGTTGACAATCGTAGTCGGTGCGGACTCGGATTCAAAAACTGTTTTTTCTTCCGCTTTTTTCTCGACAGCTTCGGTTTGCGGAGTTTTTTCCGGCCAAATAAACGAGTCATCGCCGATATAACGGGCAATAAAATCCATTGCCGCCGCACAAGCCAGCTGAACCGTAGCGCCGTAGATGCGCGCCTGTCCCAGATCACCGCAGTCCATCCGGTCGCCGGATGGATATATTTTTTGCTGAAAAGCACTGTTTGCCGGTTTGACTCCGTAGACAAAGATGAGTTGTCCGCTGCGTAATTTGGAACCCTTGCCGGTGCCGACGATCTTGAGCAAAGCGCCATCTTCGGCTATGCGTACTACAGCCACATCAACGACTTCGCCGCGCGGAGCGATAGTTTTCCGCAAAGCCCGGAACAATTTCTGTCCTAAAGCGCGCCGACCGGCAATATCATCTCCGGCGAGCTGATCAATTTCGAACTGCATTCTGTCGCCATAATTCATCCAACGATCCTGCAAAGTTTTTTCGGGTCGCGGCTTGGGCGGCAGCTTGGGGGCGGTGAGTTTGGCCGCCGGAAAAAGTTTTTCCCGTAAATCATCCGGCAGCGCTTCGGGCTCCAAAACGACCATATCCGGAGCGCCATCGGGTTTGATGTAAAGGATCGTAATCTTGTTTTTATTTACGGATTTGATCTGATAGTTGCGTAACACGCTGCCATCAGCGAGTTTCAGATCAGCGCCCATGAGCGACTGAACAGCACACACCCCACCCAACACAATAAGAATCAATAATTTATTCATAATCCCAAACCTTTCTCACACCGGTGAATATACCATACAGGAGTGATTATTTCCACTTTTTTTCTTATTTTTGACAAAAAAAGTACAAAAAATGATTGCAAAAAGAATAAAAAGGGGTATATTAAGGCACATACAAGTGTGTGCCCGTAGCTCAGCTGGATAGAGCGTCTGCCTCCGGAGTAGAAGGTCTCGCGTTCGAATCGCGACGGGCATACCATTTTTTTTGCCCGCATCCCCTGCCCTCATAAAAAAACATCAGCACACCACACACCGAGTTAATAAAGTAAAAAAAACGTGCAATTGCAGATCATAACTTGATTTTAAATGTGCCGACACCGGGGCTTGTAGAGTTTGAAAAGTGTGCTATATTTAATAATATTATGTATGTCCGTAAAATGTGGCTGGGGCTTGTAGAGTTTGAAAAATGTGCTATATTATTATGGATCGTTACGAAGATGGGATGACGCCGGGGCTTGTAGAGTTTGAAAAGTGTGCTATATTTGTTTGATCTCCCGCCGGTACCGTACCCATGCTGGGGCTTGTAGAGTTTGAAAAGTGTGCTATATTCCGGCGCATGAAGGTTGTTGTGTCGAAGGAGCTGGGGCTTGTAGAGTTTGAAAAGTGTGCTATATTAACCCGGCCGCATTAACTCCATTCAAAATTGCTGGGGCTTGTAGAGTTTGAAAAGTGTGCTATATTATTCTTGTAGATCATGCCAATATCAACGAAGCTGGGGCTTGTAGAGTTTGAAAAGTGTGCTATATTTGCTGGCCGTTGATATTATTTTTGACGAAAGCTGGGGCTTGTAGAGTTTGAAAAGTGTGCTATATTGCCAAGCCGTGCATAAAGCTCATCAAAATAGCTGGGGCTTGTAGAGTTTGAAAAGTGTGCTATATTTAAATTGCGCCAGATCAGCGCCGCCGTAAACCTGTCTTTACCGGAAATTACAACCACCGCACCGTTTTCAGCCAATGCTGCCATCAATGCTCCGGTAATGGTGACTGCCGGATTGGCAAGGATCAAACATTGAACCTCGCCCACCGGAATAGTTACCGCTTGACTGTCTTTCAGACGAATAGTCAGCAATTTGTTGCTTAAATTAAGAAAAGCTGATTGTTCAGCAATTTCTATAATACGCTCAATCATTGGCGATTTGCAGCTCCCCAAATACATTCATATTATATTTCTGCATTTTAACCTTAAAACAAGTTGAAATACGCTGTCTGTTCCATGCGTCAGCGGCTTGAATATCTTTTTTTATACGGGCATCAGTTATAGAACAATATTCAATTCTTATTTCAGAAGAAAAAGCTCTTATTACTCCGAGCTGCGCTTTGCCATCTTGAATGGTTTTTACGATATCACCTTTTTGCAAACTGAATTTGAATTTCATTCCGGGCCTATTTTTCTCAAACAGCGGTTCCTTGCGTTGCTTTTTCTGTACGGCATCCATTAATGTAACAACTTCGCCTACCCAACCGATCTCTTCGCCCTGAGCATTGAGTTTAGCAAAAATTGCCAGAATATAGTTATCATCAGTCGCAACTTCCCGCTTACCATCACCGTTGCCGATAGTACGGGTTTGAACCCCGCAGGCGATCCGGACTTTCTTTATGGTATTAACGGCATTGCCGTTGCGGTCAAGCATCTGCGGATAATTGCCTTCATCGCCAAAAATTTTCAGCATGGCATTGGTTACTTCGTAATCATTGGCAACGCCCAATTTATCCAGAATAATATTTTTGACTGCCGGATCAACAATATTTGCTATATGATCCTTGGTAAGTTTTTTTAACTCTATGCGTTTATGCCTGATTGCACCGCCATTACTGTAATCTTTGCTGTAAATAGTTTCTTTATGCAATGCGCCGCGCATCTTGTTGACCACATGGTGCGATACCGCACAATCATCCAGCATGGATTTGGCTTGCTGATAGAAATTACTGTCGATAAAATGTTGAGTCTTTTTCTCAAACTCCCGACGACGTTCCGGAGTCATCCGGGCAACTTCCTGAACCAGTGCGGGGGTAGTCAGCGCGATAGTCATTGCATCCACGGCGTGATGACGGTGATCATCGCGGACTTTTTCGCCCTCGCCCAAAAGGTAATTACCGCCCCACGCCCGACGTATCAAAGCAGTACAGCCGCCTGCAATAGCGTAAACCCTCCGTTTGCCGTTTTTGTCCACAATGCCGCCATACAACATGGCAAGGTATTGCATGGCAAGTTTGCTGGCATAGCGGGTATCGTTGAGATTCCTTTCCATAAAATCAGACGGCTCAACCTTATCCAGCTTGAACAATTCTAATTTGCGTTCCGCGTAAACGCCTTTAAAATGCCGAACCCGTTCCAGCATTTCCGGATAATCAGCGGAATTGCCGAATGCTTCATAAGGGGTATTATTACTCTTTTGTGCATTAAGCTTATTGACACACAAAGTCTTATTGGCAAAAGAGTCATCAAATGATCGGGAATAAGGTATAATGTGTTCTATATGAACCAAGCCGCCATCCAGCAATTCGCTCATGGAGAAACGTTCCCCTGAATAGGGACAGGTAAAGTCGCACTCATCAGCCAGCATAACTTTAAGTATATCGTTGCGCGAAATTTTCTCCAACCCTGTTTCAGCAATGATCCGTTTGGCAATAGCTTCGCGTTCTTTTTCCCGCTTCTTATTACGCTCATCTATTTTTCTCCGTTCCTCATTTGTGGCTTTCAAATCACGCGCCAGCTCTACATGAATTTTATCCGGCTTGCCGTAACGTTCAACAATGCTGTTGACTACCCGGCGCATTTCGGTCAGCACCCGGTGAACAATTGGGTTGCGTAATTCAAAGCCGACTTCATCATCATCAACCAACGGCAGCCGGTCAAACTCCTTGTCGGCAGCAAGGGTATGATTATTAAGCTTGAGCCAATCACTCAACCTGACTCCGCCAGCCATATCCGGAAGCATTTCCTGCAATGCCTTGAGCGAAAAAGCAGAATATTTATCAGGTAACGCAATAGCAGATACTTCTGCAGCCTTTTCTTCTGAAAGCTGCCAATAATCAGTCAAACGTTTATGCAGCACTTCGTTTTTTTCTATCGAGCGCAGATCATTGAAAAATTTCTCTCTATCCTGCCCGCTGACCGTTGCGGCTTTATCGCCGAATGCACGATAGAGAATATTATGTAATTCATTGGCATATATTTCTTTATCATCATCGCCAAGCGAAAATTTTTCGCCTTTGCCCAGTCCGACTGCTTTCTGTAATTCAGACAAAGCTACTTTGCCTTTCCTGTTGCAGAGATCATTAAAACCATTAAGTACTTCGACTGCTTTGAGCCGTTCATCCTCGGTAAGAGAACGCACCTGCGATTTGCACGTTATCCGCAACTTGCTTACCGTATCATAAATACGGAATAATTGCGCTTCCATTGTCGCCATCGAACAACGGCGGCGTTCAGGATAGATTCTGCATTTGCCCACCAGCCCCTTGCAAGATTTAAGTTTGCGCTGAGAAAATATTGCACGGAAAAGTTTTTCCTCCAGCTCCGCAGAAATATGTTTGCGCTGGGCTTGACAAATCTTGCGGAACTCATCCTGATACATGGCCCGTTCGGTATAGCGGCTGCGAATGCGTTCCACTTCCGGATCGACCATCGAAAAATATTCGCCCAGAGTACGCGCCCCCGCTGCCGCCATTGCCTGTTTCAGGGCATTGATGCCGCTCTTTACCTTCCCGGTTTCGTCCTGATCTTTCAGTTCCTGCTTACGATTGCTCAAATAGCCGCGGCGTTGCGCCAGATGATACAACGCCCGCCCCAGTTCATGTTTTTCCAACACCCGATCAAGCGCCATCTTGCGGAATAAATACGGCAAAACGTGGCCTAAACGCGCCCGTTCTTCTTTGGGCATCAACATAAGCAGCCGATTATCAATCCTGCAGAAAAAAGCCGAATCAACATTTTCAGGCAGCAAACCGTTGGCAATCAGTAAATCAAGCAGATCTTTCTTGCGTCTTCTGCGGCGTGAATACTGCGTGCGCAATGCTTTTTTCAAACGGCGTTCGGCACAGCGGGAAACTCCCTTGCCCACAGCAATATCATTTTCCGTCCCCTCCACACCGGGCTCAAAGATCCGACTGCCCCACGCAACAAGTTCCCGCTTACTGCAATCTTCACGCAACAAAGCCCAACCAACCGATGAAATTCCCAAATCCAAGCCAAGCGTAAACATTATATAACCTCTATATATAACTAATAATTATTGCCGTAAAGTTATTATAACACATTTTTTTGTTTATGCAACTTGACTTTTTATAAAATCATACTATATTTACATAAACTCTACAAGTCCTGGTAAAAGGATTTGCAGGCTACTTTCTGCGGAAAGACCTGGGCGGCTTCAATTCAGCCGCCCTTTTTGTATATACGCGATCGGAAGGAGCAATTATTCCGATTATCCGACCTCATCCGAACGCACCCGCTGGAAGCCGGTTTTCAATAGCGGTTTTCGGGGATAACTTCCAGCCAGTAGCCGTTGGGCACACTTGTCATAACAGATAGTTCCCCATTATTATTTTTTACGGTTTTGAATACGCATATTGTGCATTCGCTCGGCAAAGCCGCCGTTATCCAAAAATATGGTGGCTTTTTTCTCAATCTGCCGTTTTAAGAAATAGCTTGCCGTATCAATAAGTAACAGCACTGCATTGGCAACCAGTACGGATTTGTACGGAATGGTACGGATAGGTATGGAGATATGATTTTCAGCCCATACAATAAACTCTCTGAACTCTTTTTTACTGCTTATGCGGCGTTTGATAAACTCGAGATAGAGTAAATCATCTTTGAGCCACAGGGCTTCTCCGTGCTGTCGCAGATAATCTCCTGATAATCCAGTTTGAGTTCTTCCAGAGAAGCCCGGGCAACATTGTAAAGATTAAGTTCCAGTTTGGTGGATGTTGCCGCATCAACCAGAACCTTCGGCAATATTCTGCACTCCGGAACGTGCCGCCTGTACCATTTGATCGCAGGTGCGGCTTTCCGCTGGAATATATAATTCAACGAAACGCACGGTAATATCATAAATCAACTGTGCCAGTTGAAACGATTTCAATCTGCGGTACCCGCCCGATGGGAATAATAAATCTCCGTTCTTATCCGTACCCATCCGTACTTCTCCATATAAAATCACCGGTTTTCCGGCACGACTTCCAGCCAGTAGCCGTTCGGGTCGTTTACAAAATATATGCCCATTTCTTCGTTTTCGTAGCAGATGCAGCCCATTTCGGCATGGCGGGCGTGGGCGGCTCCGTAGTCATCAACTTTGAAAGCAAGGTGAAATTCGTTGTCACCCAGATCGTACGGCCGATCCATTTCCCGCAGCCACGTCAGCTCCAGCTGGTGGCTTGAATTGCCGTCTTCCAGATAAACGATGATGAAGCTCCCATCTTTAGCGTTGATGCGGCGCACTTCGTGCATATCAAAGGCATCCTGATAGAATTTAATGCTCTTATCAAGCTCAAACACGTTCAGATTATTGTGTACCATGCGGAATTTCATTATCCGATCCCTTCCTTTTTATTAATTATTTTTACTCGATTTTTTCAATCGTCAAACCACGGAACTCTTCCAGCATTTTCACCAGCCAGGCATCGTCCTGCCGGGCGTGTTCAAAAATCGTCATCCGCACCCGGATCTTATTGTGCTTGCTTTCTTCTGCGCTGGTTACTACACAGTTTATGACTTTGCAATTATTTTCGTTCAACGCTTCGGTTATTTTTACCAGATCAGAGTGACGACGGGTCGTGAACACCAGCTGCGTGTTTTTGGAGTGAAAACGCTGAAACAACACCTGAAAAAGTTCCAAACCGATCAAGGTGAAAACCGTTGTTACGATCCCGATAATGTACAATCCGCCGCCAATGGCCATACCGATCCCGGCCGCCACCCACAAACCGGCAGCGGTGGTCAGCCCGCGCACAAACTGCTTTTGCATCATGATCGTACCCGCGCCGATAAAACCGATTCCGCTGACGATCTGTGCAGCAACCCGGCTGGCGTCAGCTGTATTATCTCCAAAACCGTATTGCGATACGATCATGATCAATGCACTGCCCAACGCTACCAGAAAGTGTGTCCGCATCCCGGCTTCTTTGGCCCGGTATTCGCGTTCGAGTCCGATCAATGTACCCAATGCACCAGCTACTGCCAGACGCAGGATCATCACCCACATTATTTCTATTTCCATATACACGACCTCTCTTTTTTTATATTATTGCTTCTTAAATATAGCACGCTTGATTTTTTTGTCAATTTTTTCGATATCTATATTACAGCGCCATTTTCTCTAAAGCCTGTTGCAAAAAAATTGCGCTTGCAGAAAAAGCTCCCGCAAGCGCAATTTGCATTTGATCGATCAATATGAAAAATCGTCGAAATCCAACAGCAAACGGCAGAAACTGGTTTTGCTGTAATAATCAGTTCCCTGACTGGCGGGCGTGATCAAGTTGGTTTTGGCATGTCCTCCGATATGCAACGCATTGAATGCCACATTGGGGTGGTTGGCAGCCGAAATACCTTGCGGATGAACGTCACGTCCGGAAATTCCGCCATTACCGACAATATCGCCGTAAATGATTGCGCCCGGATTATCGCGCCCCACCCGGCTGCGGCACGCATGAGGAACCCACGGAGCCCATTTACCGGTTGCACCGGAAGCGTCTATAACTTCTTGCTGCGTAGCATAGTTCCAGTAAAGATAGCTGATGGGAGCCTGTCCGGATTTGGCGACTTTCTGAAAATTCACACTGTCAGACGGACACTTGAAAAACTTTTCTGCAACATCAGCAAATTTTTCAGCCGAAGCCGGAGCTTCCACACTGAAATACCCATTGTTGATCAGCAGATTAGGCGACAGCATAGAACGTTCAAAATCTTCCCAGCCGTAAGTTGCACCAGCCGGAGCCCGGCGGGTTCTGGTGGCCCATAAGTAAGGCAGATAATCATTAAAATCACCGGAATACATCAAATTTGCCGTACCGATCTGCTTGAGATTGTTAAGGCAATTTGCATTACGGGCCCGTTCGCGTGCCGCGGACAATGCCGGCAGCAGCATCGCCGCCAGAATAGCGATGATGGCAATTACGACCAACAACTCGATCAACGTAAAGTTCTTCTTCATTGCATCATTTCCTTTCAGGTAAATTTTATTTTATGAAATACAGATCTCTTTCTGCCAAACTTATTCGATGATCAGAAATTCCTTCCAATCATCAATTTTCACTTCAATATTCCAATTGCCGGGCTTGCCGGTAATCTTTACAGCATTCCCGACCGGTATCTCGCGGCCAACGGCATCAAACCGCAACGCCTTGGGCGCCTCCATCCGATCCCAATTTGTCGTATACGATACACATGAAACTATGCGTTCTTTGCCCTTCACCCAGCCGCGGTGCAGCTCAATCGGAGTGATCGGATACATGTGGTTGATCGGGCCGTATTCACCGCTGGTCGGTCCGCTTTCCGGGAAGCTGTTGCGCAGGGAAGTATGTACATACAATGTACCATAACGCAAATATGCGCGCACACGGGTCATCAGGCGCACCGCGTCGATTTCTTCGCTGCGGTGCGGCCCCAGGGCCAACGGCGTGGAAAGATGATTCATGGTACAGCCGGAAGCATCCGGCGGAATTACATCCAGATTCTGTCTGCCCACGCCTTTTCCGGCGGCTTCGCAGAAGTTCATGTAAGGAATCGTCTGCAATTCACGGGTGGTCGGTGCGCCGAAGTTAGTCAGCGCCATCTTGCCTTTACTCAGGATCAGCCGCAGCCAGTCGGCACGCGCCGGGGCAGTCCGGGGCCCCATGTGGGTATATTTTTCATTGATCCTGCCATTGGGCAGTACCGAAATTGAGAAACCATCCCAGACATGGTGGATAATATCGCTGGGAGCGCTGAATCCGAACATGTCCTGATAAATGCCGTCCACACCGACTTCGTCCAACAGAAATGCGATCTCTTTCCGGCGCAATTTGTAGAAGTGATTACCACGTTCCGGATGCACCATCAAAGGTATATATTTGCGAACCGCACCAGGTACCGGGCTCATCGGATAAAGCGACATATTGCCGTATTTGCCGTAAGTAGCCGAATCGCGCCACGGAGATTCCTTGATACGTTTTACCGTGCCGGGAGTAAGTTTATTCCATTCAAACCCATCGGGGGCGGGAGTGGTGAAGTCTTCTTCGCCAAGGCAGTAGGTATAAGTTTCCAGCGGCGTGAGTACTTGGATTTCCGGATTGACAGAACGGAGCGTCTTTATAACCTGCTGCATATGCTTTTTGTAGTCTTCCCAATCCTTGAAAATATTGCCGTCCCAATAGTTGAACCATGGATTGATAATGACTATACGCATATTGCGCCGTTCAAACTCTTTACGAAATGCAGCCGGATCGTCTTTCAAACGCCGATAGACTTCGCTGCGGTGCGCCGCAGTACGGATCGAACCAAATGGTCCGTTCAAAGTCAGTACTGGTATTTTCCAATCCTTGCGCAAACGGTTGATAAAGTCGAAATAATCGCCTTCCATCAGATAAAGTGTGTATTCAAGAGTGTGCGATTTACCAGCGGGCACACCGATGTGCGCACTGCCGTAATTGAAATCAATTCTGCCGTCGCTGCGGTCACGCACCACACTTTGAAGATGGCAACGGAAAATATCATCTTCAGCAACAAAAGCCAGCGCCTTGCTGCCAAATTTCATAAAGCCTGTCGGATTGGCACTTGCCAGACGGCCATCCCACGGACTGCGGGCATTTTCCTGACCGTGCAAATACCAGTGATTACCTTTGGCAGGAGCAAACGGCGTAATACGGTGATAAAAGACTACCGCCTGATCTTCGTTGGTGGGATTGATGAACTTATCATAAATCTTCACCTTGCCGTCAGCAAGGATTTCCACGGCACGCTGCAGCTTCAGGGTACTGCCTTGAGCGTTTACAACAAAAGAATTATCGCTCTTTTTGTCAATCTTCACCTGCCATGATTTTTCGTTACCGGCGGAAACAGCTTCCAAATTATTGAACTTCATTTCCGGTTCCGCCGGGTAACTGTACATACTGCCGACCCGGTAACGGCTATCTCCGCAAGCTATATCCATTGCGCCACCGGGCAGCACATTCAAAGTCATATTTTTATTGGAGAACTGCATGATCGGGTTGACTTCGGTCATAGCTTTTTCGTTATCGGTTTTTGCCTCAAAACGGTTTTCGCTTTTATAAAGACACGCTATTTCTCCGGCTTCCAGCGCACGGTTGTAAAAATGCAAATCCGTTAAAGTACCGGCAAAATATCCACCTTTGCCGCTGCCGCCCACGCGGAAACGTTTTTTATCACGACCGATTTTTGATGGAACCTTTTCGGTCATTTCGCTATCCAATTTGCCGTCAATATAAAGCCGCATATATTTGCCTGCCTTGAAAACCGCCACCACATGATACCAATGATTGCGGTCAAGGATCATGTTGCTCATCAGATTTGCACCACGCTTGACACCCGGTTCTTTGACGCGAAAGTGCAGCTGACCGGGAACACTCAGATTGCCGCGCAGACCGTAAGTATCATCACTGCGGTATACCAGACATGCCCAGTTGTTTTTCCACCAATAGGCATTGACCCAGACGGCAATGGTGAAGTCACCCTCAAAGTTGATTTCCGGCAGTTCCACCGAGGCCTCGACACTGCTTTTCATGCCGCCGAAATCTACCAACGAAAGATTATCACGCAGAGTCCAGAATGATTTTCTGATCTTTCCGGCAGGCAGCCGTTTTTGCGCTTCAAAAACCTCATTCCCGGTGCCTTCGCGCATGGGGTAATGGGCAATTTCGCCGGGCAGCGGAACTGCTGCGGCAGTCAATGTGCTGAACAGGCATATCAGATACAAGCATATTTTTTTCATATATTATCCTCTGTGATTAAAAATAAAATTTTACTTTTTGCCGACAAACTTATGTACATAAGGCATCATGGCCCTGGCCCAGATCTCGTAACCGATGTCGTTGGGATGCAGGTAATCGGGCATAACTTCTTTAGAGAGATTGCCGTCTTTTTTCAGCAGATCGGCAGTTATATCGCAGTAAAAGATATTTTCGTTGTCAGCCAACTTGCTGATAATGCCATTAACTACAATGATTTTATTGCGATTGCGGTGTTTGGCATTGGCCGAACGCGGGAAGATACCGAACAGCAGGATCTTGGCTTCAGGCTGTTTGATACGGATATTTTTTACGATTTCTTCAATTCCGGCGGCTATGGCTTCCGGCGAATCAACTCTGGGTTTGCTGAGGTTATTGGTGCCGATCATCACCACCACCAGTTTGGGGTTGATACCATCCAGCAGCTTACTGCCGGTAACCATCCAAAGCGCATGTTCGGTGCGGTCGCCGGCATGACCGAGATTCAACACGTTGTAGTTGGAAAAATACTTTTTATAGGTGGCAAGTCCGCCAATTTTGCGTTTATCCGTCTGGGCATCATTTTCCCAGAAATGGGTTATACTGTCGCCGATAAACACGATTTCCACCCCGCCCCGGGCGATCTGCTGCCGGCAGGCATCCCAGCGCCGGTGCCACGCACTTCTTTTTTTGGCATCCGGGTTATATCTGGGAGTGGCAGTGGTGGCCTCTTTCAAGCCGGAAGGTTGTTCCGTTACCGCCTTTTCAGCGGCAAAAGCGGTCAGTGTTGCCCCCAGCAAAAACGCAGATAACAGACAAAGTTTTTTCATTTTCTCATCCTGTCCTTTCTATGAAGTTATATTTGAATCATTCAGTTTGTACTTTTGATTTTATTCCGGATGTTCTTATTTCTGCTTTACATCTCCCAAAATCCGCATCAATGCAGTATATGCTTTTACATTCCCTTCCCAGGTGCGGGCTTCCAGAAACATCGGCGTACTGCCCGGCAGCTGCCCTGCCCGCAACGCCATAAACATGCCGCCCAGCGAAATAAGTTTACCGTAAAATCCGGTCAGTGGTTGATGATTGAAAAATTCTCCATCTTTGTGTTCCACCTGATGCAGATGCCAGCCATTGATCAGATCGCCCATCCGGCAATACCAGTCCGAAAGGTTTTCCTTACCGGAAAGTGGAGCATTATTGCGGGCGTGGCCAATATCCAGATGAAATCCGATCTTATCGGTATTGAACCGCTCGCGCAAAAGCAATATCCACTCGCGGCACTCATCAATAGTACAGCCAAAGTTGCGGGTTTCAAAAGTATTTTTTCCGGCACAGGTATGCAGATTTTCAATACCGATCGTTATATCGTTTGCCAGCAGCACTTGCAAACTTGCCCCGAATTGCTCCAGCAACCGCTCTTTTTGGTTCGCAAATTCAGAAGCCGTTACCCGCGGCACATGCAGTGTTACCCGGTCGCACCCCAGCTTGTGAGCCAACAAAGCGTGTTCCAAAAGTTTATTTTCCGGATCAACCGGCTTCAGATCCGGCAGATGCAAAGAAAGCGTTTTTCCGCCGCATTCCCGCCATTTTTTTACAGCTTCAAGCGTTTCAGTATTATATTCAACCGGCGGCCGCAGCTCCACATTGGCCACCTTGTACAAAGCAGCAAATTCCAATGCCGGGAGCAGATCCCACATCGTTGAAAAACCTATATTGCTGCGGAAATCCGCCAGTTCGGCCGCAGTCCAGTCAGCTGGATCAATGCCCGGCATCACCACATCGGTACGCAACCATGAGCGATCCGGCATTTGCTCCAGCACTGCCAGCATCGGCGGCCCGCCGGCAGCTTTATCCGGATCAAGCCCGCGCAAGATACCATCGGCATCATGGTGTGAGTGCCCGGCAATTACCGCAGTAACCGCACCGCGCCGGAGCGCATTTTGCAATACAGCTTGTGCAGAGGGACTCCAATTATGCTGCGGGCTGTGAGTTGCCAGCAAAAAACCGCTGTTATCCGGCAATGCTTCCAGCTTGAGCAAATCCTCTGCAACAGGCTCATCTGCAAGGGTATTGATCAATATTACCGGCACATCGTCAGTTGCCGGCACATCAAACAAATTTGCATTTCTTCCATCGCGGAAAATTCTGACTTCGGCATTGCCCGGAGTTGAACAATATGGTATTTTACAACTGTTCAACTGCCGCAAAACCTCTCTTGTCTGCCGGTCGCTGCCTTGTGCGGTCAGGTCGCCAATACAACACAGCAGATCAACGTGCAGCTGTTGAGCCGTATCCAGCGCCCACTTTAATACAGATGACTTTACAGTATTAAAGTCATCTGTAAGATGCAAATCGGCCAGAATTGCTGTTTTCATAATATAAATTCATCTCCATCATGTGCGATCACAGCCGGATAAGGCAGTACTTTGACCATGCTTTGGAACTCTGCTTCGGCCGCAGCTCCGTGCCACTCATTGCCGATATGGGTAAAAACCAGTTGTCCGAACCGTTCCCCCGCCAATACGGGCAGCGCTTTGGATAGCAGAAAATGGGTCAGCTCGCAAAATGCCATATCGCACTTGTGCTGCTGCGGAAAATCATGAAAATCTCCGGCCAGATCGCCGGTAAACAGTATTTTTTTATGCTCAAATTCAAACTTGAGCGCCCAACTGGGGAATGAGCAGTGTTCGTTGCTGAAGTGATCGGTCGCTATTGCTTGAAATCTTAAATCATTATCCAAATGAGTAACTCCGCCGGTAAGTTCAGCTACTTCAAAACGCCTGCGGTCGATCTGGCGGTGCGCAAGTTCGGTAAACGCATAAATCGTTTCCATTGCCGACTTTTCCGGCAGAAATATCTTGAGCCGTTTATTTGCCGGCACCCGTTTGACCCAATACTTGAGTATATCCGGCAAACCGCCGAAGTGATCCTGATGCATGTGGGTTATAAAAAGCGCACGCAAATTTGCCAAAGGATAATTTTTGCGGATAATCAACCCCAATACCGGAGTACCGGCATCGATCAGCACTCCGCCATAACCGGGTATATCCAATAAAGTCGAACTGTTGAAACGTTCAGTTGTCGGATCTCCGTGCGAAGTACCGAGCGTAATGATTTTTACCAATTTGTCCAAAACTCTGCCATCCTTTCCGGTAACGCATTATCAGCTTTGCAGAAAAAGCTCCCGAATCAGAATTCGGGTATCAGCGATTCTTTCGGCGCCACACTGCCGTAATTCAGCAGCGGAATGAATTTTGCCTCACTTTTTTTATTGCGTTCGAGCATATCCAGCAGGATTTCCACCCCTGCCCGGCCTATGGGTTCGGAATCATGGTAAAAAAGTTTATCCCGCGATCCGATATAGCGCAGCAACTGCTCCGATTCCGAAATCATCATATAATCAGCATCGGGATGCTTCCTGATAAAATCGAGTATTTCAGGCGAACTGCCAAGAAAAATAAATCCGCAGCCTGCCGTACATTCCAAAGTTGCAAACTCATCGCGCTTGAAGCTGCAAGCTGTGAATTTATGTTCCGGCGCAAAAAATCTGAACCAGCGCTCCGCTTCCAGATCGCCGCAACGGTCCGGCCGGTAATACAAACGGCAATCTTTGATCCCGCGCATGGAAAAGCCGTTCAGCACTTGTTCGATCCAATTACGGTAGTCGCTGCAGCAAGATGATACGTTATCACTCTCATACGGAGCGGGCCGGTTAAGGTAAACGACCGGAATACTCAACTTGGCAAGTTGACCGAATACAGCGGACTCGTTCCGTCTGGCCAACACCGCCACACCATCGACCCGTCCGCTATTTACACTGGAAAAAAACTTTTCATCGCAGCCGAAAAAAACCGAAAGATTGTAGTCGCTCCCGGCAATACCACTGCTTACTCCATGGAACATGCCCAGATAATGCCCCGACATATTCCTCGTACAACTCACCGGCATCAGCAGTGCTATATTATAACTGCGCCGTTTGGCAAAACCGCGCCCGGTCAAACTGGGACGGTAATTGAATTGGCGGGCGGTTTGCAATATACGTTCCAACGTGGCGGCAGAAAGTTTGGCCCGCTTTTCCGGATCAGACGAAAATGCGTAACTTACAGCGGCTTTGCTGACTTGTGCGGCTTTGGCTATATCAACAAGTTTTACCAAAAGAACCCCCTTGACAGTTCAAGTTAACCGGTTAACCTTTATAACATCACTTTTACAGTAGCATTATTTTTTTTTAAAGCAAGTTTAAAAAATTGTTTTTTTCTATTTTTTACAGACAATAAAAAAATAAATCCGGAATAAAAAACAAGTTACCGGCTTTAAAATTTGAGTTGATAATATTCCGGGTGTATATTATATTGGTTGATTTGTTCACTTTTAAACGATTCGGGAATCAAATACTATGTTGAAAAATTATATATGCCGGACTGCGGCCTTTGCCGCTGCTCTGTTTATGCTGCTGCTTCTGCCGGGCTGCGGCCCCTCGCAAGATGCCAATAACACAGTAAGCAAGCTGAAGGTTTTCAGCGGCGGCGACCAGTACACGCTGCCGGACAGCGACTTTGAACATCAACTGGTGATCGTGGCCGAGGCTCCGGGCGAAAAATCCCTGCTTGGCGGTACCAGTGTCCGTCCGGCAGTCAATGCAAGTTTGCAAGTCCAACTGCCGGAAAACTCCGCTCTGCAGGTTGACCCCATGTCGATAAAAACCGATATGGGCGGCGCTGCCAGATTCAAAGTCAGCGCCAAAAGTGACATCGGCGACCACTATTTCAGCATCGTACCGGAAAGCAATCCCGATAAAGCTCTGACCGTACACTTTACCATTGGAGCCAAGATTTCCGGCGGCGAACAGGAAACCGGCGTAAACACCCAGCTTGCCGACCCTATTTCGGTCAAACTGGTTAATAAAGATGGTACTCCGGCAGCCAATATCCCGGTACACTTTAAAGTAGTCAGCTCGCCATCATCCGGGACTTCCGGCGCAACAGTAACGCCCTCCACGGCCATTACCAATGCCGAAGGCGAAGCTCAAACCGTTGTCAAAAGCGGTAAAAACAGCGGTGAATACCATGTGGGCGTGGAAATCAACGAAGAAAATTACCACATCCGCCAGATGCAAGTGCGGATCCTGGCGCTGGATGCCTGGAAAGTTGTTATCAATGTACTCGGTGCGCTGGCGCTGTTTATTTTCGGTATGAAGCTCATGAGCGATGGCTTGATGAAGATCGCCGGCGACCGGATGAAAAAGATCCTGCACTTCTTTTCGCGCAACGGTTTGGTGGCAGTTTGCGCCGGGGCGGCCGTTACCGCGGTGGTGCAATCCTCCAGTGCTACGACCGTCATGGTGATCGGTTTTATCAATGCCGGCTTGCTCAGTCTCACCCAATCCATCGGGATCATTTTCGGGGCCAATATCGGTACAACTGTTACCGCCCAGCTGATTTCGTTCAACCTCGGTGTACTGGCCATGCCGGCGATTGCGTTGGGGATGATCGGTTTGTTTACCGGCAAGCGTTCGCTGCGTGGCTGGGGTGAATCATGCGTGGGGTTCGGTTTGATTTTTTACGGCATCGGCCTGATGAGTGCGGAGCTGAAAGTTTTGAGCGTACTGCCCAGTTTCCAGAATTTCTTCCAGATGTTTGACTGTACGCCGTCTGCATCCGGCACTATGCCGCTGGGCCCGGTGCTGGGGGCATTGCTGGTCAGCACGATTTTCACCATGCTGGTGCAGAGTTCGGCAGCGGCGCTGGGGATCGTGCTGGCGCTGGCCGGCGGCGGCCTCATCAACTTCTATACCGCCATGCCGCTTTTGCTGGGGACTAACATCGGCACGACTATTACCGCCATTCTGGCTTCGCTGGGGGCCAACCGGCCGGCCAAACAGGCCGCGCTGGCACACTTTCTATTCAACACGATCGGAGCGGTTCTGCTTATTGCCAGCTTCTATATACCTTCCGGCAACAAACATATACCGATCTATCTGGCTTTTATCAACAGCATTACACCGGGGGATGTTTTTGCGGAAGTGCCGCAGAATATCGAACGGCACATCGCTATGGCGCACACTATTTTCAATGTATTGAACGCCTTGATCCTGCTGCCGTTTATCCGGCCGCTGGCCATGCTGTGCGAAAAGATCATTCCGCCCCGGAAAGGCGGACCGCGCACACAGTTGTTGGAACCGCATCTGCTGGCAACACCGACAGCAGCTTTGGAACAGGTGGTCAAAGCCATCCGCAATATGGTAAGAGATTCATGGCGTATGATCGACCAATCGGTCAACAAACACTTTGTCAAGCTGGATATAGATCAGGATGCTTTTGACAAACTGGCCGAAGAAGAAGAAAAAATTGATACCATGCAGGCTGATGTTACCGAATATCTGGTCAAGATCATGCGTAAACACACCCTTACCGATCACCAGTCGGAACTGATACCGCTTTTGATGCACTGTACCAACGATGCCGAACGCATTGCCGACCACACGGCCAATATCATTGCGCTGGCGGAACGTTTGAGCAAGAGCGATAAAAAACTTTCGAACGCCAGCCTGAAAGCGATCGAAAAAGTCTGGCACATCCTCAACAATGAAGCCGAAAGCGTGATCGAAGCTCTGGGCAGCACCAACGAAAAAGAAATCCGTTCCGCCCTGAAAAGCGAACGCAAGATCAATAAATTGACCAAAGAGTTTGAAGAAGAAAACATCGAACGCCTGCGCAAAGGCTCCTGCAGTCTGGCCAACAGCGTTATCTATATTGAACTCCTTGGAGAACTCGAAAAACTCGGCGACCATTTGAGCAATATTGCCGAACGCGCCCCCGAAATCCAAAAGCATTACATCAACCTTTAACCAGGTTTCAGATCATGTCAGAAAAAATTCAGTTGAAAAAAGTTTCGGAACGGAGTTTTCCGGATTCACTCCGTTCAATTCCGTTTGAAGAAGTAGTCAAGATGGTGCGCCTCTGCTGTCTGGCCGCCGCAACCAACCTGCCGGAAGATGTGCTGGAAGCATTGCAGCAGGCCCATAGTACCGAAAGCAATCCTCTGGCCAAAGAACTTATCGGGCAGTGTTTGGAAAATGCTCAAATCGCCCGGGTTGAAAAAATGCCGATCTGTCAGGATACCGGTTTTGCAGTATTTTTCGTTGAACTGGGCGTTTCGGTGCGGATCGAGGGCGGCACGATCTACGAAGCGATCACCGAAGGTACCCGTCAGGGCTACCGCGACGGTTTTTTGCGGAAATCGATCGTCGATGATCCTTTATTCAAACGCAAAAATACCACCGATAATACGCCGCCGATCATTCATCTGACCCAGGTTCTGGGCGACAAGATCAATGTCATATTGGCCCCCAAAGGCGGCGGTTCGGAAAATATGAGCGCGCTGAAAATGCTCAAACCTTCCGACGGCCGCGCCGGAGTGGTTGATTTTGTTACCGAATCAGTCATCAAAGCCGGCGGCAACCCCTGCCCGCCGGTGATCGTAGGTGTAGGTATCGGCGGAACTTTTGAACAGGCGGCCCTGCTGGCCAAAAAAGCTCTGCTGCGCAAAGTCGGCACTCCCAGCGAAGATGCCGAATACGCCGATTTGGAACAGGAAATCCTTCAAAAAATCAACGCGTCCGGAGTCGGTCCTCAAGGGTTGGGCGGCGATACGACTGCGCTGGCAGTACACATCAATCATTTTCCCTGCCACATTGCCAGTTTGCCGGTGGCGGTGAATTTGAATTGTCATGCGGCCCGCCATGCCGGATTTGAACTTTAAGCGGTGGAGAGTTGCAATATGAATATTTCGCTTGAATTGCCTCTGACGGCCGAAAAAGTTGCACAACTTCACGCCGGCGATACCGTTTTGTTGAGTGGCACTATTTACACCGCGCGCGATGCTGCACATAAACGGCTGGTCGCCATGCTGGATAATAACGAAGCTCTGCCGGTGGAATTGAAAGATGCCACGATCTATTTTGCGGGCCCCTGCCCCGCGCCGCCCGGCCGCTGTATCGGCAGCGCCGGGCCAACCACCAGCGGACGTATGGATGCTTATTCCCCGCGCCTGATCCGCGAGTGCGGTCTGCGCGGCATGATCGGCAAAGGCGAACGCAATCAGGCCGTGGTCGATGCCATGATCGAAGGTCATGCGATTTACTTTGCTGCCACCGGCGGTGCCGGAGCATTGATCGCCAAAAGTATTATCGCCGCCGAAGTGGTGGCTTTTGAAGATCTCGGCCCGGAAGCGCTGCGCAAACTCACAGTCAAAGACTTTCCGGTGATCGTGGCGATCGACGACAAAGGCAACAACCTTTACCGCCGGTAAAGCCGCCGTTTTCACAAAGTTTTTTTTGCCCCGGCTTCGCAAGATTCAAGGGCTGTTGCAAAACTCTGAATAGTTTTGCAACACCCCCATTTTCTGTCTTATTTCAGGAGATAAAAAATCCGGGATCACCGTCGATTGATTTTTTCAAACAGCGATCCCGGATAAAATTTTTACGCAAAGGTTATTATTCCTCAAAGGCTTCGCGGGCCAGTGTGTACGGGTGTTTCCACTCCGGCGTAACGTTGAAGCGCTTTTGATGCACTCCCGGCGCCCAGCCGTTGCGCTGCGCCCACAGTTCAATGAAGTCGTCGCTGGTGTAACGCACAGTCACTTCGTCCAGCTGTTCGATACCCAGCCGGATCGGCCCATTGAGGTGATTGGGACACATAAAACGGACGATCAATTCGTTTGATTCCGGCATTTCCAGCACCGGACAGTTGTTTACGTTGCGCAGAGCTTTTTCGGCACTGGCGCGCAGATTGCTGTAAACTTCTTCCACCGGATAATTCACCGTCGTGTAACGGTTGATCGACGCTTTGGTCGGCACCACTTCCAGATCATCCCCCAGCAGCGCGCGGGCTTCGTGACAGGCCACATCGTCGCCGGAAACCATGATCGTCGGAACCCCGAAGTAAGCGGCAATATACGAACCCATGCCGATTTCGCCGATCGGTTCGCCGTTGAACTTCATGCCGGCCACGCTGTGGCTGTTGAAGGTGTGGCACATGTAGCCGCCGGCCGACTGCATACTGTGTGCACCCAGCTGAACAAGTGCATCAAAAGTACCGTCAAGATACACCATCGGCGACCAGTCACCGATTTGATAGAGCCGGGCCTTGGAATGCAGTTTGAATATATCAATACTATTGCTGCCGCCATGACCGTCCACCACCACGATTTCATCAGCACCGGCCGCAACCAGGCCTTCGCAAACGGCGTTGACTTCGTTGACCAGCGCCTGATCAGCAGTAGGTTTATTAAGCATGGTATTGCCAATACCGTCAGAACGGCCATTGACACCGGCTGGACCTTCGAGGTCGGTAAGAATGACTACTTTCATACTTGAATCCTTTTTACTCATTATGCATTGAGTTTTTATCTACAATACCCGCTGCCGGCTAAAATGCCAATCGTTTTGTCGAAAAGATACAAAAAAACTTGCAATATGTCAGCAAAAGTGTATAATAATCCACTGTAAGGAGCTTATTTTTTATGAAAATCGGACTTAAGGTATGGGCATGCAATCCAATCGCCCACCGCGATGCGGCAATCAAACTGGCCGAACAGGGATTATGTGATTTTGCAGAAATATATGTTGTGCCGGGTATGTTGGACAAAATCCGCCTCTGGCAGAGTTTTCCCAACGAAAAGGTGATCCATGCGCCGCATCTGGGCCACCACTTCAATCTGGCCGATGCTGAATTGCGCGAATCCAATCGCGCTGTATTCAGCGAAGTTCAGCAGTTTGCCGATCAGCTGCAAAGCAATATAATAATCTGCCACGGAGGTACCGGCGGCACACCGGAAGAATCCGTCAGGCAATTATCCGGCTTCAACGATCCACGGATCGTGCTGGAAAATAAACCCTTCTGGCAGCACCCCGATTACATGCCCCACGGCGACCGCCATTGCCGCGGAGCGGTGTTTGAAGAATTTGTCAGCATGGTCAACGCGTTGAATGTCCGTATTTGCCATGATGTAGCTCATACTGTCTGCATGGCCAACAGTCTGCAGCTGGATCCGATCAGCGAAATCCGGCGCTTTGAGTCGTTGGCTCCGGTGATCCACCACCTTTCGGATCTGGCCAGCGCTGATGACCAATTGGATACCCACGAAGCGCTGGGGCAAGGCGAACTGGACTGGATAACTATACTCAAAAATATAGATCAATCGACCCGGTTGACGCTGGAAACGCCTAAAAGATCCGCCGGCGATCTGGATGACTTTGCGCAAGAAGTCCGACTGATCCGCCAAAACGGTTTTTAATAACGGCAACATACCGGAAAAAGTGCCCGATATCCCCCTTTTAAATTTGTAAAATCAACAAGTTGTGTTATTTTACAGAATAATCTTATTGGCATAAGCATACGATGGCGTTTGCGCGTCATCACGGGTTCCCACGGAGGATAAGCCTCCGGCGGGCTTTTTGTGTTATTTGATTTTACAACTGCCGCTTTACGGCATTAAACAGGATAAATTTATGGCTGAAACAGAAATTAAAAAACCAAGTTCATTGGAGTGCCTCCGCAAACTTTTTGCTCAATTCCGGCATAATGTGAACTTTGATGCGCTCATTTCCGGCGAACTTCTGGATCGGTGCAAGACCGATGAAGTCAATGTTTTGATCGAATTGGCCGCAGCCCACGATCTGCGCCCGGAAAAACATAATAACATAGCCGAAATCGGCAAAACCTATAACGGCCCGGCGCTGCTGCAGCTGACCAACCGGAGCTGGATCATTGTCATGCGCTGTCATCAGCTTGTCAGCGAAGATGGAGTGGCAATCTACGATCCGGCCAGCGATCAGAATATCCGGGTGAAAAAAGAACAATTGCTGGCACGAGCCGGCAGCGAAGTGATTTTGTTCCGCAATCTTCAGGAAGTCGATGCCATCGAACAAAGTGCGTTGTTCTGTTTGTGCGCCATCGCCCGGCATCACAATATTGCCATGGATCTGCGCCGGGTGATGCACGATTTTGCGGTCGATCACGAAGAACCGCGCCCGGCTCTGTTGAGCGCCATTGCCGATACTTACGAACTCAACTGCAAAAAAGTCCGTTTGAATTACAGCAAGATAACCTCGCTCAATCAGGCCTATCCGGCTATGGGGCGCAAGAAAAACGGCAAATATGTGGTGATTTGCGGAGTCCGGAAAAACGAAAAAGAAGAAATCGAACTGGTGGTACTCGACCCGGAACGCATGACTCCGGAATCGCGCTTTGTCTTTATGGATAAAGAACAGTTCAAAGCCGAACTTACCACCGAAGTGATGCTGCTCAAGCGCCGCTACAAACTCTCTGACGAAGACCGGCCGTTTTCGCTGACATGGTTTCTGCCGGAATTTTTCAAACTGCGCGGCATTTTCGGGCAGATCGCACTGACCGTGGCAATGATAACGATCCTGTCGCTGATCGTACCGCTCTTTTTCCAGATCGTAGTCGATAAAGTCCTGACCAACAAATCTTACAACACTTTGAACGTGTTGGGGATCGGCATTATTGCAGTAGTTATATTCAATGGCATACTGGATTATCTGCGCAGTTACTTTTTGCTCTTTGCCACCAATAAGATCGACGTGGCGACCGCCACCAAGACTTTCCGGCATCTGATGCGCCTGCCGGTGGATTTCTTTGAGCGCGTTCCCTCCGGAGTGCTGCTCAAACACATGCAGCAGACCGAAAAGATCCGCGGTTTCCTTTCCGGCAACCTTTTCTTCACTTTTCTGGATCTGCTTTCGCTGTGTATATTCATTCCGGTATTGCTGCTTTATACGGTTGAACTTACGCTGGTGGTGCTGGGCTATTCGGTATTGATGGCACTGGTGATCGCCTGTTTGATCAAACCTTTCCAACGGCGCTTGAACGAACTTTATCAGGCCGAAGGCAAACGCCAGAGTATGCTGGTGGAATCAATCCACGGCGTGCGTACAGTCAAGTCGCTGGCGCTGGAACCGGTGGAAGAAAAACACTGGGATGACTCCACAGCGTATGCCATCAAATCCTACTTCCGGGTCGGCAAGATCTCCATGTCGGCCAAAAGTATCAGTCATGTGCTGGAAATGATGATGACCATTACCGTTATCTGGCTGGGGGCGCATCTGGTCTTTGACCACCAGATCTCGGTCGGTGCGCTGATCGCGTTCCAGATGCTGGCCAACCGGGTTACGGGGCCGCTGGTCAAACTGGTGGGTTTGATCCACGAATACCAGCAGATCGCGCTTTCGGTAAAAATGCTCGGGGTGGTGATGAATACCCCGGTCGAACCGCAGGGCGGCGGGGTGCGCAACCAGCTGCGCGGTGCGGTGGAATTTGAACATGTAACCTTCCAGTACCGGCCCGATCTGCCGTCGGTAATCAAAGATCTTTCGCTGTCGATCAAGCCGGGTACGACTATCGGTATCGTCGGACGTTCCGGTTCGGGCAAAACTACTATCACCAAACTGCTGCAGGGCTTGTACCCGGTGGTTCAGGGGTTGATCAAGATCGACGGTATTGATTTGCGCGAAATCGACAAATCGCATTTGCGCAGTTCGATCGGGGTAGTGCTGCAGGAAAATTACTTCTTCTCCGGCACCGTGCGCGAAAATATCAGTCTGACCAAACGCAATGCTTCGATCGAAGAAATCATCTACGCCGCCAAACTGGCCGGTGCTGATGAGTTTGTTCAGAAACTCCCCCGCGGCTACGATACAGTGTTGGAAGAAAACGCCTCCAACCTTTCCGGCGGGCAGAAACAGCGTCTGGCCATCGCCCGCGCACTGCTGAACAATCCGCCGGTACTGATTTTTGACGAAGCGACCAGCGCGCTCGACCCGGAAAGCGAACTGGTGATCCAGAACAACCTCAAGTCGATCGCCCGCGGCCGTACCGTGCTGATAATTTCGCACCGCTTGAGTATTGTATCCGGCGCCGACCAGATCGTAGTGATCGACAGCGGCAAGATTTCCGCCATGGGTACTCATCAGGAACTGCTGAACCAGCCGGGGACCTACCGCGAGTTCTGGCATCAGCAAATGCGCATAGACAAGTGAAGAACAGGGAGTTGATTATATAATGAGCAAGCAAGATAAAAAAATCCCCCAGGTGGCAGTAGAATACCAGCCTGATGCGCTGGAAATCGCCAATTCCCGGTTGCCGTGGCTGGCGCGTTACAGTGTTATTTTTGCCTTTATCTTCATGGCCGGAGCTATCTTCTGGGCGTGGAAAGGCCAAGTGGATGTGATCGTTACCGGTACCGGCAAGATCGTCAGCAACCAGCAGCCGATCGTAATGAAGCCGTTGGAACTGACCGTAATCAAGGAAGTCAACGTAAAAGTCGGCGATATTGTGGAAGCCGGCGACATACTTATCACCTTTGACCCGACCGTAAGCGTGGCCGAAGCTGACCGTCTTACCCGCGAGATCGCCACGCTTTCGGCAGAACGCGACCGGCTCGAAGCAGAATACAGTATGCAGAAAAAATTCGTTGCGCCGGCGGACGCGCCGGAGATGTTTCCGGCTGCTGACAAAACCAAATATCAGGACTACTATCACAACGAGTTCAAATTGCAGACGGCTATTTTTGAGCAGCGTCAGAAATATTATAACGAGCGGATGAAGTATTTTGCCGAAACGATCAAACAGATCGAAGCCACCCGCAAAACCCGTACCGACTCCAAAAACAGCCACACCAGGCGCCGCGAAGAGATCAAAAAGCTGGAAGAATCTTACGAAAAGATGTTTGCCCAGCGCGTAACCACCCAGAAAGAGTATGTGGAACTCAAGCTCTCGCGTATGCAGATGGATGCCTCGATTGAGGAGCTGGAAAATACCTTGCAGGAGTTGGAACATCAGCTGCAAAGCACCAACTCGCAGCGGGATTCGTTCATTCAGGAGTGGAACAACAACATCTCCGAACAGTTGGTCAAGACCCGGCGTGAACTCTCCAGCAATGAACAGCAGTACAAGAAAAATCAGCAGCGGGTAGATGCACTCTATCTGCAAGCCCCCTGTAAAGCAATGGTACACGAAATCGCGGCCTTTTCCACCGGTTCAGCTGTGCGCGAAGCCGAAGCATTGATCACATTGATCCCGCTGGAAGGCACGGAGCTGGAAGTGGAGATACGCCCGCAGGATATCGGAAAAGTCCGGGTTGGCTCGGAAGTCCGGGTCAAACTCACAGCATACCCGTTCCAGAAGTACGATACGCTGAACGGTGTGGTGCGGCATATTTCGTCGGATACCTTTGTCAAACAGGGCAAGGCTGATATTGGCGAAAGCCAGACCTATTACCGGGCAAGAGTTACTGTCAGCGGCAAACTGCGCAACCAGCCGGAAAACTTCAAACTGATACCGGGTATGGAAGCCACTGCCGAAATCAAAACCGGCCGGCGGCGGATCATTGAGTACATAACCTATCCGCTCCATAAAGCGCTGGACGAAACCGCCCGCGAACCGTAATCAATGAGTTAAACATTCAGGCCGCGGCCGATTGGCCGACGGCCTGCTTTAGCCCCAGTAAGGATCATATACTGCAATGGAAGAAGCAAATTCCACCAATCAGATCAAACAACCGGCAACCACCATCAGCGTTGCCCCGTTAAAATTGGCCATGCCGAACTCCGGCAAGGCAACCGTTGCGGAAAAAGTACAGCCACCTGTTGAAACGCCGGAACGCCCGGAAACTGTTGACACCACACTTGCGCCGGCAACACCGGAGAGCAATATTGCCGAACCGGACAACACCCCTGCCCCCGGACAAACACCTGAACCGGTGGATCCATCGACGGTGTTTGAGTGGGATGTTTTGCCGCCGGAACGCCGCCGCCGCGGTAAATTGCGTAAACGCTGGCCCCGGCGTCTGGCCAGGATATTGATCGTTTTGCTGGCATTGCTGGCAGTGTTGTTTTTGTTGACCGCAGAATTCAAACCGGCGATAACGCCGGATGCCGAACCGCTGCAATTAAAAAAAGAACAGCGGGCACAGCTTTTGAACTCGCTGCGCAACAGTCTTGACAACAATCAGGATCAGGCCATTTTGCTGGTAACTTTGAGCGAACAGGATCTCAATACGATCTTTGCCATAGTGCTGGATAAACTCAACCGTTCCGGCGATGAAAATTCGCTCAAAATGGCCGGAGAGTGGCAGAACGGTGTTTTCAACGGCACGGCTTCGATCAAAAAACTGGGGGTATATTTTACCGCCCGCTTTACGGCGACCCCGGTTTGGGAAAACGGTAAACTTGCCATTGATGTGCAATCGTTCAAACTCGGCAAATTGCCGATCCCGCAGCAGTGGCTGGATAAACTGCTGGCGGCCAAAGTCATGACTGTTTTGGAAGCAAGCGCTGAATACAGTGCCATTATGCAACCGGTCAAGTCGTTGAGTTTTACTGACAGCGGGTCGCTGCAAATCGAACTCGACAATAACACACCTCCGCCGCCGATCTATGCCGACGAAATATTGGACAATATGGAGCTTGCTCCGGCCGAGCGGCTCAACACGAGCATCGAAGAAGCGATCGCCGCCGGTAAAGACCGCTGTACTGTGATCTTGAGTCAAGCCGAGTTGACCAAACTCATGGCCGACCGCGCTTTCGAGTGGGAAACCCAGCAAAAACGGCCCAACGACCCGTTTTTTTACGGCGAATGGAAAAATGACGGGCTGCATCTGGTGGCAACCTATGTTTCCAATGCCGAAGGGTTGAAGCTCTATCCGCGCAATGAAGAAGATGAAAACAGCCTGCTTGCAGACTACCCGGGTACGCACTTTAATTTGACTTTGATCGTTGAACCGAGTCTGACTGACCGCCAATTGGAACTCAAGATCAAAGCGCTTAAACTGGGCAAGATCGAACTTCCGGCCGGAAAAATCACCGAGACAGTCAATCAGCAGCTGGTCAATCTGGAAGATAGTGAATCATATCAAAATTTTCTGGATAAGATCATCACCATACGGCAACTGCCCGACGGCAATGTTGAGCTGACGCTCGACCCCAATAAAACCAGCGATATGTTCCGCAGCGCAGAATAAAGATCTGCGGCGCAGGAAAAAATCATTCAGCTCCGGCGGTTGATGCTGCCGGAGCTTTTTTATTTTCTGCCGGCAACGGAGCTGGAGTTACCGGCTTACCGTCAGCAGCAACCAAGCGGAGTTTATAAATATCCCGCCAATCCTTGACACTCTCGCTATCGCCTTCCAGTTCAACAACTACTTCCAGATCGCCGTGTTTGATGAACGGAGCCAATTCTTTGCAGCTTACAGTCAAGTCGGATCTCTGGCGCAGTTTTTTGATTTTAACCGGCAGCGCCTTATTGGCAAAACCGTCTTTTTCTTCGCCTTTGCAATCCGGCATATTCTTAAAATCGGCAAGTTCGACCGGTTCGCCATTGATCAGGATCACGCCGAACTTATCACTGTCAGCCAGCGCATCGCTGTTGCCGCGCAGATAAATCGTCTTGATCCGCCCGCCAGCCGGAACTTTGATCAGCATTTCGGAATAACTGCCGTCCGCGTCCGGCGGCGAAACCACTATCGCCAATCTGACCACATCTGCTTGCGGCAAAGCCACCAGCAAGACGCCCATTACCACGATCAAAGTTGTTACCAGATATATCCAGCGCCGCCGGGTTCTCTCTTTCATAAAAAATCAACCTTCCAAAATTACAAATGCTGAAGCGTATTCTTTTTCGTGAGAGATCGACAGATGGATCTTTTTTCCGCCGAGCGCCTCCAAACGCTGAAGCGCCCGTCCACGCAAAGTCATGACCGGCTGCCCGGCAGCGTTGTTGTCTATTTCTATCTCCAGCCACGAACAGTGTTCGCCGAAACCGCACCCCAGCGCTTTGGCCAGAGCTTCTTTGGCGGCCCAGCGTCCGGCCAGATGTTCAGCACGATGAACCGAACCGGAGGCCTTTTGCAGCTCCAGTTCAGTAAAACACCGTTCGGCGATCCGGTCAAGTTTTCCGGCCAAACGCGCCACGGATACAATATCTGTACCAATTCCTGCAATCATAAAACTTGCAAACTCACAAAATTAAACTATATTACCAGTGTAAGTAATATAACGCATCTTGATGAGGAACGCAATTTTTTATGAACACCATATTGCTGGAAAAAAGCGATTTTATTGCCCCGGAGGTGGTCAAACTTTCCGGAGCGCGGCATGAACACATGCGCAAAGTGCTGAAATCGGCTCCCGGCAGCAGCTGCAAAGTGGGTTTGTTGGATGATCTGCTCGGCGTGGGCGAAGTTTTACAAATAGATGACCGATCCGTGGAAATGCGCGTTGTACTGAATACGCCGCCCCCGCCGCCGGTCGATCTGATCCTGGCTTGCGCCATGCAGCGGCCGCAGACTTATAAAAAAGTATTGCATATTGCCATAACCATGGGGATCAAAAAGCTGGTGTTTTTCGGGTCTTTCAAGGTGGAAAAAAGCTATTGGGACAGTCCGGTATTGTCGAATGAAATATTCAAACGCGAAGCAGTCGCAGCCTTGGAACAGTGCTGTGATACAGTTATGCCGCAAGTGGAATATCACCGTTATTTCAAAAAATTTGCCGATGATGAACTGCCGCGTTTGAGTGCCAACCGCCAGATCTACATAGCGCATCCGGTCTGCGGCGCCGCATTCCCGGATAAACCGCAAACTCCGGCTCTGTTGCTGGTCGGCCCGGAAGGCGGTTTTACCGACTACGAAGTAAGCCGGCTGCTGGAAGCCGGAGCCGTTGGCGGTACGCTGGGCAAAAGAATATTGCGTACCGAAGTGGCACTGCCGGCATTACTGGCTAAATTTACAGCCTGACAAACGATTTTTGGGGCGTATTATGGAAAGTAAAACCACAGTCATACTGCCGGAAGATTCTGCAGATAAAAAACTTATTATTCCGTCAGCATCGTCGGCAGATACCCCGGCGTCAGCAAATGGTAATCCTGCGAACAGAACCCGGCGGCCGATTTTCAGCAAACTGCCTCAAATAATGCGCCCCCGCCGCACCGTGGTGGACGAAACCATGCTCATTGCAGCGGCGGTAAATCCGCGCCTGGAACTGTTTCCGCCATCCCGGAGTACAACTGCCGAAGACAGCAAAAATCTGCCGGAATTAAACCGGAGTTATAATCTGGCCGACAAACCTTTTGCCGCCGGCGGACAAGGCAAACTCAGCACTGCCGAACACCGTTTTCTGGCGTGCGAAACAGCCATAAAATCGCTGCATGCCAATCAGTGCAACAACCCGGACAGCCGGGAAGCATTTTTTAATGAAGCGCAGCTGACGGCCTCGCTGGATCACCCGGCGATCATTCCGGTCCACGGTTTTTTCAGCGATGAAAATAACGGGCTGCATTTAGCTATGAAACTCATCAAAGGCTGTACTCTCAGCGAATATCTGAAACGCCTTACCGGATTATATCAAAAGCATGGCATCCACCGTTTTGACGAAAAACGTTCACTGCGCAGCCGCATTGATATATTTCTGCGGGTTTGCGATGCGATCTCTTTTGCGCACGAAAAAAAGATTCTGCACCGGGATTTGAAACCGGAAAATATCATGTTGGGCAAACACCGCGAAACCTATGTAACTGATTGGGGCATTGCCCTGCCTTTTGCCGATGCGCTGAAGTTGAAAAAAGTCAGCGGCACGCCGGCTTATGTTGCCCCCGAGCTGTTGAGCAACCCCGGCGCAGATCACAAAAGCGATATCTATTCGCTGGGAGTGATACTCTTTGAACTGACCACACTAAATCCGGCGTTCAGCGACGAGGATGTACCAACACTGCTGCAAAAAGTCCGGCTGGGCAATCATAATCCGCTCCGCCACCGGTTTGGGAGCAAAATCGACCGCGATCTGCAAGCGATCATCCGCAAGGCCATGAGCGTTGACCCCGCTTTGCGTTATTCCAGCGTGAACGATCTGGCCAGAGATCTGCGCAAGTATCTGGCCAACGAAGAGGTTTCGGCCCGCCCGGACAACATATTCAACCGCCTTGCCCGCTGGGGCTCCACTCACCGGAATGGTATGATGCTTGCGCTGTTGGGGCTGTTGCTGCTGCTGGCCGGGAGCAGTGCGTATATATTGCATAAAGAAGTGGTAGGCTCGATCCGGCAGCGCGCCCGCGAACAGGCGATCCACCAGATCCACAGTCAGGTAACAGCCATTGCCGGTGATATGGAAAAAAGTATTCAGCGCGTAGAATACCAGCTGGAAACATTGCGCATAAATATGCTGTTTACACATCTGCAAAAAGAATTGGTTCTGCCTGCCAATGAGCGTATAAATCTGTTCACGCCGGAGCGTTACCGCAGTGATCCGCCGCCCAGTTTCCGCTATTCACCGATCTACCGGCACAAGATCGACCCCGATGGAGCTGTTATATTCAATACCCGAACTCAAACCGTTACCAATCAGGAGTTCGAACAATACAATGCAATAGGTTTGCACATGCAGAAGATCCTGCTTGCCACCCTGCCCGACCGCGCCAATGCTGCACCCGAAGCACTGCTTACCGGCAGCCAACCCGCCAAGAGCGTGTATTCTGCGTGGAGCAATGGCATCTTTATTGCATACCCGGGAACGGATGAGTTTGATTCGACCTATGATCCATCGGCACGCCAGTGGTACATCAACGCCATCCGTAATCCCGATAAAGCATACTGGAGCATGCCGTACAATGATGCTTACGGCAATAATGAAAAAGTTATAAGTTGTTCACTGGCTGTTCCCGGCTTGCACGGAGAATTGATCGGAGTAGCGGCAATGGATTTTTCATTGGAAAAACTTTCCGATGCACTCATGAGCAGCCCCAGCCAATATCAGAAATTCATTTACGAAAAAATGTTGATCAGCCCGGATGGCAATGTGTTGTTCCGCACTGCATCTGAAAATCAGCCGGCAGTAAAATTCAATGATCCGGAACTTATCAAACAGATGCAGGAGCTTAAATACGGCACATTGACCGCCCGGACGGAACAAGGTGAAATATTGCTGGCGTTTGCCCACATCAAGCAGCTGAATATACTCTATGTGGAAACCGTCGATATAAACAGCCTGACCACTGAAAGTCAAAACTGAAAATCAATCATATTCTTAAGATTATCAACGTCTTGCAATCAAATATTATTATCAAGCCAGTCGCGCATTGATTCTACAGTTGTAAAGACCAGACCGGGGTTGATTTTCTGCAATTCGCTTATCCGGGCGGATTTGGTCCATGCCGCCGAAAGACATTTGACATTGGCCCGATGACTTGATTCGGCATCCGATACCGCATCTCCGATGTAAAGCATTTCATCGGGCGCCAGATCATAATCGCTCATCAATTGACGCATCTGGCCGGATTTATCTGTCTTTTCCGGCGAACCGTGCAAAAAAGTGCAGAAGTATTTTTGCAACTCCAGACACTCCACAGATATATTGCAGGTCGTGGACGAACGCCCGGTCAATATCGCCAGTTTGATTCCTTTGTTTTGCAGAAACGACAACAGCTCCCGGCAGCCGGGGTAAACATCCGGACACATCTCCTGATGCAATTCCCGGTGCAGTTGATAAAAATACGCTTCGGCCTCCGGCACAAAACCACCCATAAAATGACGGATCACGCCCGGTTCGTTCATGCCAAAGCATTGATAAATATCTTCGTGGCAAGGAGCTTTATCGCCCAAATAGCGGGCAAAAACCTTGTCAAAAACCAACAAACAGAAATCTACACTGTCGGCAAGAGTACCGTCAAAATCAAAAGCAATAAGTTTTATCATCGCATTTCTCCGATAAATAAAAAACGCCGGAAGCTGAATTTTTCAGGCTCATCCGGCGTTTGAATTTCCAACAACTTATTTGGAAGAATAGTTAGGCGCATCCTTAAGCATGGTCACATCGTGCGGATGAGCTTCGCGCAGCCCGGCGGCAGTAACGCGGATAACTTTGGCCTTTTCCTGCAGTTCAGCAATGGTGCGCGCACCGCAGTAGCCCAGCGAGTAACGCAGACCACCGACCATCTGGAAGACCACATCGGCCACCGGGCCACGATACGGAACCAGACCTTCGATCCCCTGCGGAACGAGCTTCTTGTCGGTATCAACATCCTGCTGGCCGTAACGTTCGCGGCTGGCTTTGCCGGTTTTCATAGCTTCCAGACTGCCCATGCCGCGGTAAATGACGTAGCGGCGGCCCTGATGCAGAGTAACTTCGCCGGTACTTTCGGCCGTACCGGCCAGCGCCGACCCCATCATCACCGCACTGGCACCGAACGCCAGAGCTTTGGCAATATCGCCGGACTGCTTGATCCCGCCGTCGGCAATGACCGGAATATCCGAAGGCAGCACTTTAGCTGCATTGTATACGGCCGAAACCTGCGGCACCCCGACCCCGGCCACCACACGGGTGGTGCAGATCGAACCCGGCCCGATACCGACTTTGATCCCGTCAGCACCGGCATCGGCCAGCGCCTTGGCAGCTTCGGCAGTAGCAATATTACCGGCCACCACGTCAACTTTATCGCCAAATACTTTCTTGAATTCGGCCACCGATTCGATCACGCCCTTGCTGTCGCCGTGAGCGGTATCCAGCACCATAACGTCCACCCCGGCTTTGACCAGTGCTTCGGCCCGTTCCATATCGTAAGGACCGATGGCGGCGGCGGCGCGGAGCTGATGGCGGCTGTCGCGGTTGTAATCGGGTTCTTCATTTTCCAGCAGAGTGCGGACATCCTGATAGCTGTAAAGGCCGGTCAGGTTACCGTCGGCATCCACCGTGGGGAGTTTGCCCACATGTTTTTCGAGCATGATCTTATAGGCATCCTGCAAGCTGGTGCCTTCGGGCGCGGTAATGACATTTTTCTGCATCACATCGCCGATCTTGGCATCGTATCTGGTCAGGAATTTGATATCGCGGGCCGTGATGATGCCCAGCAATTTGCCATTGCCATCCACGATGGGGAAACCGGAAAAGTTATATTGTTTGCAGCGCTTCTGTTCGAGCATTTCGCCCACAGTCATATCCGGATTGAACACGGCCGGGTTCTTGATGATACCGTTCAAATAAAGCTTGACCTTGCGGACTTCTTCGACCTGACGCTCCACCGAGAGATTCTTGTGGATCACACCGATACCGCCCAAACGCGCCATGGCGATGGCCATTGCACCTTCGGTAACAGTATCCATAGCCGCCGACACAAACGGAATGTTCAATTTGACATTACGCGAAAAACGGCTTTCCACGCTGGTTTCGTAGGGCAGAAAATCTGCATATTGCGTGATCAGCGACACGTCATCAAAGGTGAGTCCTTCAAATTTGAAGGCGTCCATGAATTCATCAAGATATTGATTTTTCATCACTCTCTCCGGCAGGATGTTTTATTGGTTAAAAAAAAGTATAATGCTATTAATTTAATATAGCACGCATTTAACTTTTTTCAACCTCAAAAAGTCATTTTCCCGGATTATACTGCACGCAAATTCCACCGGACAGCGCGGCATGACACTTTTCCGGATCCCCCCGGTGGTAAAAAAGCCGCTCAATACTGTATGTTATCAATCGACTTGTGGGAGCTTGGGCAATTACTTTTCCATATACACGATCATGCAGGCTTTCAGCAGTTTTTCAAGTAATGACGGAAAATTGAATTTTTCCTTGGGGCTGTTGCAAAACAGTTTTGCAACACTTTTTTTGTAATAATTAAGCTCAAATATGTAACATATCCGGTTATTCTGCGTTATATTTTTGCATTTTCTCATAAATTTGCTTTGAGGGGCAGCTGTTGGCATCATTATAAATGCGCTTCAAGGCTTGTACGGGTTATTCAGCATTGTAGAGTTTGCGCATCCCAAGAGGGCATTGACATTGCCCTCCTGGACCTCCCTTGCTCGTTTGGCCGCTATATCCAGCGCGCTGGTTTCTTGGCGACTTTACATTAGAGCGGTCGCTGCCGCTCCCTTACCAACTTTTGCGGTTTTACCGCAAAAGTTCCCTCAAACGCCGGGAGCTTCGCTCATCTCCGTAGCGGCTTCGCTGAACTTTTCCGCTCGGTTTGCCGGAATATATCCGGCAAACTGCCCTCTCATGCGTTCGCGGCCCTGACCCGTCTTCGCATTGCTACGCCGCGGCAAGCCGGGCTGTGCGGCGTTCCGCCGCATGGGCTGTTGGCTGGCCATATTGTTCATAATACCAATCGGGGTTGTTGCAAAACTGTTTTGCAACAACCCCATCAAATTTGACTTTTTTCAACACGGAACACTTGACAAAGTGCCGGCAGTGTTTATATTACCCTGTGAGGATAGAATGTATTTTTATATTGTTGAGGGATTGCTATGGGTTGGATCGACTATATGATTTTTCTGATCCCTACCGCGGGGATCATGCTGGTGGGGTGGTATACGCGCCGGTATATACGCGGCGTAGTCGATTTTCTTTCGGCCGGCCGTTTGTGCGGCCGATACCTGCTTACAGTGGGCGATATTGCCAATGGCATAAGTATTGTCGGGATACTTTCTTATGTGGAACGCAAATACGCGGCGGGTTTTGCCGTGGATTTCTGGAGTCTGTTGCTGATACCTTTGCTGGTAACGTTGGCTTTGAGCGGATACTGCATATACCGTTTCCGCGAAACCAAAGCGCAAAGTGTGGGGCAGTTTCTGGAAATACGCTACGGCAGCAAACCGTTCCGCTTCTATTTTTCATTCATCCGGGTGCTGGCCGAAATGCTTGCCCACTCGATCATGCCGGCGATCGCGGCCAGATTTTTCATCTATTTTCTGGATCTGCCGGCAAGTTTCCACATCTTCGGCATAGCCTTTTCGACCTATGTAACACTGATGTTCGTCTGTGTATCTTTTGCCATTCTGCTGCTGTGCTGGGGCGGAACTCTGACTATGATCATTACCGATACACTGCAAGGGTTGTTCTGCGTGCCGCTGATGGTGATTTTTGCGTTGTTTCTGCTGATGAATTTTGATTGGGGAAGTCAGTTTTTGCCGGTTCTATGCGACCGCATTGCCGGAGAAAGTTTCATCAACTCTTTTGATATAGACGAAGTGCGTGATTTCAATTTATTTGCCATTATGGTGTCGATCTTTACCACCTTTCTGCACCGGGCGACCTGGCTGGGCGGAGGAGCTTCCGGCGCGGCCAAAAATCCGCACGAGCAAAAAATGGCTTCGCTGCTGGGACAATGGCGCGGTATTTTAGGCAGCCTGCTTTATGTATTGCTGGCAGTAGCTATTCTGGTCATGCTCAATCACAATGACTTTGCCCCGCAAGCAAAAAACATCCGCACCGAGATTGCCACCCGGGTTACGGCTGACATCGTGGACGATCCAGCCACCGGACAAGCGATGATCGCGGCGTTTCAGGCGATCCCCCAACACCAGCACGTTCCCGGAACAAGTCCCCGTTTAAGCAAAGAAAAAAATCTTGAAACCCCATATTACGAAGCCGCTGCCCAGGTGCTGACCGAACACAATGCAGACAAAAGCAAGGTCAAAGAGTTCGAAAGTTTGTACAAACAGCAGATGGCTTCGGTAACGATGCGTCATTTGCTGGGGGCCGGTCTGCTGGGTTTGTTTGCCTTACTGATGATGCTGGCCATGGTTTCCACCGATACAAGCTATATATTCAGTTCATCCCAGACGATCACCCAGGATTTGATTCTGCCGTTCTTTAAAAAGCCGCCCAGTCCGCGTTTGCATATATGGCTGCTGCGTATATCCACGATCGGAGTCGGATTGTTTTTCATTGCCTGCTGTCTGGCTTTTGCCCAGATCGACTATATAGAAATGTTCCGCATGACGGTCTTGCCCATGTATCTGGGCGGCTGCGGCCCGGTACTGGTCTTTGGTCTGTACAGCCGTTTCGGTACCCGGCAAGGGGCGTGGACCAGCATGATTACCGGGCTGGTGATGTCGTTGACTTATATCATCCTCAAGCAGAATTGGTCCGACGCCGTATATCCGTGGTTGGAACAACATGGCTGGGTGGAATCACTTGACCGGACGCTCCGGGCCATGTCTGCCCCCTTTGAGCCATACATAAAGTGGCGCGTTACGCCCAAAGAAATTCCGGTCAATGCGTTTGAATCATACTTTATAATCATGATTACAACCTTGCTGCTGTATATAGCAGTATCTTACGCCACTTGCAAAGAACCGTTCAATCTGGAAAAGATGCTGCACCGAGGGGTCTACAATGTTGACGGTACGGTAAAAAGCGATCCGGAACCGTGGAGTTTCCGGCGTATCGTGAATATCATGACCGGGATCACCCCCATGCACACTAAAGCTGACCGGATCATTTCGTGGTCACTGTTTATTTACAGTTACGTTTATATTTTCGGTTTGACCTTCCTGACCGCGGCCATCTGGAATATCGTTGCTCCGTGGCCGATGGAATGGTGGGGGATCTACTTCCTGACCGTCTTTATAATCGTCCCCTGCTTTCTGGCCATGATCACTGCCACCTGGTTCTGGATCGGCGGTGTGATCGACATGCGCAATTTGTTTCGTGATTTGAAAAACCGCGAGGCTGATGCGTTGGATAACGGTATGGTAGCCAATGGGGTATCGCTTTCCGATGCGGCCGCCTTTGAAAAAGCGGAAAAAGACGGTAAAAAATAATTTTGAAGTTCTTGCGTAAAGAGTTTACCGGCAACAAAAAAACCGTCCGGCAACACTTGCATTGCGGACGTTTTTTTGTTGAGGCAGTTTTAAGTTTGCAATCGAAGTACTTCAATACATGCGCGACAATTCGTCAAAGTTCACCCACTGCACCTGATTGCCAAACACGTTCCGTACCCGCTTGAGGAATTCTTCGAACCAATAAAGCCCGATACCGCGCCCGTCGGAATAGAGCGACTGCCAGTGAGTTATCATCACCAGCGGTTCATCATGCTCAAACATATCGCGCAAGCAACCGGATTTGCCATCGGCACTCAACCACTTATCCAAGCCAGCTTGCGCCGCAGCGTGAGCTTCCGCAACCGAGGCCGGATTCATCGTCCCCCACAGTGCATCGCCGGAACGCTGGCTGATATGCACCACCCGCCCGGTTTCCGGCGAATCACAACGCACCACCGGGAGCCGTTCCTGCGGCGCACCGCAGAAATAAAAGCAATGATTTGCATTGTATCTGCGCTTGAACGCCATACCGATGCCCCGGGCATAATCTGCAATATTATTGCATCCGGTCTGCCACGGCGAACTTACACCGCATGGCGTAAGGCCGATATTATCCAGAATCGTCAAGGCATACGTTACATACTCAGCGATTTCTTCCGCACCAAGCTGTTCAATAAAAACATCTTCACAATATTTTGTCTTGCAGTTGTTTTTTATATCCCAGCCCAGAAAATGCGTCAGCAGTTCCGGCGCAACAGAAAAATTCGGAGCAATGTATTTTTGAGTATATTCAATAAACATCCGGACATTTTCCGGCGGCACCATGTTTACTTTTTCCGGCTCATCCAGCCGCCCCAGACCACAGGGCAGCGGCACTACCGAAAACTTGCCTTTGACCCCGTACTGCATACAAAGTTTGCCAAACTGCATGGCAAAAAGCGGCGGAATCAAAAATTCATGTTTATGCCCCAGATCATGGAAAAAGGATGTATTGATCACCCCGCCATCATCAATTATCAGACTGATCGGCAACACCTTGCTCATACGGATTGCTCCTTCGCTTTTTTAGCCGCTTTGCGCCGCTGACACTCGGCGATCTCTTCGGCAGTCGGCAGGTCTTCCGGCCGGACGTTACTGACCGCATTCAGCGCATCTTCAACCTGTTTGCGGTAATACTCCAACCCCGCCTGATCCAGATCCGGCGGGATCGCCATCGGTTTGCCGATTACTACGGTCAGCTTGGCAAACGGCTTGGGGATCTGAAAACGGTCCCATGAACGGCACTCCCAGTAACGCGATGCGTTGACCGCCACCGGGACCACCCGGACGCCGTGCATCGCAGCCAGATGGATCGGCCCTTTGCTCATGTGATAACGCGGTCCGCGCGGTCCGTCCGGCGTAAAGCTGACATTATCGCCGGCATGGAGCGCCCGGGAGGCTTCCAGCTGGGCGTGCATACCGCCTTTGCTGGATGAACCGCGGGCACTGCGCAAGCCGAAGCACTTGATCAAATCAGCTATGTACTGACCGTCGCGGGAGGCACTGACCACTGCCACGGTTTTTTTACGAACCTTCTTGGGAAATACAGCCGGAAAAAAGAGCAGCCGGTTGTGCCAGGTAACACCAACGACCCGTTCCTTATTGTTGATCACACCGTACGGATCGACGATCTTGACCCGGAAAAAAATCAACCGCATCAATTTGATGATCCCGGCCAGAATATAGAATATCCAGTCCGGCAACTTTTTGGTATTGCGGAATTTTTTCTTCAGATACCCCATAAAAAGCGATCCGGAACTCTTACTGCAGTTCAGTAGCTTCGATCTTGACGATCTCCGGCCACGCTTTGACCTGATCGAGGAACTGCCGGCGGCGTTCTTCGTTGGCAGTGGCCATGCGGCCGGTATCAAAGGCTACTTCCAGCTCGGTTTCGCCGATAGCGCCGTCGCAGACCATATCCAGCGCTTCGGCAGCAGCGATAAAGCGGGAAACAAAATCAGCCTGATCGCCTTCCCCCATAGCGGTGATTTCGGCACTGACAGCAAACCACGGACGGTAGAATTCACCAACTGCAAACTTCTTACGGAAACGTTTTTTCATGACTTGAACTCCTTTTTTTCGGTTGATTTATCAAAAGTATACATTCAATACTATACATCCAGTCAGATACTTTTGCCAACACCCGGCAAACTAAAAAAACGAAATAAACTCTCCGATCAGCTCTTTTTTTATAAAAAGCCACCGCATTTGACTCAAGCTGCTTGACAATCCGGCAAGAAGTGGTATTTTAAAAGGAAGTTTATTTTGTTCCGGAATAATTGAAAGATAAAAAAATGTTGAAGATCGATCGCTTTTACGATGCCCGCCGGGAATTGCGCAAAGTCCTGCGGCATACTCCGCTGATCCCGGCTCCGCTTTTCAGTACCGATGCCGAGGTCTATATCAAACCCGAAAACTTGCAGATAACCGGTTCGTTCAAAGTTCGCGGCGCCTATTACAAGATTTCCACGCTCTCGGATGCCGAAAAAAGCCGCGGCGTGATCGCCTGTTCGGCCGGGAATCACGCTCAAGGTGTAGCGCTCGGCTCCAAAGTCAACGGCATCCCGGCCAAAATCTTTGTACCCAGTACCGCGCCGATCTCCAAGGTGGAAGCCACCAAACGCTACGGTGCGGAAGTAATGCTGATCGACGGCATATATGACGATGCTTATGCGGCGGCCTGCGCCGAAGTCGAACGTACCCAAGCAGTGTTTGTCCACCCGTTCAACGATGACGATGTTATTGCCGGTCAAGGCACGATCGGGCTGGAAATCCTGGAAGAAATGAGTTCGGTCGAAGCTGTAGTAGTACCTGTCGGCGGCGGCGGACTGGCTTCCGGGATCGCCATTGCTATAAAAACGCTCAACCCCAACTGCAAGGTTTACGGTGTACAGGCCGCCGGCGCGCCATCTATGGCCACCAGCTATCATGCCGGACTGATCACTGCCAGCAGTTCGGTCAAAACCTTTGCCGATGGTATTGCGGTCAAAAAACCCGGCGAACTTACATACGACTATTGCAGCAAATATCTGGATGACATCGTAACCGTCAGCGATGACGAGATCGCCACCGCCATTGTTATGCTTATGGAAGGGCAGAAACTTATTGCCGAAGGCGCCGGTGCAACCGCGTTGGCGGCAATCCACTTCAAGAAAATCCCGGCGATCAAAGGCAAAAAAGTCGTGGCGCTGCTTTCCGGCGGCAACATCGATGTAACGATCCTGTCGCGGGTGATCCACCGCGGGTTGGTAACATCGGGCCGTTCGTCAGAACTGAACATTGAATTGCTTGACCGCCCCGGCGAACTTACCCGGGTAAGTTCCATTATATCCGGACTCGGTGCTAACGTTGTAAGCGTAAACCACACCCGCGGCAACGCCCACAACGACATTAATGCGTGCTTCTTGCGCATCGCCATGGAAACGAGGGACTTTGCTCACCTCGAAGAAATCCGCAGCGCTATGCAGAAAGCCGGTTATACCGTCAACGACTAACTCTGTTTGATCATTTTCAGGAGGATTTTATTATGTCTAAAGAAGTTATCTCTACTACTGCGGCTCCCGCTGCTGTCGGACCTTATTCGCAGGCCATCAAAGTTGGCAACACCCTTTACACCTCCGGTCAGATCGCGCTTGATCCGGCAACCGGTGCCATGGCCGCCGATGATATTGCCGGTCAGGCCGAACAGGTAATAAAAAACCTGCAGGCTGTGCTGACTGCGGCCGGCTACACTTTTGACGAAGTGGTCAAAACTACCTGCTTTCTGGCCAATATGCAAGACTTTGCCGCATTCAATGCGGTTTACGAAAAGTATTTTGTATCCAAGCCTGCCCGCAGCTGTGTGGCCGCTGCCGCCCTGCCCAAAGCCGCGCTGGTGGAAGTGGAAGTGATCGCTATCCATTGATAAAACACCGACTTATCCGCAACGGCCGAAGTGATTTTTATTGCCGCTTCGGCCGTTTTTTTTGTGCAAAAAAATCTTGAAAAAGCTCTTTTTTATGCTTGTAATAATCAATTTTGTGATTATTTTAAAAGGCAGTTAAAAAAATAATTTTTACTGTAAAGGAAAATCATCATGAGCGAAATCCTTCCTGTATCCATCATGCCGTGTCTGGATATGCAAGCCGGCCGCGTAGTCAAGGGTGTCCACTTTGTCGATATTGCCGATGCCGGAGATCCGGTGGCTTGCGCCCAAGCCTACTGCGCCGCCGGTGCTGACGAGTTGGCAATGCTGGATATTACCGCTACGGTAGAAAAGCGCGATACACTGATCGAAGTGGTCAAACGGGTTGCCCCTGCCTGCAGTGTACCTTTTACCGTTGGCGGAGGTATCCGCGATGTGGCCAGCGCCGCGGCGGTACTGGAAGCCGGTGCCAACAAAGTTTCCACCAGCAGCGCGGCGTTCCGCAAGCCGGAAATCATTGCCGAAATGATCAAAGAATTCGGCAGCAGTAAGGTTACTGTAGCGATCGATGTGGATGTAAATCCCGCCCTGCCCTCCGGCTACGAAGTTTATATTGACGGCGGCCGTACCGCCACCGGAGCTGACGCAGTGGAATTTGCCAAAAAAGTGCGCGATCTGGGCGCGCAAACCATCCTGCCGACCAGCAAAGCCGGCGACGGTGCGCGTACCGGTTACGATCTGCCGGTGATCAAGGCTATCCACGAGGCCTGCCCGGAATGTGTGGTCGTTGCCTCCGGCGGCGCCGGTAAGATGGAAGATTTTCTGGCTGCAGCCCAAGCCGGTGCGCAAGTGCTGCTGGCGGCGTCGGTCTTTCACTTCCACCTCATCGACATCGGCGAACTGAAAAAGTATCTGGCCGCCAACGGCGTGCCGGTCAAATAAGCGTTCTCTGCTGTATAAAACAAAGACATGTTGCAAAACTCACAGAGTTTTGCAACATTTTTTTTGGCTTGACAGTTATTTTTTCTGCGAATAAATCACCAATGCCCGGGCAAAATCGCACCCCGGAGCCAGCCGCACCCGGTGGGCCACGTCGGATTTCAGATAAATCGTCTGGCCGGCACTCAACGACTCCACACAATCATCACCGCCGATAAAAAACTCCACCGAACCGGTCAGCAATACATAAAACTCCTCGGTGTCGTGCATCAAAAGCGGACGCTCTTCGCTGCATTTGCGGTACTCGACAATAAACGGCTCCAGCTCGCGGCCCAACTGTTCATAAGCCAGCGCCAGATAGCGCATACCGTAGCGCTCGTTATCGTTGCGCAGTATTTCTTCGCCATGCTCCACTGAACCAATAGTGTACATGGGGGTGGCCGGATCACTGGTCAAAACGGTTGCCAGCGGAACCCCCAACGCGCTGCTGATGGCGTTAAGTGCTTTCAGCGAAGGCGTTACCCGGAAATTTTCCACCTGCGAAATAAACCCTTTGGAAAAACCGCTCTTTTTAGCCAGCTGTTCCACGGTCAAATTCTGCTGCATCCGCAGTTTGCGAATAGCCTGTGATATTGCCAAGAGATCCATATTTTTGCAAGATAAACCCTATTTTCTGACTTTTTTCTCGCTAAATATAATCCAATATGCAATAAATGCCAAAAAATTGTCAGATTTTTTCGCTTAATCCTTGACAAAACGATAACTCAATTGTATCTTATTACTAAACACGCTTGTAAACAAATTCATAAACCACAGGAGATGACCATGTCCGAACAAATTCATTACATTGATTTTGCCACGCTCGAAAACTTCATGCGCGACGTTTTTATTGCCGAAGGCGTCCCCGCTGAAGATGCCGCGTTCTGCGCCAACGTGCTTATTACCGCCGACAAACTCGGCATTGATTCCCATGGGATCGGCCGTCTCAAACCTATTTATATAGATCGCATCCGCGACGGCATCCAGAAGCCGGTCACTGAAGTTGAATTTGTTCGCAAAAGCCCCGCCACTGCGGTGATCGACGCCCACGACGGCATGGGTATGGTCGCGGCCAAAGCGGCTATGGAATACGCCATGGATGCGGCAGAAAAATTCGGTATCGGCATGACCGTGGTACGCAACAGCACCCACTTTGGTATTGCCGGCTATTACCCGCTGATGGCGGTCAAACGCAATATGATCGGGATTTGCGGAACCAACGCCCGTCCCTCGATCGCTCCGACTTTCGGCGTGGAAAATATGCTGGGTACCAACCCGATGACCTTTGCCATTCCCAGCGATGAAGAATTCCCGTTCTTCCTTGACTGTGCCACCAGCGTAAGCCAGCGCGGCAAGATCGAAGTTTACGCCCGCGCCGGTAAAGAACTGCCCCCCGGCTGGGTGATCGACAGCCAGGGCAACACCCGTACCGATACCGAACAGATCCTGATCGACCTTGTAAAAGGTACCGCTGCGCTGACTCCGGTCGGCGGTCTGGGCGAAGACACCGCCGGTTACAAGGGGTACGGTTACGCCACGGTGGTGGAAATCTTGAGCGCGGCCCTGCAGCAGGGTTCGTTCCTCAAAGGCCTGCTGGGCTTCTCGCCCGAAGGCGCCAAACAGCCTTATCACCTGGGGCACTTCTTTGTAGCGATCAATATTGATGCATTTACCGAGGTGGAAGATTTCAAAAAGACCACCGGCCAGATATTGCGCGACTTGCGTAATTCCCGCAAAGCGCCCGGCTGCGACCGCATTTACACCGCCGGAGAAAAAGAATATATCGCTTACTGCGAACGCAGCAAGAGCGGCGTACCGGTCAACGAAGCCTTGCAGAAGGTCATGCTCCAGCTCAAACAGGAGTGCAAGCTCGACCAGTACCAGTTCCCGTTTGGTAATTGATAAGCCGATCACCCCATCAAAAAGCGCATCCCGGCAAGCTGCATACGCCCTTCCGGGATGCGATTTTTTTTTGGGAGGGCGGCAGTTATTTTTTTACAGCAGTTTTATTGCCGCCAATGCGTTGAGGGTGTATATTAAGTAAATAACGCTCAACATTGAATGGATTACGGTAATGAAATATATCTTTTATCTGCTGCCCGGATTGCTGAATATTGTGATCAGTTTATTTTCGTTTATCACCACCAAACGGCTGGCAGATGCCGGTGCCAGTTCTTTTGCAGTAACTTCGGCGATCCCGACCTGGGCGGTAACTTACACTGCGGCATCTTTTTTGATCGGCCGCTGGGCTTCGCGCGAAAATGCGGTCAAACTGACGATCTTCAGCCAAATCATACTGACCGGCTCCATGATCGGGCTTTTGTTCAGCACGTCAGTTGATCTGCAATACTTGTGGCTGGTGCTTTCCGGATTGGGTACCGGACTCTTTTTTGTGCCGTTTCAGGCTGTGGTCAAGCTGTTTGAAAAAGAAGAACTTTCAGCCGTTACTTTTGCCCGCAGCACTGCGATCTACACGGCTTCGTGGAGCAGCGGCCAGGCCGTTGGTCCGCTGATCGCCGCGCTGCTGTGGGGATGTTTTGATCCGGCTTACGGCTGGCGCTATTGCTACATGGTTTGTGTGGTGATCGTTTCAATAGTGATCCTGACGCTGATAATTATGAATAAATTCATCCGCCAGCGCCTGCAGGAAGAACGCGCAGCTCAACAATCCAGCGATTCCGTCCGGCAAAGTCAGGCCAATACCATGCCCGATGTAATGCTTACGGCGTGGATCCTGGCGTTGGGCGGCATGTTGGCATTGACGGCTATGCGCTCTTATCTGCCGGACTTTGCAACCAAAGAATTAGCTCTGCCGGTATCAAGTCAGGGAATCATGCTGGGGGTGTTGAGTCTGACTCAAGCGCTGACCGCTTTAAGCTGTATAAAAACCCGCAAGTGGCCGTACCGGCCATGGGGCGGCAGCATCGGAGCGGCAGCGGCGGTCGCGGCCATGCTGACTTTGACCGTGGCCGGCAGCAGCGTTGCGGCGTGGGCGGCAACCGGATTGTTCGGGATTTTTTCCGGTATATTCTGCTACAATATGACTTATCACGCGCTGGCCAATGCCCGGCACAGCGCCCGCTATGCGGCGGTCAACGAAACCATTGTCGGATCAATGAGTATACTTGCGCCGCTGGGCGCCGGATTTCTGGCCGACACTACCAATGCCCGGATGCCGTTTTATCTGCTGGCGGCAACCACGACGCTCACAGCAGTAATTTTTATCAGAATGCTCTGGCAGCACCGTAAAATCTGACAATCAAAGCGTTGTCAATCATTTTCCATTACGGTAATACACACATTTTCCGCCGGCGGGGTCAGGCGAAACCTTTTCCGGCATATTTTTATATACCGGGATCAGAAAGTTAAACGGCAAATCCAGCATATTCTGCCGTTTGAATGTCTGGTAACTGTTGCGCCCTTCGCTGAATGCCGCGCCGATATTCTGCATATACTGCCCCCAGAAGTTGCGGGAATTACCTTTTTCCGACCGGCTCCGCGGGTCAACGTTCCACTTTTGCAAATAAGCTGTGTTCTGATAGTTGTCTATATAATTGCGGACAATTTTTTCCGTACCGCCGTAAAGCGCCTTCCATTTAGTGTTCCATGCACTGCCATTCCAGTTTTTGCTCATGGAAGGCGACCCGCGCCATGCCTCGCGCATACCATTAAGATAAATTATAAACCGGCCGTTCCCGGAGGCTTCGATATTAAAAAAGTTGAACAGACCATCATATTTATGCAGAAACAACATCTCCGGAGCTTTGATCGTGATCCGGGCATTTTTTTCTCCGAACTGACTTTTCCAGAACGCCGATGCCAGCCATGAACCGCACCGGCCGGAAATCAGCATGGTACCATTGATCCCCTGCTCCTGCCGCACGCGCGAAGCCAGAAAAATCGGATCAATCTTGAAGATCCGGCCCAATTCACACAAATACTGTGCGTAAGAGTAGCCGTTTTCCAAAGTTTCATGCTCCATAAAAGTACCGCGCAAAGCGATTTTTACTGCGCTTTCTGCCACCGGTTCACTGCGCCGCAGATCCAGAAACTGAAAAATATCCTGTTCATTGAGGAAATTGCGCGGATCAAGAAAATAAGCTGTGGCCTCGCGGGAGGCCCGGCGGCAATTGGCATCATAGATTTTATCATCGACCGGGTGAAAATAGGCCGAAAATGTGCTTTTTCCGGAAATCAAACTGCGCGATGGAGCGTGGTCTGTTTCCATATAAAGCACATATTGCCAGGTATACTTTTTTTCCAATTCTGTTACCGGCAGCGCGTGGAAGCGCCAGTTGGGGTGCTTTTTCTGCAAAATGGCCAGTTTTACGGCATAATCGGCCGGAAATCCCTGACGCATAAGCCGGGCGGCGATCGGCTCCTGTCCGCCGGCACACCAGACCAAACCAGACAACAGCAATACTGACAGAAAATATTTTATGTTTTTACAAAAAATACAACTCAAGATTCAAATTCCTGTTTTTTATGAACGGAGCATAAACTAATCCGATATTAAAATAAATGCAAATTTTTTAATTAAAAACCCTCTGCATACAAATTGTAAAATTGAAAAACCGCCGCGTCGGCTGTATATTACATGATGATAAGAATATCGGTTTAACTTTGAGGTATAGCGTGAAATTTTATGATGTTGTTGTGATCGGGGCCGGACATGCCGGCTGCGAAGCTGCGTTTGCCGCCGCCAGAACCGGCGCGGAAACTCTGCTGATCACCTTGAATATGGATCATATTGCCCAGATGAGCTGCAATCCGGCGATCGGCGGCGTGGGCAAAGGTCAGGTCGTGCGCGAAATCGATGCCTGCGGCGGGGCGCAGGGGTTCATTACCGATTTTTCCAGTATCCAATTCCGCTTGCTCAACCGCGGCAAAGGCCCGGCTGTGCGCAGTCCCCGCGCCCAGTGCGACAAAGTATGCTACCAGCGGGGCATGAAGTATTTGCTGGAAATAACGCCCAATCTGGATATATTGCAAAGCGAAGCCGTTGACTTTGAAGTCGATGAAAAATCCCGGCGGATCACAGCAGTCAAAACTCAATTCGGTATTTCCATACCCTGTAAAAGCGTGGTGCTTTCGTCCGGAACTTTTCTGCGCGGCAAACTGCATTTCGGCTTGCAGGATTTTCCCGGCGGCCGGGTGGGTGATGCCGCCGCAACCGCGATGAGTCATGCGTTGGGAAATACGCTCAAACTGCGGCTGGGCCGTCTTAAAACCGGTACACCATCGCGCATATTACAAAAAACGATCGACTTTTCCGGCATGGAAAAACAGCCACCTGAAGCACAAGGCAACCATTTCAGTTTCTGGGGCGACCTGAATTCAGCATTGCCGCTGCCGCGGACTTGCGAGCGCGAAATGCCCTGTTATATGGTCTATACCAATCAGAAAACCGCCGAAATCGTCCGGCAGAATCTGGAGCAGGCGCCGTTGTATCAGGGCAAGATCGAAGGTATCGGCGCCAGATATTGCCCCAGTTTTGAAGATAAAGTAGTGCGTTTTGCCCATCACGAACGCCATCTGCTCTTTCTGGAGCCGGAAGGCGAATTTACCGGCGAATACTACATCAATGGTTTTTCCACCAGTCTGCCGCCGAAAATCCAGGAATTGATGATCAAAACGCTGCCCGGATTTGAAAATGCGGTCATATCGCGCTACGCTTACGCTATTGAGTATGATTTTGTTTTCCCGGATCAAACCGAACGTACTTTGCGCTCGCGCTATTGGGAAAATTTCTTTACCGCCGGTCAGATCAACGGCACCAGCGGTTACGAAGAAGCCGCCGGACAAGGTCTGGTGGCCGGATTCAATGCTGCTTGTTATGCCGCCGGCAAAGAACCGGTCGAGTTCCCGCGCGATCAAAGCTATATCGGCGTGATGATCGATGACCTTATCAGCAAAGAGATCGTCGAACCGTACCGGCTTTTTACCAGCCGTGCCGAATACCGCTTGCATTTGCGGCAGGATAATGCCGATTTGCGTCTGTGTGACTTTGCTTATAAGCATGGTTTGCTGCCGGCAGATAAATTCCAACGCTTTGAGCGCTACCGCACGTTGCTCGATCAAACGCAGGCAATCGCACGCAGCAATAAATACAAAGGCAAAACGCTGCTGGCATGGTTCAAACAATATGCCGGCGAGTTTGATCCGGCAGCCGATCTGCCCTGCCCGATGCCGGAACTGGATTTTCTGGACAATGAACCGCTGCGGGAAAAAGTGCTGCAGCAGTTGGCCATCACTGCGCATTACGAAGGTTATCTGGATCGGGAAAATGAATCGATCAAGAGGTTGCAAAAGCTGGAACAATGGAAGATCCCGTCTGATTTTGACTACAATCAGATCACCGGCTTGCGCAACGAAGCCAGGGCCAAATTGATAAAAGCAGCGCCCTCGACACTGGCTCAAGCCGCCCGGCTGGATGGCGTAACACCGTCGGAAATAGGGTTGCTGCAAATCCATCTGACCAGACTGAAACAACAGAAAACCCCTTCGGGCAATGAGCAGTAAAGATCAATCAAAACAGCTGGAAAATAAGGCCGGCACCAATCCCCGGAAAAGTTTTTTTTACCGGCTGTGCCGCCATAAAACTGCACTCTTTTCGCTGTGTACAGTTTTGATCTTTCTGCTGACCGCGCTGACGGTGGAAATTTATGCCATTTGCGCCGAATACTGCGATTTTACTCCGGCGTATGAGTTAACAAGTCCTGAAACCTTTGCCCCGCCGAGTACGGAACATATCATGGGTACTGACTACATGGGGCGCGATTGCCTGCTGCGGGCGATCGGCGGAATCGCCACTGCGGTAAAAGTCGGCGTGATCGCCGCCTTGATCGCGGCGGCGATCGGGGTAACGCTGGGGATGCTGGCGGGGTTTTACGGCGGCCGGCTCGACAGTTTTGTCATTTGGCTTTACAGTACCTTTGCGGCCATGCCCACGCTTTTATTTATATTGGCTTTTGCCTTGCTTTTCACGCGCGGCTATCTGGCACCGGAGCTGATGGCTCCGGTAAATTTCTGCGCCCAAGCGCTCCACACCGAACCGGGGATGCTGGCGGTATATCTGGCTATCGGGCTGACCGGCTGGGTAACACTCTGCAAAGTAACGCGCGCTGAAACCATGAAACTGCGCAATCAAACCTTTGTTCAAGCGGCCCGAGTCTGCGGCGTCAGCAATGTTGTCATCATTTTCCGCCACATTCTGCCTAATTTGATGCATCTGGTGATAATTTACTTTACCTTGCGCTTTGCCTATGCGGTGATGACCGAAGTGCTGGTAAGTTATCTCGGTTTGGGCGTAAAAAGTGCGCCCAGCTGGGGGATCATGATCTCCGACGGGCAGGAACGGCTGTGGTGCGGAGTCTGGTGGGAAGTAACTGCAGCAACCGTATTTATGTTCATTCTGGTTCTGGCGCTCAATTTGCTGGGCGACTCGCTGCGCGATCTGCTTGACCCCAAAAGCGAAAACCGGAAGTAGAGCCTCTATAATTATTCGCCGCAAGCTGTGTTCACCGCAAAAGAGCGGATCGCAAGTTTTTCATCCACCTGAAAACGCAGCCGGTAGAGCAGCTTTTCAGCTTCATTCAAAGCCCGTTTGGCAACCGCTTTATCCGGTTGCTCCGGCAGTTCGATACCCTCAAAAAGTTCGCGGTTGGACAAATTATCCAACGAACCGCTTTCGCTCCAGATCCAAACTTGAGCGCAAAAAGTGTGCAGCAGACTCAAAAATTGTTTGCGCAAGCTCAAATAATAGCTGGCGGCAGCATTGTCGCGCTGTTCGGTAATGCGTTTAAGCAAACTCTTATCTTCCACCTGGGCGGCCTGTTCCAGACGTTTGGCCCAGGCATTATCGGCCCGTTTGCCGCTGTCTTCGGAAAGTTTACCGGTCAAATCGAGCATGGCATCGGCCAGACGCGAGGCTTTGACTATATCGTTGGCACTGCGGAAAATCAAATCGCCCAGCAAGAGGCTCAACTCACCGGCACCTTCAAAATCATACTGCATGGTGTTGGTCAACAGCGGCAGCAGCTGGCAGCGCGACCGGGTGGTAGCCAGCAAAGCTGACGGATTGCCGGTCAGCAATATAAAAATCACCCCGGGATCGGGTTCTTCAAGCGTTTTAAGAAAGGCGTTTTGCGCCTCGCTGTTCATGGCATCGCAATTGTGGATAATGCCGATCTTGCGGCCGTCGGAATTGGAACTGGCCAATTCAAACTGCTGGACAAACCAGCGAAGTGTATTCGGTTCAGGCTGATTTTCGTCGCCGATACGGATATATCCGGCCTTGCCGGAGGGCGAAAGCTCAACCATTTCAGCATAAGTATGCTCCGCTATCTGCCGGCAGTTACGGCACTCGCCGCAGGGTTCGCCGCCGAAAAGCGGACTCTGGCAAACGGTCATGGCCGCCAGATACATTGCCCCGGCTTCGCGCCAGAGCGGATCATCGCCATACAGCAAATAAGATCCGCCCAACTGTTTTTTGCTTGCCGCATTAAGCAATCCGGCCGCCAGATTTGGGAAACGCTGTTCAAACTCTCTGTAACGCATTTTCCACCTGTTGCTTGACCTGTTCAAAGAGTTCTTCGATTTTCAGTGTGGCATCCAGCACCTTGACCCGCTGCGGTTCGGCCCGGGCTATCTCCAGAAACGCCTGACGTACCCGGTGATGAAAGTCGATCTTTTCTTCTTCCAGCCGGTCGTTGTGATTTTCCACCTTGGCCGCCCTCACCTGTGCCCGGGCCAGACCGACCTCTACAGGCAGATCAAAAAGCAGCGTCAGATCCGGCAGACAGCCACTTGTGGCAAAACGGTTCAACTCCTGCAGAAACGCTCTATCCAGCGACCGCCCGGCGCCCTGATAGGCCACCGTTGAGTCGGTAAAACGGTCGCATAATACGATCGAATTATTTTCCAGCGCCGGCTTGATGACATGATTCACATGCTGGGCGCGGGCGGCTTCGAACAGCAAAAGCTCCGTAGCCGGATAAAGCGGTTCTTCGCCGTGATAATGTTTGACTATGTTGCGGAAATCCTCCGCCAGCGGGGTTCCGCCCGGCTCCCGGGTAACTACCACGCGGCAGCCCAATGCGGTCAGATGATCGCGCAGTAATTTTATCTGGGTGCTTTTGCCGGCGCCCTCCGGCCCCTCAAAGGTAATAAAAAGTGCGTTACGCTCCATTTTCGGCTCCACACAAAATTAAACTGAAAAATTACACAAATAGACAATACATTCATTTGCCAAAATGTGCAAACTGTTGTACATTATTTATACGCTTTTTTCTGTAAAAAAATAAAAAAGGAGTCAAATCATGGCTGAAGTCAAATCTTCTTTGGGCCGCTCAAGTTATCTCTCGCAGAATCTGGGTGATTTTGCTGATGCGATCGAAATCAACGGCCGCAATTACGAAAAAGTTACCGATTTGCGTTACGGTACCAACCCCCACCAGACCGCTGCGTACTATCGCCCGGTCGAAGCCCCCGGCGTGATTGGCGGCATGGAAATACTCAAAAACGGCAAAAGCGGTCTTTCGCAGACCAATTTGGAAGATATATCCTACGCGCTGAACATCGTTAAATTTTTTGACCGCAACGCTTGCGCGGTCATGAAACACGTCAATCCCTCCGGTGCCGCTGTGGCCGTGGAAGGCGATACGCTTAAAGATGTCTACCTCAAAGCCCGTGATGCCGATGCCCGCGCCGCGTTCGGCAGCGTGATCGCGTTCAATACCGAAGTCGATGCTGAAACCGCCCGCGAAATCATGTCCACCTTTGCTGAATGTGTGGTTGCCCCCTCCTTTGCCGATGGTGTGCTGGATATTTTCAACGATGGCGAAACCTACAAGCTCAACAAACATATCCGCATCATCAAATGCGGCAATCCGGCGGATCTGCCCCGCTATGTGGGCGATGAACGTGCCGCCCAGACCATCAAAGTGCTGGCCGACGGCTCGCTGGTGATCGCCGACCCGCTGCTGACCGCGCTCAAGAGCGTAAAGGATATGAAAAAGGCGGAAGCCGAAAATAAAGCCTGCGGTCATCAGATTTCGATCCCGGAAGCAACCGCCCAACAGCTGGATGACCTGCTGTTTGCCTGGTACGTCAATTTGAACGTCCGCTCCAACGGTGTGGTTATTGCCCAGAACGGCCAGACCCTTTCAGTCGGTACCGGCGAACAGGATCGCGTAGGGGCCATTGAACAGGCTGTGGCCAAATTTGCGCAAAAGTACACCGGCAGCGGCACCCTTAAAGGTGCGGTCATGGCCAGCGACGGATTCTTCCCCTTTGCTGACGGCGTGGAAGTTGCTGCCAAGGCCGGGATCACCGCGATCATCGCCCCCGCCGGCAGCCTGAAAGATGCTGACGTTATCAAGCGTGCCAATGAGTTGGGTGTGGCGCTTTATCACGCCCCCGAACGCATTTTCTCGCACCATTGATCTCTGCACAAAAAAAGCCCCGCACCAGCGGGGCTTTTTTTGTATCAACTGTATTTCAATAATCAAGGTCAAAACTGGTTTGCGTACCTTCCTTGATCTGCAAAGGCATATCGTAAGATTTGAACGGCACCAACAGGATCGTCCAGTTGGTATAGTAAGTTGAAGCCTCCACTCCGGGAATGACTTTGACCGGTTTCCGGCTGGGAGCTTCGAGTATATTGAACGAAAAACGTCCGAAACCGGAACGGGTAAGTTTCTGAAACACCGGTATTTCCGGGATTGCCACACTGATCGAAGTATCCGGGATCGGGATCGGCAGTGATGGCGTTCCGATCATCAGTTTACTGGTATCTGTGGCCAATACCCCGCAAAGCACCTGGACTATGTAATCAGCTTCTTTAATATCGCGGCAGACAATCAAGCCCTGTTCAGCCATGCGCATTTCCACCACGCCTTTGATATAAGACTTATCGACCTGCGATTCCAGATAGTCGTAATCTACAAAAACCTTTTTTTCGCTGAACTGGCTGAAATCCACGCTGCCGATACCGCGTTCAACCACGGTGGAAAGCAAAAACTGTTCAACCGCAGTCCGCCCGGTTTCACTGACCCGGGGTGCGGAACAACCACTCAAAAAAGCCGCCAGAAACCATCCGGAGCAACACCAAATAATCAACTTTTTCATGATCCACCATTATTCCCATTTTTACTGCATTTTACCCGCCAGCTTTTCCCCTCTATGTCTAAAAAAAACCACCAGTCTGCCGCAAAAACCGCAGCAGACTGGCAAGTTGATGTATTGCAATTACGGCAGTGCTTTGAATTTCTTCATGCCTTCAGCAAATATTTTCTGCGCAGCAGCATCAACTTCATAAGTTTCGACCGGGAAGCTGTTGCGCACCACTTCGCGCGCTTCGCCCCAGTCAGCCAGATCACCGGTGGTGATCGCCTGCGCCAGAATATTGCCGATCGCCGTAGCTTCGATCGGGCCGGCCACGACCGGCTTGCCGATGGCCGATGCCGCGGCTTGCATCAAACGGCCGTCCTGCGTGCCGCCGCCAATGATATTCAAAACCTTATAACTGGTGCCGGAAGCCTTTTCCAGTTCGGCAAGTTTATCCGCAAAACAGAGCGCAAGCGAGTCATAAACCGCCCGCAATATGGCTGATTCATCCATATTTTCTGCGCCCGGCTGTCGGGTGGCAATACAATAGTTTTTGATTCGTTCGGGCATTTTGTCAGGTGCTACAAAATCTGCGGCATTGGGATTGATAACAAAACCGCACGGTTCAGCCGATTCAGCCATAGCTTCGAGCGTATCGAACGAAGCATCCATGCCGCGCAGTTTGAAATCCCGCCGGCACTCCTGCAGCAGCCAGCAGCCCATGATGTTGCTCAAATAACGGATCTTGCCGTTCAGACCGCCCTCATTGGTAAAGGTCTGCTTATTTACATCGCAGCACGGATTATCCAGCTCGCAGCCCAACAGTGCCCAGGTGCCGCAGCTGACGTATGCAGCAGCCGCTCCGGCCGGAACCGGAACCGCCCCGACCGCACTGGCGGTATCGTGCGAACCGACTTTGACGATCGGGATTTGCGCCAAACCGCACTCGGCAGCCAATTCAGCAGATATCTTGCCGCCAAAAGTACACGGCGGAACGATTTCCGGAAAAAGTTCGCGCGGCAGCCCCAGCAAGTCGATCAACTCCCAATCCCAGTCGCGCTTCACCGGGTCCAGCAAATTGCCGGTAGAGGCATCGGTATACTCGGTAGTAAAATCGCCGCCCAAAGCAAAACCCAAAGCGTCAGGCATGTGCAGAAATACTGCATTTTCCAGTTCCTGCGGTTTTTCGTTCTTATGCGCGGCCAGCTGATAAATGGTGTTCAGCGGCATAAACTGGATGCCGGTACGCCGGTAAAGGTCATCTTTGCTGATAACTTTCTGCACCAGCTCCACGCCGCGATCGCCCCGGTCATCCCGGTAGTGATAAGGCAATGTGATCATTTCCTTACTGTTGCGATCGAACAAAACATAATCCACGCCCCAGGTATCGATCCCGACTGCGGAGATATTCCCGGTTACAGCAGCAGCTTTTTTCAAGCCGGTTTTCAGCTCTTGCACCAGCGTCGGATAATCCCAGAACAACTCGTTGTTGATCCGCTTGTGGCCATTGACAAAACGGTGGACTTCCTGCAGAGAAAGTTTACCGTTTTCCAAACTGCCGATGATCGCGCGACCGCTGGATGCACCAAGGTCAAATGCCAGAAAATTTGTCATTTATTCACCTCGCAATTCAGCAGAATTTATCTACGCCGGCAAGCAAAGCAGTCAGGTGTTTGCTCAACGCGGGGTTATCAAAATCATCCACCAGCAGCTGACCGGGCGCATTCATTTCGGTACCGGCCAACAACGGCAGATCATTCTTCACACACGCAGCAATAAAACGGTCGAGTTCAGCTTGCAGAGCGGCCGTTTTTTCGGGTGTGGAACCTTCCACATTACGGGCCGGGATCAGCGTTGCCGCCGCCGTGCCGTATTTTTTATGCAATGCAATCAACTCATCCAGCGCATTTTCGCCCGCCGACAAGCCGTTGAGCCATGCTAAAGTCGGAGTTGCGCCGCAGCCGAGGATAAATTTGTTCATATCTTCCAAAGTCGGGAACGATTCCGGGGAAGGCTTGACATACCCTACCCCGCCGGACTTCATGGTCTTGGAGCGGATCGAGCCTTCCAACTTGACCGGATTGGCGATCAATTTTTCGGCATCAGATACTGTTACACCCAGTTTTTCGCTCCAGAATGCAGCCAGATCAGCCGGATTCGGGAATGCTTCGGCCGCAGCATCACGGTAAGCACTGCAAACGTGCCGCTCGGTAACATTGCCATAAGGCGTGTAGCGTTTGGCCACGGCATCAAAATCGATCACCGCGGGGGCCAGATAGCCATTGACCAACTCCACAACTTTGCGGGTACGGTTGTTGGCGTTTTTGCGCAGCATTTCGGCAAACGCCTGCTGTCCGGCAGGGACTTTGCCGGAAGTAAATCCGCATCCGAGGTGATAAGCCACGCCCGGCTCTCCGGGCGAGTTGATCTCTTTATCGGCCAACTCCGGAACAAATGCGCGTGTTTCCATACCGCAGCAGCCGCGCACATCCAGGAGTTGCAGCGCTTCAAGAAACTCATCCACCCCATCCAGCACGTCAAAATCCACCAGACCTACAGCGTAAAAGCCCATCTTTTTGGCAAGATATACCACATAGCTGGGCGAATAGCCGTAACCGTTGTAGGAAAAGAAAGTATGGCAGTGCATATTGTGGATCGAAGACTTTTCCGCAGCTTCGATCGAACCGTTTTCGAAACCCGCTTTAGCTTCCAGCAACGCGGCTTTGCGCACGGCCGGATCAAAGTCATTCAAACGGATTTCCAGACTCTTTATATCCATAAAATCACCTCAATTCAACATTACCTGACCACCGGAAACCGGAATCGCCTGACCGGTTTCATACAACTGTTCCACGGCGTAGATGATCGCCTTGGCCACGTCGCTGGGCAAACAGCCGCGGTGCATGGGAATCTGCTTTTCGTAAAACTCTTTGACATCGGCCACGGTCTTGGCGCCGGGGACTTTGCCGGCCGCCAGATACTGTACAAACAAACCTTTTTCGGGATCGCTCCAGAGCGGCCCATCGAAGAAGTTGCCCGGGCAGACGCTGTTGACCTTGATCCGGTCAGCAACCAGTTCCAAAGCAAAGCTCTGCGTCAAACCGATCGTGCCGAACTTGCTGCCGGCATAAGCGCCGTTGCGGTTGGAACCGACCAGACCGGATTTACTGTTGACCTGCACGATGTCGCTCCAAAGGCCGCTGGCACTGTTCTTCGCCATTACCG